>JAHDXY010000054.1 GCA_023384005.1 Burkholderiaceae bacterium | reverse complement strand
CGCGAGGTGGCCGACGCGAGCTTCAACCGCGTCACGGTCGACGGCGACACCTCGACCAACGACTCCTTCGTGCTGATCGCGACCGGTGCCGGCGGGCTGAGCGTGGCGAACGAGACCGACCCCGGCGCGGCCGATCTCAAGCGACTGATTACCGAGGTCGCGGTGGAGCTCGCCCAGGCCATCGTGCGCGACGGCGAGGGGGCGACCAAGTTCATCACCGTGCTCGTCGAGCAGGCGGGCACCGCGGCGGAGGCGGCGGCGGTCGCGTACGCGATCGCGCACTCGCCGCTGGTGAAGACCGCGTTCTTCGCGTCGGACCCCAACCTGGGGCGCATCCTCGCCGCGATCGGCTACGCCGGGATCGACGACCTCGACGTCGACGCGGTCGAACTCTTTCTGGACGACGTTCAGGTGGCGAGCGCGGGCGGGCGCCACCCGGGCTATCTCGAGGCCGACGGGCAGCGCGTGATGAAGCAGGCCGAGATCACCGTGCGCGTGGTTCTCGGGCGCGGACAGGCCCACACCACCGTGTGGACCTGCGACCTGTCGCACGACTACGTCTCGATCAACGCCGATTACCGCTCATGAACGACGAACGATGAACGACGAACTGATGCGACGGGTCGACGCGCTGCTCGCGCGCGTCGAAACCCTTCTGCCCGCCCCGACCGCGCCGGACTGGGAGGCGGCGCTCGCGTTTCGCTGGCGCAGGCGCACCACCGGATTCGGCACGCGCGCCTACCTGCAGCCGGTGCACCACGTCTCGCCGATCCGGCTGTCCGACCTCAAGCACATCGACGACCAGAAGAGGGCGATCGAGCGCAATACGCGCCAGTTCGTCGCCGGGTTGCCGGCGAACAACGTGCTGCTCACCGGATCGCGCGGAACCGGCAAGTCCTCGTTGATCAAAGCCTGCCTGAACAGCTACGCGAAGAAGGGCCTGAGGCTGATCGAGGTAGACAAGGACGATCTGGTCGACCTGCCCGACATCGTCGACCTGGTGGCGCCGCGGCCCGAACGCTTCATCGTGTTCTGCGACGACCTCTCCTTCGAGGAGGGCGAGGCCGGCTACAAGGCGCTCAAGGTCGCGCTCGACGGTTCGGTCGCCGCGCAGTCCGACAACCTGCTGATCTATGCCACCTCAAATCGCCGCCACCTGATGCCCGAGTACATGGCGGAGAATCTCGAGGCGAGGCATCAGGCCGACGGGGAGATCCACCCGGGCGAGCGGGTCGAGGAGAAGGTCTCGCTGTCGGAGCGCTTCGGGCTGTGGGTGTCGTTCTACCCGTTTCGCCAGGACGACTACCTGGCGATCGTCGCGCACTGGCTCGCCAGCTACGGCTGCGGCGAACGCGAGGTCGACGAGGCGCGCGCCGACGCGCTGCGCTTCGCGCTCGAACGCGGGTCGCGTTCCGGGCGCGTCGCCTGGCAATTCGCGAAGGACTGGGCCGGCCAGCACGCGATCGCGCAACGCGCCGCGGCCGCTGGCGCGGGCAAGGCGGTCGGAGCGGGCAAGGCGGCCGGAGCGGGCAAGGCGGTCGGCGCGGGCTCCGGCAAGGCGAGCGCGCGCAAGATCCGCTCCCGATGACCGGGCGCGACCCTGCGGCCGGCGCCGCGATCGACGTCGCGGTCGGCGTCGTGAGTCGGGCCGACGGCTCGGTGCTGCTGGGCCAGCGCGTCGCCGGCAAGCCCTATGCGGGGTGGTGGGAGTTCCCAGGAGGAAAGGTCGAGCCCGGCGAGACGATCGCGCAGGCGCTCGCGCGCGAACTGGACGAGGAACTGGGACTCGAGGTGCCTGCCTCGTTTCCGTGGGTCGTGCGCGAGTTCAGCTATCCGCACGCGAGAGTGCGGCTGCACTTCAGGCGCGTGTTCGATTACGCCGGGGAACCGCGTGCGCGCGAGGGGCAGGCATTCGCCTGGGTGCGCAGCGACACGCGCGTCGAGTGCGCGCCGCTGCTGCCGGCCACCGTCCCGGTGTTCGGCTGGCTGCGGCTCGCGCCGCTGTGCGTCGAATTCCCGGGCGCCGATACCGATCCGTCGGCGCTGCGTCAGGCGCTGCAGATGCGTGCCACCGTGCTGCTCGATGCGCCGGGAATGGATCCCGACCGCTTTGCCGCGCTGTTCTACCGCACACGCGCGCTGGCGCGCGCCGCGCGATGCCCGGTGCTGGTGGGCGACGCGCACCCGGCGTCGTTCGCGCGCGCCGCCGACGGCGTCGGGCTCGCCGCGCGCAGCCTGCGCGCGGGTGCGCGACGGCCCGAGGCGACGATGGTCGCGGCGCGCTGCGAAACCGCTGCCGACCTCGTGCACGCCGCCGGCATCGGCGCCGACTTCGCGATCGTCTCGGGCGCACTCGCGCGCGAGTGCGCGTCGTCGACGGGGCTCGCGCTGTTCATCGGCGAGCCGGGTATCGCGGTCGGGGGCGAAGGCCTCGCGCCAGGCGGCAACGGGGCGGCAACCCTGGGCGACGGTCGGCCGCCGAAGAGCGCGGCGACCGCCGGGAGCGTCGCCGCCGCGCGCCTGATCGACGCGGCCCGGCGCGGCGGCGCGCACGGCGTCGTGCTGTCGCCCGCGTGCCGGCAACCCGGCGGCGCTCAGCTCCGGTCGTCCGCAGCGGGCGATTCGACCTGTTCCGGTGCCTCGCCGGTGGGGGCGCCCGCGACCACATAGGCGCCGCTCGCCCACGCGCCGAGGTCGATCGCCTTGCAGCGCTGCGAGCAGAACGGGCGCCAGCGATTGGTCGCGTCGAACACAGTCGCGCGCCGGCATCGCGGGCATTCGACCGTCGGTGCCACGCGTGCCGTCATGTGCGCAGCCCCAGCGTGCCGGGTCTCAGAGGTTGCACAGGTCCAGTTCGAATTCCACGCCGCCCTCGAAGGGCTTGGGGCGCATGTCTCCGTCCTGCGACGTGAAGCGGATCCACAGCAGGTACTTGTTGGCGCTGATCTCCGGGATCGCGCCGAGCGCGGGGTCGAGGCGAAGCTGGACCATCTGGTAGGTGCGCCCGCCGAGCTGCTGCTGGTAACCCCCTTGCGGCGCGGTGAGCGTGCTGCGCTGCGCGCTCTCGCGCAGCAGTTTGAGCACGATCGCGAGGCTGTCGTGCAGCGGCTTGAACGGCGCGGCCCAGTTGCCGATATCGCGCCTTCGCACTTCGGGCAGCCGGTGCTGCCAGGCGTAGTACGAGGGGAGGTCGAATTCGCAGGCGCCTCCGGCGATGATCGTGCGGCTGCGGATGCTCATCAGCCACTCGTTGTCGCGCATATGCTGCCCGGTCTTGCCGGTGAGCGCGCTCAGGCGCGCGTGCGCCGCTTCGATCTGTCCGAGGATCCCCTCGAGCGCGGCGCTCGAGACGTTCGGATTGTTGCGGTACTGCGAGAGCGTCTGGCGCTGGCGGTCGAGCTCCTGCAGCAGGTCCGACTTGAGGTCGGCGCGCGCGGCGATCTCGAGCACGTCGAACAGCGTCGTGAGTGCGACGTGGTGGTCCAGCGGATGCTCACGCCGGGCAAAGACATCGAGGCGTTCGAACAGATCCTCCAGCCGCAACAGAGTCCGGATGCGTTCGTTCAGAGGATATTCGTAGAGGATCAATCCGACGGTTCCCAGTCGGGCAGCCACTCAAGCGTGGCGCTGGCATTTTGAAGCAAAGCGTATCGGATGACAAACCTCATCTGGTGTCGCGCATCAGCGTGCGAGCGCGATGTAGTGCCGGTGCAGTTGCGCGACGCGCTCGCGCAGCCCTTCGCGTGTCCCGCCGTTGTCGATCACGTCGTCGGCCACTGCCACGCGCGCCTCGCGCGACGCCTGTGCCGCGAGGATCTCGACGACCTGTTCGCGCGCCAGCCCGCTGCGCTCGATGACGCGCGCGACCTGCACCTCGACCGGGCAGTCGACGACCAGGACACGGTCGAGCCACGAGCGCCAGTTGCCCGATTCGACCAGCAGCGGCACGACCACGATCGCATAGCGCGCCGGCGCCGCGTCCTCGATCGCGCGCGCGACGCGCTCGCGGATCATCGGGTGCAGGATCGCCTCGAGCTTGCGCCGCGCCTTCGGGTCGCCGAACGCGCGCGCGCGCATCGCCGCCCGGTCGAGGCTGCCGTCGGGCGCGATCGCGTCCGTGCCAAAGCCCGCGCGGATCGCCTCGATCGCCTCTCCCCCGGGGGCGGTCAGCGCGTGCGCGATCAGGTCGGTGTCGATCAGCACGACGCCGAGCGCGCCGAACAGGTCGGCCACCGTGCTCTTTCCGCTGCCGATCCCGCCGGTGAGTCCGACGAGCAGCGCAGGTCGTTTGCTCAGTTCCATCGTGGGCACGACGATAGCAGGCGCGGGCCGATCCGGGCCGGCGGCAACCAACCGGCGCACGACGCCGCGCGCGCGGCGCCGAGCCGCGCTCAGGCCAGTCCGAACAGGCCCGAGAGCGGTTTGCCCAGGTACAGCGCGAGCAGGCCCGCTCCGGCGAGGTAGGGCCCGAAGGGGATCGGCACGTCGCGCCCGTGGCGGCGGAACAGGATCAGTGCGATCCCGACCGTCGCGCCGACCACCGAGGCGAGCAGGATGATCGCGGGCAGCAGCTGCCACCCGAACCAGGCGCCGAGCGCGGCGAGCAGCTTGAAGTCACCGTAGCCCATCCCTTCCTTGCCGGTGGCGATCCGGAACAGCCAGTAGACCGACCAGAGCAGCAGGTAGCCGGCGATCGCGCCGATCACCGCGGACTGCAGCGTGGCGAACACGCCCCAGAGATTGAGCCCGAGCCCGAGCCACAGCAGCGGGATCGTCATGCTGTCGGGAAGAAGCTGCGTGTCGAGGTCGATGAAGGTGAGCGCGATCAGGTAGAGGCTGAGCACCATCGCGGCGACCCCCGCGGCGCTCGCACCGTATCGCCACACCGCGAGCGCGCACAGCGCGCCGCTCAGGGCCTCTACGATCGGGTAGCGTGCGGAGATCGCTTTGCCGCACGACGAGCAGCGCCCGCGCAGCACCACCCAGCTCAGGATCGGGATGTTCTCGAGCGCGCCGATCGCGTGTCCGCAATCGGGGCAGCGCGAGCGCGGCGTGACCAGGTTGAAGCGTTCGCGCTCGGCCGGCGCGTCGCCGCGCAGCTCGTCGGCCTGGTCCTGCCACTCGAGCTCCATCATCCGCGGCAGCCGCGCGATGACCACGTTCAGGAAGCTGCCGATCAGCACGCCGAGCAGCAGCGCCGAGCCGATCGCCAGCGGCGCCGACTCGGCGAATACCGACAGGCCCTGCATCGTTGGCCTGCCCTGCGGGCGCTCAGACCACCTGGCCGAGCTTGAAGATCGGCAGGTACATCGCGACCACCAGCCCGCCGATCACGACCCCCAGGATGACCATGATCAGCGGCTCGAGCAGGCTCGACAGGCTCGCGACCGCCTCGTCGACCTCGCGTTCGAACACGTCGGCGGCGCGCGAGAGCATCGCGTCGAGCGAGCCGGACTCCTCGCCGATCGCCGACATCTGCAGCACCATGTTCGGGAACACGTCGGCATTTTGCATCGCCACGGTGAGGCTCGTCCCGGTGGACACTTCCTGCTGGATCTTCTTCGTCGCCATCAGATAGACGTAGTTGCCCGACGCGCCACCGACCGAGTCGAGCGCCTCGACCAGCGGCACGCCCGCGGCGAACATCGTCGACAGGGTGCGCAGCCAGCGCGCGATCGTGGCCTTGCGAACGATCGGCCCGAAGATCGGCGCCCTGAGCAGCGCGCGGTCCACCGCCATCTGGACTTTAGGCGAACGCCTCCAGGCCTGCAACAGGAAGTAGCCCACCGCGCCGATCGAGCCGAAGACCAGGTACCAGTAATCGACGAAGAAGTCGGAGATCGCGATCACGATCTGCGTCGGGGCGGGGAGCCCGGCGCCGAAGCTCTCGAACACCTGCTTGAACGCGGGCACGACGAACAGCATGATCACGGTGACCACGAGCGCGGCCACCGTGAGCACCGCGCTCGGATAGAAGAGTGCCGACTTGATCTGGCCGCGGATCGCCTGCATCTTTTCCTTGTAGGTCGCCAGCCGGTCGAGCAGGTCGTCTAGGATCCCCGCCTGCTCGCCGGCGCCCACGAGGTTGCAGTACAAGGAGTCGAAGTACAGCGGGTACTTGCGAAACGCCTGCGAAAGCGCGGTTCCGGTCTCGACGTCGCCGCGAATGTCGGTGAACAGCTTGGTCACCGCGGCGTTCGCGCTTCCCTTGGCGACGATGTCGAACGACTGCAGCAGCGGAACGCCGGCGCGCAGCATGGTCGAGAGCTGTCGCGTGAAGAGCGCGATGTCCTTCTCGCGGATCCTGCCGCCCTTGCGAATGCGGCGCTTCTGCACCCGTGTGACGAGGATGCCCTGGCGGCGCAGCGTCGAATTGACCACCGCCTCGCCTCCGGCGCGCATCTCGCCGCGGATCGTCTTGCCGGAGCGGTCGCGCCCTTCCCAGGCGAAGGTGAATTCGCGCACCGGGGTCTTTGCGAGTGCGATGCTTGCCATCTTGGTCCGTCTCCGTCAGTCG
Organism: Burkholderiaceae bacterium; assembly: GCA_023384005.1. GTDB lineage: Bacteria > Pseudomonadota > Gammaproteobacteria > Burkholderiales > Burkholderiaceae_E > Quisquiliibacterium. Next base: position 12,415 of record JAHDXY010000054.1, on the reverse strand, counting down.
CGCTGCGCGGCGCTATTCGTTGGTCACGCCGAGCACTTCCTCGATCGAGGTCACGCCCTGCATGACCTTGAGCAGGCCCGAGCGGCGCAGGTCGCGCACGCCCTCGAGCCTCGCCTGGTCGGCGATCTGCAGCGCGTTTCCGTTGGCGAGGATGATCCGCTGGATCTCCTCGGTGATCGGCATCACCTGGTACAGGCCGACCCGACCCTTGTAACCGCTGCTGCCGCAGCGTTCGCAGCCCGCTGGGCGAAACGCGTTCCAGTCGCCGCCCAGGTCCTCGTCGGTGAAGCCGAGCTTGAACAGGGCGTCCTCGTCCACCTCCAGTGGCACCTTGCAGGTGCACAGGCGCCGCGCGAGGCGTTGCGCGGTGATCAGGATCACCGACGAAGCGATGTTGAACGAAGGCACGCCCATGTTCGCGAGCCGGGTGAGCGTGGTCGGCGCGTCGTTGGTGTGCAGCGTCGAGAGCACCATGTGTCCGGTCTGCGCGGCCTTGATCGAGATGTCGGCGGTCTCGAGGTCGCGGATCTCGCCGACCATGATCACGTCCGGGTCCTGGCGCAGGAACGAGCGAAGCGCCGCAGCGAACGTCAGCCCGGCCTTGTCGTTGACGTTGACCTGGTTGACTCCGGGCAGGTTGATCTCGGCCGGATCCTCGGCGGTGGAGATGTTGATCCCCGGTTCGTTGAGCAGATTCAGGCAGGTGTAGAGCGACACGGTCTTGCCCGAGCCGGTCGGCCCGGTGACCAGGATCATTCCGTAGGGACGGTGGATCGCGTTGAGCAGCAGCTGCTTCTGGTCGGGGTCGTAGCCCAGCGCGTCGATGCCGAGCTTGGCCGAGGACGGATCGAGGATCCGCATCACGATCTTCTCGCCGAACAGAGTGGGCAGCGTCGAGACGCGGAAGTCGATCGCGCGGGTCGGACCGAGCACCAGCTTCATCCGCCCGTCCTGCGGAATGCGCTTCTCCGAGATGTCGAGCCGCGAGATCACCTTGATGCGTGAAGCGAGCTTCTCCTTGATCGCGAGCGGGGGCTGCGCGAAGTCGCGCAGTTCGCCGTCCACGCGCATCCGGATCCGGTAGAACTTCTCGTAGGGTTCGAAGTGCAGGTCGGAAGCGCCGGCGTTGATCGCGTCGATCAGCACCTTCTGGAGGAACTTCACGACCGGCGCGTCGTCGACTTCGGTGTTCGCCTCGACCGAGGTCTGCGTGTCCTCGCCGCTCATGTCGATTTCGAGGTCGTCGTCGACCAGCGCGGCGAGCTGGTCGCTGGCGCTCCTTCCGAGCCTGTCGACCAGCTTCACCAGCTTGTCGTGTTCGACCACGATCGGGTCGATCTGCGATTCGGTCTGGAACTTGATGCGGTCGAGCGTCTGCAGATCGGTCGGGTCCGAGATCGCGACCGAGATCCGGGTGCCGCGCTTGCCCAGCGCCACCACCCGGGTCTCGGCGGCGAGCTTGCGGTCGATCAGGTCCGAGGGCAGGTGCGCGAAGTCGACCGAAGCCAGGTCGAGCATCGGGTGGCCGAAGGTCTCGGCGGCGAAGCGCGCGAGCTGGGCAGCGTTGACCGGTCCGCTGGCGATCAGCTCGTCGATGAAACGGTGTTGCGAGGCATCGGCGCGCTTCTGGATCGCCACTGCCTGGTCGGGGCGAAGGACCTGGTGCTGGACGAGCGCGCGCGCGAGTCCGGCGAGCACGGTGTGCTCGGTCGGCTGCGTCGGTAGCGTCGCAACGGCCATCGTTGTGGTTCTTTCGAGGTTCCCTGGTGTGGTGCCGCCCATGATGCGACTAGCGCAGCAAGCGGCAAACAGGGCTATCGGCCGCCTGCGACGAGTGGCGGACTCCGGGGCGACGAACGGCGCCCGCGGTGCGATTTACGTCACGACTTCGACGTCACGACCGGGCGCTCCGGCCGCTCGGGGTCGACCAGGCGGCGCACGCGAACGCTTCGGATCGTGCGGTCCTGGATCTGGACGACCTCGATCGCGACGTCACCGAAGCGCACGCTCACCTCGCCCTCGGGCAGATCCTGCAGCGTCTCGAGCACGAGCCCCGTGAGCGTGCGCGGCCCGTCGAGCGGGAATTGCGTGCCCAGGCGGCGGTTCAGTTCGCGCAGCAGCACCGACCCTTCGAGGGTGACCTCGCCGGTCGCGCTCCAGGCGAGCGCCTCGACGCCGCCCGGGGCGGTGGTCGTGAACTCGCCGATGATCTCCTCGATGATGTCCTCGAGCGTGACCAGGCCCTGCATCTCGCCGTACTCGTCGACCACCAGCGCGAGGCGCTGGCGGTTCTCCTGGAAGTACTGCAGCTGGGTGAACACCGGCGTGCCGCTCGGGACGTAGTAGAGATCGCTCAGCAGCTCGCGGATCTCGTCGACTTCGAAGGCGTCGCGCGAGAGCAGCGCGAGCGCGCGGCGCACGTGCAGCACGCCGACCGCGCGGTCGGCGTCGCCCTCGTGGACCAGCAGCTTGTTGTGATAGCAGGTCGCGAGCTGCTCGCGAATCGATTCCTGCGATCCGGCGATGTCCAGCGATTCGATCCGGTTGCGCGGGATCATCACGTCGTCGACCGTGATCGACTCCAGGTCGAACAGGTTGAGCACGATCGATCGGTGCTTTTGCGGCATGAATCCGCCTGATTCGAGCACGATCGTGCGCAGCTCCTCCGCCGACAAACGCGCTTGCGAGGCCTCGCCCGGGCGCACTCCAAAGGCCCTGAGAAGGCGCCCGGCGATCAGGTTGACGAACCACACCGCCGGCGCGCTCACGCGCATCAGCGGGCGAAGCACGAACACCGCCGGCAGCGCGACGCGCTCCGGAAAGGTCGCCCCGACGACCTTGGGCGTGATCTCGCAGAACACGATGATCAGGAACGCCACGGCGGCGGTCGCGATCAGGATCGTCTTGTCGCTGTTGCCGAACTGGCGGATCGCAAGCGCGGTGACCATCGCGGTGAGCGCGGTGTTGACCAGGTTGTTGCCGAGCAGGATAGTGCCCAGCAGCTTCTCGGTATTGCGCAGCAGGTCCGCGGCGAGTCGCGCGCCGCGCTTGCCCTGTCGAACGAGGTGTCCCAGCCGGTAGCGATTGAGCGCCATCATGCTCGTCTCGGCGATCGAGAAGAAGGCCGACGCGAGCAGCAGCAGGAACAGGGCGATCACATGCGCCCAGAGGGGGATTGCTTCCACAGTCTCGAGCGGATTCCGGAATGCGGGTGTTGCGTAGCGTAACCGATCGCAGCCCGGCGATTGATACACTGGCGCGTTCGCTGCGTGGCCCGGGCTCCGGTGAACTGGCGCGAAGGAGGACGGTGAGATGGGTGCTGGAAGCGGTTCGGGAAGCGGTTCGGGAAGCGGTTCGGGAAGCGGAGGTGCGGGCGACGGCAACCCGAAGAGCAGGCCCCCGGGGTTGCGTTCGCGGCAGTGGTTCGACAATCCGGACAACCCCGGGATGACCGCGCTCTACCTCGAGCGCTATCTGAACTTCGGTCTCACGCTCGAAGAGCTGCGCGACAGCGCCAAGCCGGTGATCGGCATCGCGCAAACCGGCAGCGACCTCTCGCCGTGCAACCGCCACCACATCGAGCTCGCCTCGCGCGTGCGCGACGGGATCCGCGACGCGGGCGGCATTCCGATCGAGTTCCCGGTGCACCCGATCCAGGAGACCGGGAAGCGCCCGACCGCGGCGCTCGATCGCAACCTCGCCTACCTGACGCTGGTCGAAGTGCTCTACGGCTATCCGCTCGACGGCGTCGTGCTCACCACCGGTTGCGACAAGACCACTCCGGCGATGCTGATGGGCGCTGCCACCGTCGACATCCCCGCGATCGTGCTCTCGGGCGGGCCGATGCTCAACGGCTACTACGGCGGCGGTCTGTCGGGCTCCGGGACGATCGTCTGGTTCGCGCGCCAGGAACTGGCGGCCGGGCGCATCGACTACGACGAGTTCCTGAAGATGGTGGCCTCGGGCGCGCCCTCGGCCGGGCACTGCAACACGATGGGCACCGCGCTGTCGATGAACAGCCTCGCTGAGAGCCTCGGGATGTCGCTTCCGGGCTGCGCGTCGATTCCGGCGCCGTATCGCGAACGCGGGCAGATGGCCTACGCGACCGGGCGGCGGATCGTCGAGATGGTTCGCGAGGACCTGCGCCCGTCGCGGGTCATGACGCGCGAGGCCTTCGAGAACACGATCGTTGCGGCGAGCGCGATCGGGGCGTCGACCAACTGCCCGCCGCACGTCACCGCGATCGCGCGGCACATGGGCGTCGCGCTCGAGATCGGCGACTGGGACCGGATCGGCTACGCGATCCCGCTGCTGGTCGACCTGATGCCCGCCGGGCGCTTCCTCGGCGAGGAGTTCCATCGCGCCGGCGGCGTTGCCGCGGTGATGCACGAACTGCTTCGCGCGGGCAAGCTGCACGAGGGCGCGCTGACCGTCTCGGGACGCACGGTGGGCGAGGTCTACGCGCACACGCTGGCGTCGGATCGCGAAGTGATCCGCGCCTACGAGCACCCGCTTCTGCCCGAGGCCGGCTTCGCCGTGCTCACAGGCAACCTGTTCGACTCGGCGGTGATGAAGACCTCGGTGATCTCGGCCGAGTTCCGCAAGCGCTACCTCGAGCGCGAGGGCGATCCCGGGGCCTTCGAGGGCCGCGCGATCGTGTTCGAGGGTCCCGAGGACTACCACGCACGCGTGAACGACCCGGCGCTGGGCATCGACGCCGAGTGCATCCTGTTCATTCGCCACGTCGGTCCGGTCGGCTATCCGGGCGCCGCCGAGGTGGTGAACATGCTGCCGCCCGACGAACTGGTGCGCCAGGGCATCACCCTGCTGCCTTGCGTGGGCGACGGGCGACAGTCCGGGACCTCCGGCAGTCCGTCGATACTCAACGCCTCGCCCGAGGCCGCGGTGGGCGGCGGGATGGCGCTGCTCGAGACCGGCGACCGGGTTCGCATCGACCTCAGCCACCGGCGCGCCGACATCCTGATCGACGAAGAAGAGCTGATCCGGCGCCGCGTCGCCTGGAAGCCTCCGGCGCTGGTGAACCAGACGCCCTGGCAGGAGCTCTACCGCCGCCACGTGACCCAGCTCCAGGACGGCGGCTGCCTCGATTTCGCGATCAACTACCAGCGGATTGACGCAACGCAAGGAATTCCGCGCGATAATCACTGAGCGGGCGGTGGCCGCGCGCAGTCGCGGCGACCCCTGGTGGCCAACCTTCGGGGAGTCGCTTGCGATGTCCGCTCCGGCCAACGCGATCAGCAAGATCGGGTTTCGACGCTGGTACGAGCGCCAGCTCGTCGAGAGCCACGCCTGGCTCGTGGCCTGTTTCGTCGCGATCATCCTGGTCGCGGCCGGGATGGAGCTGCTCTCGCGCGAGGGCGGCGCGGGCGACTTCGCCTTCGACGCGCTGCTGATCGGCGGCGCGTTGCTAGCGGCGTGGTTCTCCTGGCGGCGCTACGCGTGGATCATGATGCGGGCGGACTTCATCGGCGGGCAGGCGAATTGCCCGGCGTGCAATCACTACGGCTTTCGCTGCGACCGCACGGTGGCCGCGACCTTCGACGCGCGCTGCCCGAAGTGCAAGCATCAGTGGAAGGTTGCGCAGCCCGATCCGGGCGACGGGGCGCGATGAGCGGCGAATTCGTTCTCGAGACGCAGGGCCTGGTCAAGGAGTTTCGCGGTTTCGTCGCGGTCGACGACGTGAGCCTGCGCGTGCGCCGCGGCCGAGATCAGGTAGACACGTTCCTCGATCAGCGCGGCCGCGCGCCGCAGCAGTTGCACGCGCTCGCGCCAGGGCGTCGCTGACCAGCGCGGGTAGGCGCGTTGCGCCGCGGCGATCGCGTCGCTCGCCTCGTGCGCGCCGCCGCGCGGGAAGCGCGCGAGGACGAGGTCGCGGTCGATCGGCGATCGCACGTCGAACGATTGGTCTGCGAGGCGCTCGCGCCCGTCGATCCACATCGGCAACTCGCGGCCCGCGAGGCCTCGCGCGTCGAGCAGCGCCGCGTCGAAGCGCTCGTGCAGCGCCGCGGGCGGATCGAACATCGTCGAATAGGTGAGCTTGAACGGCTCGTCCGCTTTCATCTTCTCGTCCTTGACGGGTGGCGAAACGCGCGGATCATCAGAGTTCCCCGCGACGCGGGCGGTCCGCTGCCGCGAGTGTAGCGCCGGCTGAGCCGGCGGCGCAGGGCGGCACGTGGGCACGCCAGCGCGTGGACGCGATTGCCGCCCCGGTGTCGATCCACTAAGCTTGGCGTCAATGCGCGCACTGGTTCGGACGCGCGGAACCAATACTCCAGAACCCTATGGGAGGGGCGATGTTCTCCAGGCTAATGGCCACGCTGTGCGTGGCACTCGTGTTCGCGTCGCCGGCGGCGGCGCAGCCGCTCGAGGGCGGGCTGAAGATCGTCGTCGGTTACGCGCCCGGAGGGGCGTCCGATCGCGCGGCCCGGCTGGTGGCCGACGCGTTGCGGGTCGAACTCGGGACCACCGTGATCGTCGAGAACAAGACCGGCGCCGGCGGGCGCCTGTCGGCGCAGCAGGTCAAGGCGACGCCGCCCGGGCAGAACGTGCTGATGATGGGCAATCCGGCGATCAACGTCGTCGCGCCGCTGGTGTTCTCCAACGTCGGCTACGACCAGTACAAGGACTTCGTTCCCGTCTCGCAGGTGACCCAGTACGACTTCGCGGTTGCGGTCGGAGCGGCGGTGCCGGTGCGCGAGTTCCGGCACCTGCTCGCCTGGCTCAGGGCCAATCCCGAGCAGGCGAACTTCGCGGTGCCGGCCACCGGAAGCCTGCCGCATTTCTTTGCGCTGATGATCGCCGAGAAGGCCGGCGTGAAGGCGCAGGTGATCGGCTACCGCGGCTCGGCGCCCGCGATCACCGACCTGATCGGCGGCCAGGTGCCGGTGGGGGTCGACACGCTCGACTCGATGCTGGCGCAGCACGAGGGCGGCAAGCTGCGCATTCTCTCGGTCGGTGCGGCCAAACGCTCGACCGACACCAGCAACCTTCCGACCCTCAGGGAATCCGGCGTCGACGTGGTCGCCGACGGATGGAACGTGCTGTTCGCGCCGGCGTCGATGCCGCCCGAGCGGATCGCGCGCCTGGCCAGGGCGATCGAGAAGGTGATGAAGGACCCGGCCGTGCAGTCCAGGTTTCGCGCGGCGAACATGGTGCCGGTGGCGAGCTCGCAGCAGCAGACCGCGAAGATGCTCGAGGCGTATCGCGCGAAGTGGGAGCCCGTGGTCAAGGCCTCGGGCATCCAGCAGTAGCGCGCACGCGCGGCGTTCGAAGGCGCGGCGCAATGGCGCGCAACATCCTGTTCATCATGTGCGACCAGCTGCGCTGGGACTACCTGTCGTGCGCCGGGCACCCGACGCTGCGCACGCCGAACATCGACGCGCTCGCGGCGCGTGGCCTGCGGTTCTCGCGCGCGTACTGCCAATCGCCTGTGTGCGGATCGTCGCGGATGAGTTTCTACACCGGGCGCTACGTGCAATCGCACGGCGCGTCGTGGAACGGCTTTCCGCTCAAGGTGGGCGAGATGACGCTGGGCGATCACCTGCGACCGCTTGGCGTGCGCACCGCGCTGGTGGGCAAGACCCACATGACGGCCGATCTCGAAGGCATGGCCATGCTGGGGATCGACCCGAACTCGGTGATCGGAACCCGAGTCGCGCAGTGCGGCTTCGAGCCCTACGAGGCCGACGACGGCTTGCACGGATCGGGCCCCGACGGAAAGTACGACCCGCGCGCGCCGCGATACGAGCGGTACCTGCGCGAACTGGGATTCGGCGGCGAGTCGCCCTGGGACGACTGGGCCAACTCCGGCGAGGACGAGGCCGGGCGCCTGCTCTCGGGCTGGCTGCTGCGCAACGCGCGCGTGCCGGCGCGGGTGCCCGAGGAGCACTCGGAGACGCCGTACATGACGCGGCGCGCGATGCAGTTCATTGCCGAAGCGGGCGAGGCGCCGTGGTGCCTGCACCTTTCGTACATCAAGCCGCATTGGCCCTACATCGCACCGGCGCCCTATCATGCGATCTACGGTCCCGAAGACGTCGTACCCGCGGTGCGCAGCGAGGACGAACGCCGCGACCCGCATCCGGTGTATCGCGAGTTCATGAAGCATCGCGTCGGGCGCGCGTTTTCGCGCGACGAGGTGCGTGCGGCGGTGATACCGGCGTACATGGGGCTGATCGGGCAGATCGACGACCAGATCGGCGTGCTGATGCGTTTCCTGGAGCAGCGCCGGCTGCTCGACGAAACGATGATCGTGTTCACCTCCGACCACGGCGACTATCTCGGCGACCACTGGCTGGGCGAGAAGGACCTGTTCCACGACGCATCGGTGCGCATTCCGTTGATCGTCGTCGACCCGGACGCGCGCGCCGATCTCACGCGTGGCAGCGTGAGCGACGCGCTGGTCGAGTCGATCGACCTCGCTCCCACCTTCGTCGAATTCCTGGGCGGGGCGGCGCGCCCGCACCAGCTCGAAGGGCGCGCGCTGCAGGCGCTGATGCACCAGCGCGAGCCGCAGGCATGGCGCCGGTACGCGATCAGCGAGTACGACTATTCGATGCTGCCCGCGGCGACGGCGCTGGGTGTCGCGCCGATGGACGCGCGCCTGTTCATGGTCACCGACGCGCGCTGGAAGTACGTGTACGCCGAAGGCTTCCGGCCGATGCTGTTCGACCTGGTCGACGACCCGGGAGAGCTGCTCGATCGCGGCGCCGATCCTGGCTGCGCGGCCGAGTGCGCGCGCCTGTTCGACGCGCTCAACCGCTGGGCGCGACGCCAGTCGCAACGCACGACGATCTCGGACCGGCAGATCCGAGCGCGCAGCGGCGCCTCGCTCAGGAAAGGGATCCTGATCGGTTTCTGGGACGAGACCGAAGTGCCCGAGGAACTGCTCGCGCCTACTCGTGCGCGATCGGCTTCTTCGTGAACAGGTAGTCCTTGAGTTCCTTCGAGAAGCTCGGGTCGTTGCGCCTGATCCACTCGAGCACCATCGCGGCGTGCTCTTTCTCCTCGTCGCGGTTGTGCGCGAGGATCGCCTTGAGCTTCGGGTCCTTGCACGCGTCGACGCGCTGGTTGTACCAGTCCACCGCCTCCAGTTCCTCCATCAGCGAGACGATCGCGCGGTGCATGTCGCGCGTCGCGTCGCTCAGTTCGGCGATCGGTTCGTGATAGCCCTCGTTGGCCATTGCCTCTCCTTCCAGTCGGGTGTTGCGCCAATGTACAGCGTGACTCTACCGCAGTGCGCGGCTCCGGCGCGAAGCGACCGAGCGGCTTCGGCGCCGATCGCGCACAATACGAGCGAAGCCCGGAAGGAATCCGCAACACGCGCACAGGAGACGAGATGGCGATCGAGTTCTACACCTGGAACACCCCGAACGGACGCAAGATCAGCGTCGCGCTCGAGGAGATGGACCTGCCCTACACGGTCAGGACGGTGAACATCGGCGAGGGCGAGCAGTTCGCCGAATCGTTCCTGAAGATCAGCCCGAACAACAAGATCCCGGCGATCGTCGACCCCGACGGCCCGGGCGGCGCTCCGATCAGCGTGTTCGAGTCGGGCGCGATCCTGCTGTACCTGGGCGAGAAGACCGGCAAGTTCCTGCCGAAGGATTTGCGCGAGCGCATTCCGGTGCTCGAGTGGCTGATGTTCCAGATGGGCGGCTTCGGCCCGATGCCGGGACAGGTCCACCACTACCTCGGCCTGGAGAACGAAGCCGATCGTCGCTACGGACTCGAGCGCTACTCGAAGGAGACGCACAGGCTGTACGGCGTGATGGACCGCAGGCTGGCCGGGCGCGCCTTCTTCGCCGACAACCTCTCGATCGCCGACTTCGCGATCATCGGCTGGGCCTGGCGGCACGAGCGCCACAAGGTCGACCTGGCCGAGTTCCCGAACGTGCGGCGCTGGTACGACACGATGATGGCGCGTCCGGCGGTCAAGCGCGGCTTCGAAGTCACGCTGAACTGATCGCGCGGGCAGGCTCGGCACAGCCGACCTGTGGGGCTGAGCGATGTGAGGCGCATCGCGCGACTGCCCGATGCGCCGGGGCGTTCGCGGCCTCAGTCGCCGCGCCCGGACTGCGCGGCGGCGAGGAACTCCGCCGCGCGTCGCACGCCGTCGCCTCCCGAGGCGATGCCGAGCGCGTGAAACGTGGCTTGCACGCCGGCGAGGCAGCCCAGCACCATCGCCGCGTTTATGTCGCCCAGGTGGCCGATCCGGATCACCCGCCCGGCGAGCGGCCCCAGCCCTCCCGAGATCGCCACCTGCATCCGCTCGCGGGCGAAGGCGCGGATCGCGTCGGGGTCGCTTCCCGCCGGGATCGTGATCGCGGTCACCGAAACCGAGCGCGATTCCGGCTGGCGCGCGAAGAACCCGATCGCGCCGCCTTCGCTCCACCCCCGAACGGCTGCGTGCACGGTATCGGCGAGCAGTCGATGCCTCGCGTGCACCGCGTCGATGCCTTCGCGAGCGAGCAGGCCCAGTGCCGCTTCCAGTCCCATCAGCAGATTGAGCGGCGGCGTGCCGCAGAACTTGCGGTACGACAACTCGCTGCGGCGGCTGCGCCAGTCCCAGTAAAAGCGCGGGGCGGGGTTGCGCGACGAAACCTCGAAGGCGCGCTCGTCGACCGCGACGAATCCCAGCCCGGGCGGCAGCATCAGCCCCTTTTGCGAGGCGCCCACCGCGACGTTCGCGCCGAGTTCGTCCATCGCGAAGGGCGCCGCTGCGAGCGACGCGACCACGTCGACGACGTACAGCGCCGGGTGCCCGCTGGCGTCGATCGCGCGGCGGATCGCCGCCAGGTCGCTGGTCACTCCGCTCGCGGTGTCGGTGTGCACGACGCACACGGCGCGAATCTCGCGTGCGGTGTCGGCGCGCAGCGCCTGCTCGATCGAGACCGGGTCGATCGGCAGCCCTTCGGCCCACGGCGTGCGCACCACGCGGATGCCCAGCGCTTCGGCCTGCACCGCCCAGGATTCCGAGAAGTGCCCGGTGCCGGCGACCAGCACCGACTGACCGGGTGCGGCCAGGTTGACCAGCGCGACTTCCCAGGCGCCGTGCCCGTTGGCCGCGTACATGAAGACCTCCGCGCCTTTGGTGCCCAGCAGGCGGCGCAGCCCCGATTCGCAGGCCGCGATCGTCCGGTCCACGCGCGGGTCGGCCAGGTCCATCGGCTGGCGATGCATCGCGTCGAGCACTTCGTCGGGGATGTGCGTCGGCCCGGGCGAGTGCAGGAAGCGGCGGCCGGGGATGCGGCCGGTGGGCGGGGTGCTCAGTTCGTGGCTCCTGCGGCGCGCGTCTACGAACGCCCGCCGTCGACCGATAGTATCTGCCCGCAGACCCACGACGCCTTCTCGTCGACGAAGAACATCACCGCGTTCGCGATGTCCCCGGCGCTGCCGAGCCGGCGCACGTGGATCGATTCGACCAGGCGCTTCTGCCCCTCTTCGCCGTAGGCTTCCCACTGCCGTTCGGTGGCCGGGTTCGAGCGCACGAAACCCGGCGCGACCGCGTTGCAGGTGATCCCGAAGCGCCCGAGGTCCTGCGAGAGCTGTTTCGTGAGGCCGACGAGCGCGTGCTTGGCCGCGGTGTAGCCCTGGATGCCGGTGAGGCTGGGCCGCAGCCCGGCGCCCGAGGCGATGAACACGATCCGTCCGTGGCCGCGCGCCTGCATTCCCGGCGCGACCGCCTGCGCGAGCCAGAACGCGCTGTCGACGTTGGCCGCGAACAGCGCGTGCCACGAGGCCTCGTCGATCTGCTCGATCGGACGCCCGACCTGTCCGCGCACGCCGCCGGCGGCGTTGACGAGCACGTCGATCGCGTCGCCCGCGGCCTCGATCGTGCGCACCATCGCTCGCACCGCCTCGCGTTCGCCGAGGTCGCAGCGGTGCGCGACGGCCCCCGGCGGGCGGTTGCCCTCGGGGATCTCCGCGAGGTCGGCGAGGTGTACGCGCATGCCTCGCGCGGCGAGCGCGTGCGCCACCGCGGCGCCTATGCCCTGCGCGGCGCCGGTGACCAGCGCTACGCGTGATCCGGTGTCGTCCGGCACAGCGCGATCAGCTCGGCGAAGGTTTCGAAAGACTGCGCGCGACGCCCCTGCTCGATGTCGACGATCAGTTCGAGCATTCGCGCGAGCGCGGGCGTCGCAACGCCAACTTCCTCGCCCAGCGTCGTGATGATGCCGATCTGCGTGCCGACCTCGGTCTTGCGCTTGCGCACCGCGAGGTCGCGCCAGATGCCCGAGTGCGTCTTCGCGGTGTGGCTGGTGTAATCGGCCAGCCAGGCGATCGCAGCGATCCTTGCCTGCGCCGATCCCCCGGGCATGAACGCGCGCGGCTCGAACTCGCCGAAACCCACCGGGTCGATTTCGCGCGCCTTCGCCACAGCCATCACCTCGCA
>JAHDXY010000053.1 GCA_023384005.1 Burkholderiaceae bacterium | reverse complement strand
CGGACCCGCCGCAGCCACCCACGCTCGGGGCGCTGCGCGACCACCTCGCGGCGCGTGGCGGCCGGCATGCCCAGGCGCTGGCGCGGCCGCGCGCGCTGCGCTGCGCGCTGGACCAGACGATGCGCGACGAGTCGACCCCGGTGCACGACGGCGCCGAGGTCGCCTTCTTCCCGCCGGTAACCGGCGGCTGACCGACCCGGTCCACGGCATGCCGACCCCGCCACGCGTGCGCATCCAGACCGCGGATTTCGACCTCGCGGCCGAGGCCGCGTCGCTGCGCGCCGGCGACGCCGGCGTCGGCGCGGTCGTGGGATTCGTCGGCACCGTGCGCGATCGCCACGGCAGCGCCGCACCGTCGGCCGCCGACCGCGTCGAGACGATGGAGCTCGAGCACTACCCCGGCATGACCGAGCGCGCGATCGAGTCGATGATCGACGAGGCGATGCGGCGTTTCGACATCCGCGCCGCGCGCGTCGTCCACCGCGTCGGGCCGCTGCAGCCGCTGGACCAGATCGTCCTCGTCGTCGTCGCCTCGGCGCACCGTGGCCAGGCTTTCCAGGCCTGCGAGTTCCTGATCGACTACCTGAAGACGCAGGCGCCGTTCTGGAAGAAGGAGACGACCGCCGAAGGTGCGCGCTGGGTCGACGCCCGGGTGGCCGACGACGAGGCGCTCGCGCGCTGGGGCATCGGCGCCGCCAATGCCGGGCCAGGCAGCGGGACACCGTGACCGCGGCCCGGCGGGCAATGGCGATCGCAGGCGAAGCCGACCCGGCGGTGGCGGCCTCGGCGCCCGGCCCGCGCGGCGAGCCCGACCCGCTGGCCTTGCGCAAGGTCCTGGGCCGCTTCGCCACCGGGGTCACGATCGTGACCTGCATCGACGCCGACGGGCAGCGCGTGGGCCTGACGGCCAATTCCTTCAACGCGCTGTCGCTGGAGCCACCGCTCGTGTTGTGGTCGTTGCGCCAGGCCAGCCCCTGCCTGCCGGCCTTCGCCGCGGCCCGGCACTTCGCCGTCAACGTGCTCGCAGCGTCGCAGATCGAGCTGTCGCACCGGTTCGCCTCACCGATTGCCGACCGCTTCGCGCACGGTGACTGGCATGACGGCGCCGGCGGGGTGCCGGTGCTCGCCGGCGCCGCCGCGGTCTTCGAGTGCGAACGCACGTTGCATCAGGCCGCGGGCGACCACATCCTGTTCATCGGCCGCGTGCTGCACGCAGCCGGATCGGCCGCCGCGCCGCTGCTCTTCCACGCCGGGCACTACCACCTTCTGGGCGACCGGCTCTGAGCGCCACCGGTGCGGGCGGCCTTGAAAACCGCCCGCGACCGCCCCAGATGCCCCGCAACGGAGGATGCACCGATGCGTTTCGACAAGCTGACCACCGCCTTTCAGCAGGCCCTGGGTGACGCCCAGAGCCTGGCCGTCGCGCGCGACAACCCCTACATCGAGCCGCAGCATATGCTGGCGGCGATGCTGCAGCAGCCCGACGGGCCGAAGGCGCTGCTCGACCGCGCCGGCGCCAACACCGCGGGGCTGAAGCAGGCGATGGACACGGCGATCGCGGCGCTGCCGAGCGTGCAGGTGCAGGGCGGCCAGCCGGTCCAGCCGTCGCGCGACCTCGTCACGCTGCTGCAGCAGGCCGACAAGGAGGCCACCCAGCGCGGCGACCAGTTCATCGCCAGCGAGATGTTCCTGCTCGCGCTGGCCGATGCCAAGACCGACCTCGGCGGCATCGTCCGCGGCCACGGCCTGACGCGCAAGGCGCTCGAGGCGGCGATCGCGGCGGTGCGCGGCGGCAGCAGCGTCGACTCGGCCGAGGCCGAGGGCCAGCGCGAAGCGCTCAAGAAATACACGCTGGACCTGACCGAGCGCGCCCGCGCCGGCAAGCTCGACCCGGTGATCGGCCGCGACGACGAGATCCGGCGCGCGATCCAGGTGCTGCAGCGGCGCAGCAAGAACAACCCGGTGCTGATCGGCGAGCCCGGCGTCGGCAAGACCGCCATCGTCGAAGGCCTGGCGCAGCGAATCGTCAATGGCGAGGTGCCCGATACGCTGAAGGACAAGCGCGTGCTGGTGCTCGACATGGCGGGCCTGTTGGCCGGCGCCAAGTACCGCGGCGAGTTCGAGGAGCGGCTCAAGGCCGTGCTGAAGGAGGTGTCGCAGGACGAGGGCCGCATCATCCTCTTCATCGACGAGCTGCACACGATGGTCGGCGCCGGCAAGGCCGAGGGCGCGATCGACGCCGGCAACATGCTCAAGCCCGCGCTGGCGCGCGGCGAGCTGCACTGCATCGGCGCCACCACGCTCGACGAGTACCGCAAGTACGTCGAGAAGGACGCAGCGCTCGAGCGCCGATTCCAGAAGGTGCTGGTCGACGAGCCGAGCGTGGAGAGCACGATCGCGATCCTGCGCGGCCTTCAGGAGCGCTACGAGTTGCACCACGGCGTCGAGATCACCGACCCGGCGATCATCGCCGCGGCCGAGCTCTCGCACCGCTACATCACCGACCGGTTCCTGCCGGACAAGGCGATCGACCTGATCGACGAGGCCGCCTCGCGCATCAAGATGGAGATCGACTCCAAGCCCGAGGTGATGGACAAGCTCGACCGGCGCCTGATCCAGCTCAAGATCGAGCGCGAGGCGATGAAGAAAGAATCCGACGAGGGCTCGCGCAAGCGCCTCGAGCTGATCGAGTCAGAGATCACGCGGCTGGAAAGGGAATACGCCGACTTCGACGAGATCCTGCGCGCCGAGAAGGCGGTGGTGCAGGGGTCGGCGCAAATCAAGGCCGACATCGACAAGCTGCGCGCGCAGATGGCGGAATTCCAGAGAAAGGGGCAATTCGACAAGCTCGCCGAGATCCAGTACGGCAGGCTGCCCGAGCTCGAAGGAAAGCTGAAAGCGGCGAGCGACGCCGAAACCGGCGCGTCGGCGGGCGAGGGCGGCAAGCCGCGACTGCTGCGAACCCACGTCGGCGCGGAGGAAATCGCCGAAGTGGTCTCGCGCGCCACCGGAATTCCGGTGAGCAAGATGATGCAGGGCGAGCGCGACAAGCTGCTCAGCATGGAAGACAAGCTGCACGAACGCGTGATCGGCCAGGACGAGGCGGTGCGGCTGGTGTCCGACGCGATCCGGCGCTCGCGTGCCGGGCTGTCGGACCCGAACAGGCCCTACGGGTCGTTCCTGTTCCTGGGCCCCACCGGAGTGGGCAAGACCGAGCTGTGCAAGACGCTGGCGTCGTTCCTGTTCGACTCCGAGGAACACATCGTGCGCATCGACATGAGCGAGTTCATGGAGAAGCACTCGGTGGCGCGACTGATCGGCGCCCCGCCGGGGTACGTGGGCTACGAGGAAGGCGGCTATCTGACCGAGGCCGTGCGCCGCAAGCCCTACAGCGTCATCCTGTTCGACGAGATCGAGAAGGCGCACCCGGACGTGTTCAACGTGCTGCTGCAGGTCCTCGACGACGGGCGCATGACCGACGGGCAGGGCCGCACGGTGGACTTCAAGAACACCGTGATCGTGATGACCTCGAACATCGGCAGCCACGAGATCCAGCGCCTGTCCTCGGACCCGCGCACCGCCGATCACGCGGCGATCAAGAGCGCCGTGCTCGAAGAGGTGAAGAAGTCGTTCCGCCCGGAGTTCATCAACCGGATCGACGAGATCGTCGTGTTCCACGCGCTCGCGACCGATCACATCCGGTCGATCGCGAAGATCCAGATCGGGCTGCTGGAGAAGCGCCTCGCCGCGCAGGAAATCGCCCTCACGGTGAGCGACGCGGCGCTGGCCGAGATCGCGAAGGTCGGCTTCGATCCGGTCTACGGAGCGCGGCCGCTCAAGCGCGCGATCCAGCAGAACATCGAGAACCCGATCGCGCGACTGGTGCTCGAGGGAAAATTCGGTCCGAAGGACGTGATCCCGGTGGAGTTCACCAATGGCGAGTTCGGGTTCGGGAGGGTGGTGCACTGATTCGACCCTGCTCGCCGCAGCCGCACCGGACCGGGGCGCCAGCGCCCCGGTCGACCTGAAGCGTTAGCTGATCCACTTCAGCAATCGAATGACCCCCATTCTGGCTGCCTGCCGATGCGCGGATACGCTCTTTCGCGACATGATCTCGGTCCGGTTGTCACGGTAGTACTGATACGATTTCCATAGCATTTCCTCGTTCGTCAGCGAGGGTTCCCAGTCCAGGCAGCGCTTGATCCGGGTCGTATCGAATACGAAATCCTCGGCGATCATCCGATACTGATACGGCCCGAGCGGCGAAATCCGCATCCGGTGAGCGAGCCGCATCGCGGCGAGCGCGGGCCGCAGCGGGAGCGTCGCGACACGAGATCCTGTCCCGGCTCTGTCGATCACGTACTGGTAGACGTCGCGAAACGGCTTCACGTCGTCCGCGCCGATGTTCAGGACTCCCTGCGTGCGTCGTTCGGCTGCGCTGACACATGCGCGGGCCAGGTCTTTCGCGTAGATGAACTGGTAGGCATTGTGCCCACCCCCGACCACCCAGACTTTTCGTCCGTCATCAATGAATTCGAACAGGATCGACAGAAGTCCGAGTCTTCCTTCGTCGATGATCGTCGGGCACCTGATCAGAGTCGATGAGAAGCGGTTTTCCGGTTCCGCGAGTATTTGCTCTCCTTCCCATTTCGACCTGCCGTAGATCTCGATCGGTTCCGGAACGTCGTCCTCCCGAACCGGGCGACCGAAGTTCCTAGCCCAGAGACAGTTCGACGAGGTGAACACTACGTGACCGACCCGATGGCGATTGGCCATGTCGGCGATGACCTGAGTTCCCTCCACGTTCGAGCTCCACAGCAGATCACGGCTCTTGCGGTCATGCGCCAGCATCGCGGCGCAGTGGAACACTACGTCGAAACCTTCGTCGGCGAACAGCCTGTCCATCGATTCTGGGTTGCGGATGTCGCCCTCGACCGAGCGCAGCAGGGGATGCCGGAAGTCTCCCGTGACCAGGTCGACGCTGACGCACGAGTGGCCGAGGTCGAGAAGGTGTTTCAGGAGAATTCCGCCATAGAACCCGGCGCCACCGGTAACCAGAGATTTCGTCCTAGTCATGCGTTTCCAATCCGTAGGTACTCGAGTGCAGAAGGTGCATCAATTCAGGGTGGCGCGGGAGGGTCCCAACTGCGCGGACACCGGCGTGCGGAAATCCTTGCACTGGTAGAAATGAAATCGATCGTGGTCACTTCGAACAAGCCTGCCGCGCGTTGGACGGTACACCGGTAGCGCATACGGGAGCTTCCATGTCAGCCTCGGCGCGTCGCGGATCTCGCTCAACAGAACGATCAAGTCCAGGTCCGGAAGCGACTGGCACGCATGTCGCAATGCCTCCTGGCCGGGAGTCGCATGCTGCTCCCGGACACCGCTGCGAAAGCAAAAGCCGGATTCGTCGGCGGCGAAGTCGAGTGTTCCAAGGGCGGCCAGCGCCCGGCCGCGTCTGACGTACTCGAGAGCCGTTCGCTCGTAGAACATGCTTCCCGTGCCTTGAGCGCAGGAGAAGTACTGCGTTCTACCGAGAGCAAACCAGCTGTAGTCCATGCCCGACTCCCAGTAGACGTTCTTCGCGTGCTCGATGATGGACATAAGCTCGCGCGGCGGTCGGTCGTCGGATCGTGCGAGTCTCTGCCAGGGCGATTCCTGATCGTAGATCGAAATACCCACGGCGATCGCGCAAGTAGTCAGGGCGATCGCGGAGTTCGATCGGCCGATGACAAACAGGGACGCCGCGATGACCGACGAAGCAAGCAAACCATAGACCCAGAGTCGCGCCTGCAGCCTCACGGCGATCGCCTGCTCCAGATAGACAGCGATCAACGCGATCGCGCACAGCGTAGTCAGCCAGGTCAGGATGATCAGCGCCGCGCCCATCGCGCGCGAGATTGAGCCCATTCGGTGCCTGGCCCATAGCGCTGCGCTGGCCAGGGCCAGTTGCGGCAAGGCAAGGGCGATCATCAACGGGAAGAAGTGCTCGAGCGCATATAGCGCCAGACCGACCAGAAGCGCCGCACTCACGCGATCTCGCTCGGCATACAGACGCGGAAGCAGCGCGCCCGCCAGGATGTTCGCAATGACGCCCAGCAGCCAGGTCGCCCGGTAGAACTGAAGGTTCAAGACCAACAGGTTGTGGAGAAGATCAGCCGCGACGAAATTCACGAGTAGCGCCACCACGACCGTGATCGTCAACGCACGAACCAGCTTTCGTTCGACCCCGTCGCCTCGCCAGTAGATGAGACCAGCGACAATGAACTGCACCAGGATGAGAAAGATGTCCGGGAGCGTCCATCTGGACATGAGGGCGAAGCCACTACGCTGCACAACCGCATCCCACCAGTCACCGTTGATCGTCTGACGAATCCGAAGGAAGGGCTGCACGTCGGCAGCGGCCAGTGCAATCGACGCAGCCAATGCCACCAGCGGCAGTAGCCACAGCGCCGGGCGACCTCGAGCAGCGAGGAGGAAAGCCACCGCCACCGCCGGAAGGGCCATCAGCGGGTGGACGAGCATCGCGAGCGCCAGCAGCGCGGTCGACCTACGCCATGCGCAGCGCACTGCCATGGCGATTCCCGCAAGCGCGATCCCTTCCGCGAAGATCCGGGGTGTCTGGAAGTGCTCGGCATAGGAGAAGACTCCGAGGCCACCGTAGGCTGCAGGCATCAGGAGCAAAGTGGCGAAGGCCAGGAATCGGCGCTCGGGCGTATGACAGACCGCACGAACCAGAAGGCCCGCGCCGACGATCCAGAGGATCTGTCCGGCGATGGTGACGATCAGATTCGCCGTTTCGATGTCCGTGAGGCGAATGACCAGCGAAAGGAACGGCGTGTAGAGGGAGAAATCCTCCTGTGAACCGAACCTGAGGTAGAGGTCGTCCGAGAATCTTTCGGGTACCGCACTTGCGATCGCCTGGAACGAATAGAGAATCGAGTCGTGGACGATCCCCCTGTAGGGGCGCGTGCACATCCAGAGAAGTGCAAGAAAAGAGAGGAAGAAACCGTATCGTCGGATTTCTGCCTTGCCCGCGACGAATGAGGCGAAGCTTCGATTCACCAGGTATTTCTCGCGAAGGGGGGTGGAGAACTGGACCGCACCGGGATTGCTGCACGGCATCGTCGCAGGCCACCCGACGCGACGCAGATGTTGCCGATTTCACGGCGTGTACCCTGGACGCGTCGTAGAATCCGATGCTTTGGTCCCCGGTGGCGCCAGACTTGATTCCATCGACGTCGATTGACGAGGCAATCATCACAGATTCGCGGCGGATTCTCAATGTTCACGCGCCCGGACACCAGGGGTAGCGCCAGGTGTTCGCACGCTATTTCCTCGCGAGCGCCGCAGCGCTGGGCGTCGACTACTCTGTGCTCCTGGGGCTCGTCGCGGCGACGGAACTTCCGAGTCACCTTTGCGCAGCGTTTGCGTACCTCTCCGGCGCGATCGTGCATTATGCGTTGGCGCGCCGCTACGTCTTCCCGCCGGGCTGGTTGCACCGGCGCAGGCTTGCCGAGTTCACGGGCTTCCTCATCAGCGGGCTTGTCGGACTGTCGTTGACCGTCGGCATCGTGTACCTTGGTTCGCAGTTGCTGCAGCCGGTCCTGGTTTCCAAGACGATCGCTGTCGCGCTGAGTTTCCTCTCCAACTACGCTGCTCGCCGATACCTGGTGTTTCGGGTTCGCGGCTCGTCGCCCGGCTGATCCTCGCAGGCAGGGCGCGCTACCTCTGGTGTGCCGGACTCGGATGCCGTCGCGTTCGCGCACGATAGGCACAGTTCCGGCTCGCCTGCGGGCTTGGAGGCGCGCTTGCGATGACGCGACTAAGAATGTAGCTTCCGTCCCTGTGACTGGTCAGAGTGAATCGCGGGTCGATGGTTGGTGTCGTGGTTCTATCGCGGCCGGTTCTCGCGAGCGCCGCACGTGACGACTGCGCTCCCGTTTGTTTCCGCCTTGTTTCTGGCCCTCGTGTGGGCGTTGTCCCATCCCTACGAGGGGCTGATTCACGACGCAATCCTGTATGCGGGGCAGGCGCTTCGCCACCTTCGACCCGATGTGTTCGGGGCCGACTTCTTCTTCGGCAACACCTCACAAGACGACTACACGGTGTTCGGGCGTGGCTACGCATTCGTGGCGGGTCGCCTGGGATTGGCGTTCGCCGGCGCGTCCTTGTTCGCGCTTGCCCAGATCGGCTGGTTGGCGGTTTCACTTGCATGGATTCGCACGAGCGCGCCGCACCTGGCGCTCGCCGGCGTCGCGTGCCTGCTCGCTCTGCGCTATCCGTACGCGGTCGACGGCAGGCTCGAGGTGGCGGAGTCGTTCACGACGGCGCGCCTGCTGGCGGAGCCGATCGCGCTCTTCGGGCTCCTGTGCGCATTGCGCGGCCGGCACGTTGCCGCGATCGGGGCGATCGCGGTAGCGTTCGTTGTCCACCCGCTCGTCGCGCTACCGGCAGTCGCCGTTGCGGTCGCGGTGCGCTTGTCCCGGAACTTCAGCTGGCGCACGATCGTCGCGGTTGCGTGTTCAGTCATCGCGTTGTGCGGGATCGTGGCCGCGGTGCTGCCGGAGCGCGTCGACGACGCCTGGCTTCAGTTGATCGAGATGCGCAGCGGGTTTGCGGTTCCGAGCGGGTGGACGCTCGATGGCGTGGCTCGATGGGCAGCGGTGATTCTCATGCTGCTGATTTCGGCCTCGTTCGTTTCGGATGGATTCGCGCGCATGTTGCGTGCGGTCGCATTGGTCGCGGCGGCGGGAGTCGCGCTGAGTGTGCTCGCGCAGCTCCTTCGCTCGGCGCCGCTGATGCAGTTGCAGGCCTGGCGCGCGATGTGGCTCGCAACGTGGTTCGCACCGCTCGCGGTGCTGAGTGCCGTCGTTTCCATCCCCGCCAAGGAACGGGCACTTCGTCTGCGCATGCTCGCGATCGTGCCCGCCTTTGCTCTTGCGCAGTTCTCCTGGTTGCCGGGTTTGGGACTCGTCGTGTTCCTCTACAGTGTTGTGCTGGGCAGCGTCGTATTCCTGCGCCCCGATCTGGCTAGACAAGGCAGATCGGGGCCTGCGCTCGCTGCCTGCGTTGCTTTCGCAGGCCTCGCATCGATCGCCGGTGGTCGCGAACTCGCGGCCTTCGCGAGTGTGGCCGGCGCTGGCGATCCCCCGGACCGCTTGCTGCTGACCCTTGCGATTCGCCACTACGGCTGGCTCGCCGCCGCCGGGCTCGCCTGGCTCGCATGTCGTGGAGCGACCGCTACAGCTCGAACTCGCCTCGTGACCCTGTGCATATTGCTCGCCGGACTCTCCGTTGCGGTAGTCGATGCCCGGCCACCCGTCGCGCGCAATGCCCAGCTTCTTGGCGTTGCGGCAATCGAGGCTTGGCGCAGGATCGTTCCCGAGGCGGCACAGGTCTTCTGGTCCGACAGGCAGCGCTACGTGTGGTTTGGACTCGGGCGGGCGAGCTATGTGTCGTCGGTTCAGGGCGCCGGGGTCGTATTCGATCGCGCGACTGCGCTCGAAGCGTATCGTCGCCGTTCAGTGATCGAGCCGCTGTCGTTGCGCGATGGGGCATTCACGCACGCACCGGTGCCGTGGACAGTAGCGGAGCCCAGGCACGGCGTCGACGATCTCGCTCGAGCCTGCAGCGCCGATCGCCGGCTCGACTTCGTCGTGCTCGACGCCGACCTCCCTGCGAGCATCGGCGAGCCCTACGTTGAGCCGTTCAGCGGCCGTGCCTATCGCCTGTACGCCTGCGCGAATTACCGGTGAATCGCGACATGGTTCATGTTCATGTCTCTCCAGCCGTGTTTCCATCGCTGGTTGGCGCATGGAATCCGAGATGAAAGTCGATGTCCTGATCGTTGGCGCCGGTCCCGCCGGGCTCACTGCCGCCTGGCAGCTGACCGGCAAGTCTTCGCTGTCGGTGTGCGTGCTCGAGGCCGACCCGACCTATGTCGGCGGGATCAGCCGCACCGAGTCTCACAAGGGATTCCTGTTCGACATCGGTGGTCACCGCTTCTTCTCCAAGTCGGCCGAGATCGAGGCGATGTGGTCCGAGATGCTTCCGGGCGACATGATCGATCGCCCGCGCAAGTCGCGCATCTTCTACGGCGGGAAGTTCTACAGCTATCCGCTCAAGGCCTTCGAGGCGTTGCGCAACCTCGGCGTCCTCGAGAGCGCGCTGTGCGTGCTGTCGTACGCCCGTGCAAGGGTCTTTCCGCAGCGTGTCACGAGGAGCTTCCATCAGTGGGTCGCGAACCAGTTCGGCGAGCGGCTGTTCCGGATCTTCTTCAAGACCTATACCGAGAAGGTCTGGGGAATGAGTTGCGACGACCTGTCCGCCGACTGGGCGGCGCAACGGATCAAGGGCCTGAGCCTCGCGTCGGCGATCGGCGCCGCGCTGGGAAACAGCCTGCGAGGCCTGGGCTTGCGGCGCGCGCGCGGGACCCGCGTGATCAAGACGCTGATCGAAAGCTTCAGGTACCCCCGGCGCGGCCCCGGAATGCTGTGGGAAAACGTCGCGAGCACGGTGGTCGCGCGCGGTGCGACCTTGCTCAAGGGCTGCCGTGCGCAGCGCTTCGAATGGGACGCCGGGAGCGCCCGATGGACGGTCCGCGCCCTGCGGCACGACGGCAGCGAGGTGCTGATCGACGCCGCCCACGTCATCTCCTCCGCACCGATGCGCGAAGTGGTCGCCGCGGTGACGCCTGCCCCGCGCACGCGCGAACGTGCGGCGCGCCTCGCCTACCGCGACTTCCTCACGGTCGCGCTGATCCTTCGCGACTCGGGCGATCTGTTCGACGACAACTGGATCTACATCCACGACTCGAAAGTGAAGGTCGGGCGAATCCAGAACTTCAGTTCCTGGTCGCCGGACATGGTGCCGCGCGCGGGCAGCGCCTGCCTCGGGCTCGAGTACTTCTGCTTCGAGGGCGACGGGTTGTGGAACACCGCCGATCGCGACCTCGTCGAACTGGCCGCGACCGAACTCGCGCAACTGGGCCTTGCGCGCCGCGAGCAGATCGAGGAGGGTTACGTGGTGCGACAGGCCAAGGCCTATCCGGTGTACGACGACCAGTACCGGGCGATCGTCGACGAGGTGCGCGCCGAGTTCGCGACCCGGTTTCCGACCATGCATTTCGTCGGGCGCAACGGCATGCACAAGTACAACAACCAGGATCACGCGATGATGACCGCGATCCTGAGCGTCGAGAACATCCTCGCGGGGCAGCAGCGCTTCGACGTCTGGGCGGTCAACGAGGACGCCGAGTACCACGAACACGCGAGCGCCGACGAAGCGGCCGCGCTCGGGTCGGTGCGTCTGGTCCCGACCCGATTGAACGACTGAAGGCGTGAACAGGCCCGAGGCGAGCGGCCCCGGATCCGTCCGAAGGCAGCGGGCGGCGGGCGTGCTTCACCGCTTTCTCGACATCTACTCGCCCTCGCCGATCGCGCGATCGCTCGTGCTGCTGCTCTTCGCCGGCGCGGTCGTGCTGCTCGCGAACAACTCGCCCAGCGCGGCGATCCCGATCCTGCTGCTGGTCTGGGTCAATCGCGATCGATTCCTGGCGACGGTGGCGGCGCTGCTCGACCGTCGCGCGTGGCTGGTGGTCGCGTTGCCGTTGCTGGTCGTTGTCGCGCGCAGCGCCTGGCCCTTGCCCGCGGCGCCGGACGATCTGCTGCGCCACATCGCGGTCGCGTTCTGGGAAGGGGGTTACCCGGCGATGTACACCGGCACCGACTTCCCCGCCGCCGGGCTGTACCCGCTGTTCGACGCGGCGGTCGGCGCACTGGCGCGCGCGAGTTCAGCGCCGGTCGCGATGTGGATCACGCAGGCCGGCGCGCTGGCGCTGTTCGCCTGGGTGCTGGTGCGCGGCGCCTCGGCCTGCGTCGCAGGGCACCCGAACGCGCCATACCTGGTGAGCGCGGCGCTGATTTGCACGCTCGGTGCGACGCTGCCGCGCATCGCGATGGCCCGCCCCGAGATGTTCGTCGCGATCTGGGCGCTCGCCGCCTGCCTGGTGCGCACGCCCAGGCAGACGCTGGTCTGGGTCGGCGCGGGGGCGTTGATGAACGCCGCCTACTGGCTGTCGCCGGTCTATTTCCCCGCGGTCATTCTGATGCACCGTCCGCTGCGCGTGCGCGTCTGGTCGTTCGTCGCGCTCTCGGCGTGCTGGGTCGCGGTCTGGCTGTGGATCGCCGGCGCCGAACTGCTCGCGACGATGCGATGGCAGTTCATGTCGATGACCGGCTGGGTGGCGGGCATCAGCGTGGGAGAGAACCTGAGCATCGTCAACGCGCTCGGCCTGATCACGTTCTGGCCGTTGTTGCTGGGCGCGGTCTGGATCGCATCGCTGCGTTCCGGGCGCACCGGGTTCCTATGGCTGGCGCTGTGGTTCGCGCTGTCGAACCAGATCCGCTACGTCGGCGTGATCGCGCCGCTCCTCGCACTGTTCGTGCTGAGCGGTTTGCCACGACGCGATTTCCTGCCCGGCGCCCAGGCGCGACTCGCGGCATTCGCGAGCGCAGTCGTGCTCGCCGCGTCGGCGATGTTGCCGCTGCACCGCTACGCGGAGTTGCCGAGCTTCACGTTGCCCGAAGGCGCAGTCGTGTTCACGCACTTCGACGAGGCGACCTACAGCCTGCCGTTTCACAACCTCGGGCGGATCAGCGTCGCGCCGTCGTTCGCGCTCGGCGCGCTGGACACGACGCTGCAGCAAGCCGTGCGCGATCTGATCGCCGGAAGGCTCGATTGCGAAACGCTATTGCGTGCGCGCTTCACCCACGTCGTCGAGCGCACGCTTCGCGGCGCGCCGCCCGCGTGCGCCGAGTTGCTCGAGGCGCAGGGGAAGTGGCGGCTGTGGGCGCTGGATCGCGCACCCGCGCAGCGAGCGCGCACGCCCGCACCGTGACGATCGCGCGATCTTCGCCGGCACGACCCGCGCCGATCAGATCGCCAGCCTCAGCACCTCGCTCGCGATCGCGCTGAAACACCGGTCCAGGTCCGCCGCGGTCGCGGCGAAGCAGTAAAGGCCCTTGGGCTGCGCAGCGTTGTAGGTGTCCGAGTCGCCGGTGTTGGCGAGGCGCTTGAGGATGTTCGAACCGTACTCGGAGGGGCCGTATCCGCAGTCCGATGCGAGTTCGTTCGAGTTCAGCCGTGCGCCCAGGCCGATCGAGTAGACGTAGATCGGCGCGGCCGCGCCGCGCCCGGTATTGGCGATGTTCTCGACCATGTTGCGCGCCGCCTTGTTCACGTTGCAAAGGCTGTTCGCATGTGCCGGAGCGCCGGCGGTCAGCGTCCGGCTCGCCCTGTAGCTGGCGAGCGGAATTCCGCCCTGCCCGTTGGCCGGCAGGCCGGTCAGGTTGTACAGCCCGTCGTAGGTGTTTCTTGTGTTCTCGTCCCACACCCTGCAGGGGCGGGTTCCGTACGAGTTGCAGATCTGCCCGATCCAGTAACTGGCTGGCTGGCCGTTCGCGTCGGCTTCCGAGTACAGGTTGCCGGTCAGGTTACCGCCCCCCTGGCGCGGAAAGGTCCCGGAGACGATGTTCGGCGCACCGTCGCTGAAGAACAGGATCACGCGCAGGTCCGAACGCAGACCCGCCGGGATCGCGTCGAGTTCGTCTACCGCCCGCCGCACGCCCTCGGCCGACGCGGTCGCGCCAGCCGCCGTGAGCGCGTTGACCGCGTTGACCAGCGCCGTCTTGTTGAAGCCGCGCGCGTCGGCAGGAGGCGGCGCCTTGCGGATCGGCAGGTCGATCACCGCGCCCGAGGAGAACGACACCAGCCCGATGCGATCGTCGTCGGGCGAGAACTTGTTGACGAACCCGTTGACGGCAGCGGCCTTCAGCGCGTCGAAGGTTCCCGCCGGGCTGGTGGGTGGTTCGAGCGAGCCCGAGGTGTCGAGCACCATCATTACGTCGAGTTGGCGCCTGACCGCGGTGCCGGTCGCGAACACGTCCAGTTCGGTGCGCCCGAGCACACGCGCGAACGTGGTCGGCATCGCGGCCGACGCCGACACGGTCACCGTCCAGCGGCGGCTGATCGGATCGCGCAATGCCTGCATCGTCGGGATCGGCCGCACCGCGCCCTGGTAATCGGCCGGGAAGTTCAGGTCGAAGTAACGTTGCGCGGCCGCCTGCGCGTTCGCGATTCGCTCCGAGTCGCTGGTGCCCACCGCGATCGCGCGCGCCGCTGCGATCGAACCCGCGTCGACCGCGGCGTTGAGCTTGGCTTTCACCCCGTAGCCCCGGCCCGAATCGAGCGCGAGGCCGACGATTCCCACCAGCACGACCAGCGTCAGTCCCACCAGGATGACGATCTGTCCGCGCTGGCGGCGCGCGCCGCGCACTTCGCGCCCGCGGGCCGCTGGATTGCGTGGACCTGTCATGCGCTTTCCCCTCAGAGAATGGTGCGTGCGTACAGCTGGGGCGCGGTCTTCATCACGTACCCGATCAGCACCGTGTAGTCGTAAATCGCCTCGACCACGTAGATCGTGTCGCGGTCGGTGAGCGCGACGTCGAAAGTGACCACCGGCGGCGTCGCCGGAACGTTGCACACGCCTCCGCCTCCCCAGCTCGGGCAGGTCCAGGTGCGGCTCGGCAGGCTGGTGTTCCCCACCGTCGCACGGAACTGCGCCTCGACCACGCCGCGCCCGTCGCTGCTGCGTCCGCGAACCCTGGTCACGTAGATCATCCCGTCGCTCGCCATGTCCAGCGGCTCGGCGGTGTTCTCCAGCGCGACGATGATCTCCTGCACGCTGATGTCGCCGTAGCGCGACGCGAGGTTGGCGCCCTCGCGGCTGATGTTCACCAGGATGTTGTTGAAATGCAACGCCCGGCCGAAGTCGATCACGCCGAAGACCATGATCAGCAGGACCGGCAGGATCAGCGCGAGCTCGACAAGGCTGACGCCTCTTTGCCCCGGTCGCCCGCTGCGCTGGCGCGCGGCGAGAGTCATGTTCCGAAGGCCTCGTTGCGCATCGTCGAGCTGACGGAGAACACGTACTTGCCGTTGGGGAAGAACGCGCGAATCAGCGGCGACATCGGCACCGTTTCGGCCTGCAGCTGGATCACGATAATCTGGCCGGCTCCGTAGCACGACGAACCGCCCAGCGCGGTTGCGACTCCGGTTGCCGAATTGACCGTCTTGAACACGATCGTCGGGGACAGCTTCTCGTAGAGCCCCATTGCGGTCTGCTGGATCTTCGCTTTCGCGGCGATGCAGCGATCCCTCTTGAGCGGGTCCGGTTCGGGATCGAGCCCGCTCTGGCCGGTGATCGCATAACGCGACCCTTCGCGCACCGCGTGTTGCATCGTCAGGTTGACCCAGAACAGGTACGAGAAATCGAGCACCGAGAACAACAGCAGGAAGAACAGCGACGCGGCGATCGCGAATTCGACCGCGGCGTTTCCCCGATGCTTGCTCGATGCCGCGCGCCGTTCGGATCGCGCTCTCGTCACGAATCGTTTCATCCGCGTCCCTGTTTCAGTGGGGGCATGTTCGCGTCTTCAGTCCGCGGCCGCGCCTTCACGATGACTATAGTGTAGTGACAAGGATCACGCTGCGAAACGGCCCATTCGCACGGTCCGCAAGGAAATCACCTGTTAGGGTGGGTTGCGGCATCTGCGCAGTCGGTGGACACTTGCACGCACAAGTTCGCGTCGTTCGTTTCGTTGGTGCGGCGAGCGCGCGGATGTCCAGGGCACGGCGTCACCGAGGCGTTGATCACCAGGGGCGGCGGCGCCGCCAGCAACCCCGCGCAGAATGCGGGTTTATCTAGAACGGGAGTCGAGATGAAATTCCTTCAGGATGCAGTTCGCAACTTCGCGCGGGACGAAGACGGTGTAACGGCGATCGAATACGGCCTGATCGCGGCGCTGATCGCGGTCGTGATCATCGGCGCGGTCGGTTTGGTCGGTACGAACCTCGAGAGCGTGTTCAACTTCATCGCCGGAAAACTGTCGACTTGAGGTTAACCCGATCGGGTGAGGGAGGGCGCGCGGGGGCGTCGCGACGCAGGTTGGGCGGGCGTCGCCGCTCGCGCGAGCCCGGCGCCATCGCCGCGCGGGTGGCCAGTTGATGCCCATCGACAATCCGGATCGAACACCTGCGGGAACGAGTGCGGCCGCGCGTGGGCGCCTTCGCGCCCGCCAGGCCGGGGTGACGGCGATCGAGTACGCGCTGATCGCTGCGCTGATCGCGGTGGTGATCCTCGCGTCCGTTTCGCTCACCGGCACGAACCTCAAGGCGCTCTACGACAGCTCCACCTCGAAGATACTCGCGGCGATTCGCGGTGCGGTGGGGCCGTGAGATGGAGTTGCACGAGGCGGTGGCGTGGGCGATGCGCGGCGCGCTTGTCGTGTTGCTTGCCGCGGCGTGCGTGGGCGACACGCGTTCGCGGCGAATTCCGAACTGGGTCGGCGCGGCCGGTTTGATCGCCGCGCTGCTCTGGCACGGTGTCGCGCCTGCTGGCGGCGGGCTGTTCGCCGCCGACGGTGCGGGTGGACTCGGGCTGGCGAGCAGCGCGACGGGCGCCGTGCTGGTGTTCGCGCTGTTCCTGGTCATGTACCGGCTTCGGGTGCTCGGCGCGGGCGACGTCAAGCTCGCGGCGATGCTGGGGGCGTGGTTCGGCATCGGCGCCGCACCGCTGCTCGTGCTGAGCGTGTTCGTCTGCGGTGGCGTGCTCGCGCTCGCGCGGCTCGCCGGTGGCGTGTCGTCTCGAAAGGTCGCGAGCAACCTGCGGCTGATCCTCTCGGGGCAAGGCCTGGATTCCTCGGGGGGCGCTGCGTGCGGCCCCGAGTCCGACGCCGGGGCGCGAGCGCGAACCGCTGACCGGATGCCCTACGCGTGGGCGATCGCGACCGGTGCGGCCGCGCTCGCCGTTCGGCAGTACGCAGGCTGACCAATGAGGGGAACGAGCGCATGACCGAGCCAGCGCCGGATCCGACCGGGCGGGAATCGCTGCGCCCGCTCAGCAGCCGCTTTCGCGGCATCTCCGGCGCGCCGGTGCGCGGGACGGACATCGACCTGCACGAGGTGGACGAGTCGATCCCGGCGCCACCGATGACGATGGCCGAGACCGGGCTCGGGGTCGACTTCGTCGTCGAACTGCTGCTCAAGCATATCCAGCGTCGCGGCCAGCCGACTGCAGGATTGCTGTCCGAGCGGATCGCCTTGCCGGTATCGGTGATCGAGCCGGTGCTCGCGTTCATGCGCGCCGAACGGCTGGTCGAGGTCCCTCGTCGTGGCGAACTCGATGCGCACGTGTCCTACGCGCTGACCGATCTCGGCCGGGCGCGCGCCGACGACGCGATGCGCCGCAGCCTCTATATCGGTCCGGCGCCGGTCACGCTCGACAGCTACCTCGACCGCGTTGAAAGACAGAAGGTACTGGGCCAGCGGGTGTCGATCGAGAACCTGCGCGCGGCGCTCTCGGGCACGGTCGTGCGCGAATCGCTGCTCGGGCAACTCGGGCCCGCGGTGGGTTCGGGGCGGTCGATCTTCATCTACGGGCCCAGCGGAAGCGGAAAGACCTATCTCGCCGAACACCTGGTCGACGTGATGGTCGGGTCGATCTGGGTGCCGCACGCGATCCTGGTCGAGGATCAGGTGATCCAGGTCTTCGACCCGGCGGTCCACGAACCGGTCGCGGCGCGCGCCGAGACACGTGATTTCGACCGGGTACGCCAGTCCGACGCGCGCTGGGTCAACACGCGCCGGCCGGTCGTGCGCGTCGGCGGCGAATTGACGCTGTCGATGCTCGACCTCGAGTTCGACCCGCTCACGCGCTTTTATCGTGCTCCGGCGCAGGTCAAGGCAAACAACGGCATCCTGATCCTGGACGACCTCGGCCGACAGCGAACGCCGGTGCACGAGATCCTCAATCGCTGGATCGTTCCGCTCGATCGCCGCGTCGATTACCTGACGCTGCACACCGGTACGAAGCTGCTCGTGCCCTTCGACATGATTGTTGTTTTTTCGTCGAATCTCTCGCCCTCCAGTCTGGACGATCCGGCGTTCGTGCGGCGCCTCGGGTACAAGATCTACCTTGGTGCGATGAGCGAAGAGGAATACACGCAGGTGTTCAGGTCTGCGTGCGCCGATACCGGAGTGCCGTATTCGGAAGAGGCCGAGCGATACCTGATCGACGAACTGCACCGGCGAACCGGCACGCCGTTGTTTGCTGCCTACCCGGCGGGACTGCTCACGAAGATCAGGCACCGGGCGATCTTCGAGGGCGGCGAGCCAGAACTGACAGCGGCAGCGATCGAATGGGCGTGGCGTCTTTACTTCGCACCGGACGACGAGCCGGACGCCGGCAACCAGTTGATGGAGGAATGAAATGAAGGGCACGCGAGCGGTCATCATGCTGCTGCTGTCTCTGGTGGCGGGTGTCGCCGCCGTCGTCCTCGCGGCGCGGTGGCTTGGCGAACAGGCGTCGGGAACCTCGGCCCAGGTGGTAGTCGCGGCGCGCGACATCGATCCCGGCCAGCCGATCGGCGTGACCATGCTCACGCTCACCCCCTGGCCGGCCGGCTCGGTGCCTGCCGGGGCGTTCAACGACGTCAAGGCCCTCGACGGCCGGGTCCCGAAATCGGGCCTGCTGCGCGGCGAGCCGGTGCTCGACGCGAAACTGGCGCCGATCGGAACAAAGGGCGGTTTGTCGGCGTTGATCGGCGAGGGGCTACGGGCGATCACCGTCAAGGTCAACGAAGTGGTGGGCGTTGCCGGTTTCGCGCTGCCGGGCAATTACGTCGACGTCATGGTCAACACGCAGGACGAGAAGGACAAGCCGGTCTCGATGATCGTGCTCGAGCGCATTCTGGTGCTCGCGGTCGCGCAGGAGGCGAGCCGCGACGAGACCAAGCCGCGGGTCGTCAACGCGGTGACCCTCGAAGTGACGCCCGAGCAGGCCGAGCGGATCGACCTTGCGCGCAGCATCGGCACGCTGTCGCTCGCGCTTCGCAACCAGCGCGACAAGTCCGCGTCTCCTACCGACGGCGTGCGCAAGGCGGAGTTGCTCAGGCC
>JAHDXY010000052.1 GCA_023384005.1 Burkholderiaceae bacterium | reverse complement strand
ACCATGCCGCCGTCGCCGGTGGTGAGCACCTTGCGCGGATGAAACGAGAAACACGCCGCATCGCCGATCGGGGCGCCGATCGGCGTCCACTGCCCCTGCCAGAGGATTTCGCTGCCCGCCGCGCAGGCTGCGTCCTCGATCAGCACCAGGCCACGATCGCGCGCCAGCGGCACCAGGCGCGCGAGGTCGCAGGGCATTCCGGTCTGGTGCACCGCGAGGATCGCGCGTGTGCGCGCTCCGACTGCCGCGGCTGCGAGTTCCGGGTCGATGTTGCTGCCGTTCGGCTCGATGTCGACGAACACCGGCGTCGCGCCGACGCAGCGGATCGCGTTGGCGGTGGCGATAAACGAATGGCTCACCGTGATCACCTCGTCGCCAGGGCCGACGCCATCGGCGAGCAGCGCGCAGTGCAACGCGGTCGTGCCGCTCGATACCGACGCCGCGAACGGCGCGCGAACCCGCGCAGCGAACTCGGATTCGAATGCCGCGGCTTCCGGGCCCTGCGTGATCCAGCCCGATTCGATCACACGCCGCACAGCGGCGATCTCGGCCTCTCCCAGCTCCGGGCGCGCCAGCGCGATGCGCGCCGGCAGCGAGGGCCGCGGCGGCACGGGATCGACAAGCGTCGGAAACGTTGACTCGCTCATTTGCGGGCCGCTGAACTCGGTCGCCCGCATTGTAGCGACGACGAACTCAGGCGGGGCGACGCAGGCGCCGTGATCTTCGGTGCGCGAACAAACCCAGAGCACCCAGCAGCAGCATCGACAACGCGCCCGGCTCGGGCACGCCGGCTTCGCCCGGATCGGCCACGCCGACCAGTGTCCAGGTCTCGAACAACTCCCAGGTTTCCGTGAGCTGGACGTCGCGGGTGAAGTGGTACTGGTAGTTTAGATTGGCGTTGAAGTTGATCGTTCCGGCGATCACTGCGGCGTCGTAGTAGGTACCCGACGCGCCGGCGACGCAACCGAACGGATAATTGGAAACGGTGTTAAAGCCGTTTACGTACGGAAAGGCAAACGTGCCGGTAACGAGCGGCGCATCGCACATTCCAAGATTGCCGATCCTGACGATCTCGGGACCGGTCGTTTCTCCGATTCCCACCTCTAGCGACTCCAACGGAGGACCGACCACGGTCGCGATCGATTGGCTGTCGAGGAGAGAACTTTGCGAGCCGGTCAGCGCGGGCGTCTGGAACGAGAGCGGGTTGCCCGAGTTCGCGCTCGTGAGCACCGCCATTGCCGCCGTGACACCGTCTTGCACCGCCGTGTCGTTGAATGGCAGTGCGAATTCCTGATCGTAGAAAAGCGTCGCATTGCCAAGCAGCAGTCCCGTGAGGCGCGTCCGGTAGGTGTCGACGCGCTTGTCGGGCAACTGGTTGTCGGTAAAGGTGTCGGGTGTGCGCGAGCAGGAAGTGGTGTACGTGGTGTTCGCGTTGCCTGCAACAAGGGGACCACCAGCTTCGCAGCCAACTACCGGGGGCTCGCTCTGTGCCCACGCGCTCGCGCCCAGGCACGTACCGATCACGAGTAGACACAGGCGGCGCGCGCGACGCGCGAATGCGGGTTCGGACTCGAACATCATGGATCCTTTCACGAGGCCGGATTTGAGAAGCAAAAACCGCGCCACCCGGTCGTTCGCGCGAAAGCACGCTTCGTCATTGACGAGCCCTCCGTCGCAAGTGCTTGATTCGCTTGGGACCGAAGCGCCCGCGTCGCGAGGTTCAGCGAAAGTGCCCGGCGCAGCGCACCGCCTCGCTCGCACGACTGTAAACCCGCCCGACATCCCTCATCTGGCGATCAGGCAATCAAGGCGCGTTCCAGTTGCGCGCTTCGAAGCCGCGCAGCAACTCCTCGGGTGCGACGCCGCCCGCCTGGTACCAGCCGATCAGCCGATCGAGCCCCCGGTCGAAGGTCACGACCGGCGCAAAGCCGATCACTTTCCGGGCGCGCGCCGCGTCGCCGACCAGTCGTCCGACATCGCCTGGGCGCGGCGCGAGGCGGACGATCGGCGCCGCCACACCGGACGCCCTCGCACCCGCGACCCGCGCGGCAATGGTGCGTGCCAGCGCGAGCACCGAGATCTCGCTTCCGGACGCGAGGTTGAACACACCGCCGATCGCGGCCGGCACCGAGCCCGCCAGCGCGATGCCCCGCGCGGTGTCGGACACTTCGGTGAAATCGCGCGTCTGCGTACCGTCGCCGAACACCGTGAGCGGCTTGCCCGCCAGCGCGCACAGTACGAAGCGCGGTATCACCTCGCCCGCGTCGCCCTCGTGGTGGCTGCGCGGGCCGAAGGCGTTGAACGGACGCACCACCGTGACCGGCAGGCCCCAGCTGCGATGCATCGCGAGCGCGTAGCTCTCGCCGGCGAGCTTGGCGGCTCCGTAGACGGTGGCCGGTGCGGTCGGGTGGGATTCGTCGATTGGCGCGCGCTGTGCCGTGCCGTAGACCTCAGAGGACGAAACCTGCACGAAGCGCTCAACGCGCGCTTCGCGCGCGAACTGCAGCCAGGCGAGCGTTGCGCCGGCGTTCACCTCGTGGTTCTCGCCCGGCGCGTGCAGCGAATGACGCAGGCCGAGGCAGGCGAGGTGAAACACCACCGCGTGCTCGCGCAGAAGATCTCGCGCCAGCGTTTCGTCGCGCACGTCGCCCACCACCAGCGTGGTCGATTCGGCCGGCAGACCGTCGAGGTTGGCGCGCTTGCCGTTGACCAGCGAATCGAGCACGGTGACGCGCGCTCCGGCGTGCGCCAGCTGCGCCACCAGCTCGGAGCCGATGAAACCCGCCCCGCCCGTGACCAGCACGCGGCGCGACTGCCAGTTCATTGCCCTGCCTTTCGTTCGCGCACGACGCGCGCCGGCACGCCGGTCACGACGGCGCGCTCGGGCACGTCGCGCGTGACCACCGCACCCGCGCCGACGATCGCACCGGCGCCGATCTGCACGCCCGGCAACACGATCGCGCCGGTGCCGATGTCGGCGCCCTCGCCGATGCGCACCGGTGCGATCACGAGTTCGGTCGCGATCACCGCCAGCGCTTCGGGCAATCCCGAGTGCTGCGAACCGAGGATGCGCGCGCCCGGGCCGATCCCGACCCTGTCGCCGACGACCAGATCGCGGGCGTCGATGAACACCTGCGGGCCGATCCAGACGCGCTCCCCGAACGAGCAGCGTGCGTCGTGCCGCCCCTGCAGCACTGCGTGATCGCCCACGTGGAGGCCCGCGCCGAACTCGAAGCGATCGAGGTGCGAAAAGCAGACGAACCGCCCGATCTGCGCCGCGTCGCCGAGCCGCGCCGCGAGCGCACGCCACACTACCCGGCGCATCGTGTGCGCCTTCGCCCCGCTACCCGAGACGTACTGGTCCCACAGTTCGAGCAGCGCGTCGCGCGTGTGCGTCGCGCGCAGCCGGTCGGCCTCGGCGATTTCCTGCGCCGGGTCGGCGACCAGCGCCCGGGTCGCGAAGCGCGCCGGAACACGTCGCGATGAGGATTCGTTCGCCATTCAGGGCCTGCGCGGCGGTCGGGCGCGCCGGTTCGTGCCGGGCACCGGTGTGCGCGATTCCGTGCACGGATGATCGTTCATCGCGCCCCGGCCTTGACCAGCATCGCCTCGATCTCGCGGTAGCCGCGCGAACGCGCGTGCTGCAACGGTGTCACGCCCTCACGATCGGCGATGTTGACGTTGGCGCGGTGCTCGATCAGCAGCTGCACGATCTTCTGGTGCCGCGGCCCGCCATTACTCAGCACGATCGCCTCGAGCAGCGCGGTCCACCCGAGGCGATTGACGTGATCGACCGCGACATCGGTGCGCGTGAGCAGTTCCTGCACCACCTCGACGTGACCGCGCTCGGCGGCGGGGATCAGCGCGGTGCCGCCGTAGCGGTTGACGACTCGCGTGTTCGCGCCCGCGGCGATCGCGAGTCGCAGGATGTCGAGCAACCCCTCCGCGCCGGCATAGAGGAAGGGATTGTCCTGGCGATCGTCCTGCAGGTCGATGTTGGCGCGCTGCTCGATCAGGGCCTTCACCGCTGCGGCCTGGCGCGCATGGGTCGCGACCATCAGCGCGTTGCGCCCGCTCGCATCGCGCGCGTCGATCGGCGCGCCCGCGGCGAGCGCGGCACGAATCTCCGCTGCGTCGCCGCGCTCGGCCGCGGCGATCAGGCTCTTGTGCGCTTCAGTTGCCATCGCCGGTTGTGCCCATGCCTTCTGCGTGAGAAACGCCCCGACCAGCAACACGCCGATCAGGAACACCCTGCGAAAAAGCGTCTCGCTCATCCGCCCGCGCAGGCCCTGCCCGATCGCCATGCCAACGAGCGCCGCGAGCAGCGGCACGGCCACGCTCGCGCCGAGCGTGAAACTGGTCGCGCCGATCGCGCCGTCTGCCGCGAGCCGCCATCCTAGTGCCATCGTCGAGAGTGTGAACGACAGCCCGAGAGCCTGCACCAACTCGTCGCGCTTGAGGCCCATCCCCTGCAGGTACGGCACCATCGGAAAGACGAAGACACCGGTCGCGGCCGCCGCGGCGCCAGTAAGCAGTCCGACGACAGGCGAAACCCAGCGTTCGTGCCGCGGCGAGACCGCGAAGCTAAACGCCACCAGCGTGAGCACCGCGTAGACGATCAGCGCCGCGCCAAGCGCCGCGGAAGCGATTCGCACGTCCAGCGTCGCGATGCTCACCGGACCCCAGACCGTGCCGATGAACAGCCCGACGTGCATCGCCCACAGGCGCCGCAGCAGCGAGCGCAGCGACGGGCCGACCAGCATCTGCCAGAAGCTGGTCACGAACGAGGGAACGATCATCAGCGCCGCCGCTTGCGCCGGCAACATGAAAAGCCCGAGCAGGCCCAGGGCCACCGTCGGCAGGCCGAGGCCGACCACGCCCTTGACCAGTCCGGCCATGACGAAGGTCGCGGCGACGAAAGCCAGCATCGTCAGTTCCGGTTGTCGTAGCATCCGCGCAGCGTACACACCTGGACAGGGAGTCGACATGGACGCAAACGCACGAAACGGAACGCGCGGTACCCGCATGCAGGGCTCGGCCGCGCTGATCACCGGCGCGAGCCGCGGGATTGGCCGCGCGATCGCCCAGGCCTTCGCGTTGCAGGGCGCGCGCCTGTGCCTGGTCGCCACCGACATGGCCAGGCTCGCCGAACTCGAAACCGCGCTGCGCGACGCCGGCGCGGACGCGTTCTCGATCGGGCTCGACGTGACCGATCGCGCCGCCTGCTTCGACGCGGTGGCGCGCGCGCAAGCGCGATTCGGCAAGCTCGACGTCCTGGTGAACAACGCCGGCGTGTACAAGGCGAAACCCTTCCTCGAGTACGGCGCCGAGGAGTTCCAGCGCCTGCTCGACGTGAACCTGTTCGGCACGATCCACATGACGCAGGCGGCGCTGCCGGCGATGCTCGCCGCAGGCTACGGCAGGGTCGTGAACATCGCGTCCACGGCGGGCAAGTGGTCGTCGCGCAACCAGAGCGCGTACAACATCAGCAAGCACGCGGTGGTGGGCCTCACGCGCTGCGTCGCGGTCGAGTCGGCCGCGCAGGGCGTGACGGTGAACGCGATCTGCCCGGGTTTCGTGCACACTGACATGGTCGAGGGCGTAAAGCGCGACTATGCCGAACTCGGCGTGGCCGACCCGGATGCGGCGTTCAAGGCGATCATCGCGACGCGCGTGCCGATGGCGAGGGAACTCGCCGCCGACGAGATCGCCGGCCTCGCCGTGTACCTGGCCTCTCCCGAGTCGAGCGCGATGACAGGTCAGTCGATCCTGGTCGACGGAGGAATGGTCGTGGTCTGAGCCATCGCCTCGGCGCGCGCACTGCGCCCGCAGGCACTGAATCCAGCCAGGAAGATCGATCGAATGAACGCCGCCGAACTGCTCGTGAAGTGCCTGGAAAACGAAGGTGTCGAGTACATCTTCGGCATCCCCGGGGAGGAGAACATCGACCTGATGGACGCGCTGCTCGCGAGTCCGATCCGCTTCGTCACCACGCACCACGAGCAGGGTGCCGCGTTCATGGCCGACGTCTACGGACGACTCACCGGGCGCGCCGGCGTGTGCATGGCGACACTCGGCCCGGGGGCGACCAACCTGATCACCGGCGTCGCCGATGCCAACATGGACCACGCACCGATCGTCGCCATAGCGGGCCAGGGCGCGACGACGCGCTTGCACAAGGAAAGCCACCAGATCCTCGACCTCGTGAACCTGTTCCGGCCGATCACGAAATACGCCGCCCAGATCCTCGAGCCCGAGATCGTCCCGGAAATCGTGCGCAAGGCGTTCAAGGTGGCGCAGACCGACAAGCCCGGCGGCGCGTTCATCGACTTCCCGGAAAACATCGCCGCGATGGACGTGACCGGCGCGCCGATCAAGGTGCAAACGCCGGCTTCGCCGGTGGCGCCGCGCCAAAAGCTCGAGCAGGCCGCCGAACTGATCTCGCGCGCGAAGATGCCGGTCATCCTCGCGGGCAACGGCGTGATCCGCATGCACGCCGAGAGTGCGCTACGCAACTTCGCCGAGACGCTGCATATCGTGGTGGCCAACACCTTCATGGCCAAGGGAGTCCTGCCCTTCAGCCACCCGCTCGCGCTCGGCGCGATCGGGCTGAACTCACCGGACCTGCCGTGGTTCGCTTTCGAGCGCGCCGACCTGATCATCTGCGTGGGCTTCGACATGGTCGAGTATCCGCCCGAGCGCTGGAACCCCGGCGCCGGGAAAACACTCGTTCACATCAGCGCGCTGCCCGCCGAGGTCGACGCGCACTACGTGGTGGAGTGCGGCGTTCCGGGCGACATCGCCACCTCGCTCGATGCGATCGCGGCGCTCGCCACGCCGCGCACCGGAGCGCCGTTCGCGGCGATTCGCGAGGCGATCCTCGCCGACCGTGCCGAACACGCGAGCGACACCGGCTTCCCGATCAAGCCGCAGCGCGTCGTGTGGGAGTTGAGCGAAGCGCTCGACCCGGACGACGTCGTGGTCTGCGACGTCGGCGCGCACAAGATGTGGATGTCGCGAAACTTCCGCGCCGAGCGTCCCAACACCTGCATCATCTCCAATGGCTTCGCCGCGATGGGGATCGCGGTGCCCGGAGCGCTCGCGGCCAAGCTCGCCTTCCCCGAGCGCAAGGTGGTCGCGGTAACCGGCGACGCCGGGTTCATGATGAACTCGCAGGAGATCGAAACCGCGATGCGGATGAACGCGCCCTTCGTCGTCCTGATCTGGACCGACTCCGAGTACGGACTGATCGCCTGGCACCAGAAGCGGCACTTCAGCCGCACCAGCCACATCGAGTTCAACAATCCGGATTTCGTCAAGTACGCCGAGAGCTTCGGCGCCAGGGGCGTACGCGTGGAGCGCGCCGAAGACCTGCTGCCGACGCTGCGCGAGGCGCTCGCCGCGGACACGGTCGTGCTGATCGACTGCGCGGTGGACTACCGCGAGAACATGATCCTCACCGAACGACTGAAGGCGATGGCGTCGCCGCTCTGATCGCTCCGCGGGCGGGTCAGGCCGCGGGCGCGGGACCCGAAGCCGGTTCCTGCGGCGCGAAGCGCGGCTGCGCCTCGGCCAGTTGCTCGTCGCTGGTGGCGACGATCCACGACCGCGCGCCTTCGACGATGTGGCGGTTGTGGTCCTTGAACGGGCCCATCGCGGCCACCTTCTTCCACGCCACCGGGTCGATGCGGCTGGTCTTGTTCGTCGGCGCGCCCACCAGCAGGCTGTAGGGCCCGAGCGGCATCGACACGAAGGGCAGCGGCGGCTTGGCGCGCACGCGCCAGTCGACGAACGGCGAGTCGCTGATCAGAAGCGGCGCCGGCAGGCCGTAAAAGACCGTGAAGTCGTACATCGCGAGCTGCTCGCGCAGGGCGACGTAGGCGCGGCGGATGTCGGCGACCACCGCCGCACGGATCTCGTCGTCGAACAGCGCCTCGAGCGAGTAGCGCGCGTGCGCGTCTCGCGCGGCACGCTGGTAGGCGCAATGCAGGGCGATCTCGACGCAATCCTGGGCGGCGCGCTGCACTTCGGCGACCTGCCCCGCGTCCTCCGGCTTGCCGGCCTGCGCGGCACGCAGGAAGCGCGCCAGCCCGGCCTCGTGCACCGACGGCCCCGCCTGGTGGGCCTTCTCGTCGGCGTCGCGCGCGAGCGAGACGAACACCATCTCCCCGGCGGCGAAGCGCGCCTTCTTGCCCTCGTCGAACTTCAGTTCGCCGTCGGCGCAATCGAGGTAGCGCGTGCCGACGTGGCCGTGTTCCCAGACCCAGTTCTTGAGAAAGGGACGCAGCGGATGCAGGGTTTCGTGTTCGGTCAATGCGGCCTCCGTTGCGCGAGTATCGCATCGCCCGTGCCCGGGCATGCGCGAAGGCGCGAAAACACCTTATAGTTGTCGCACCCCCGGGTCTGGCCGGGCTCTTTCACGGAGCAATGCGATGGGCAAGACGCAAAAGAGCAACAAGGAAGTCAAGAAGCAGCCGTCGAAGACGCCGAAGGAAAAGAAGGCCGAGAAGCAGGCCAAGAAGCAGGGCAGCAGCACCTTCGCCCCGACCAAGCACTGATTCGTCGGTCAGGGTCGTACCGCCGGAGCCTCCAGCGGCAGGCCGCGTCCGCGCCACTGCAGGTAGGCTTCGAGGTCGATCAGTTCCTGCGCGCCGTAGTGAAAGGGTTCGGCGCGCACGCCGGTCATGCAGCTTCGCACGCGCCGCTGCAGCGACCCGAGCGCCTGCCACTCCAGCCGATAGAGCGGATAGCCGCCCGGATGCGCCTGGGGGATCAGGCTCGCCCCAAGGCGCTTTCCCCAGCGATCGTCGTGGCACTGAGCGCAGGAGAAGTTCAGCTGCCCGATGCGCTCGAAGAACAGTTCCCGGCCGCGCGCACGCGCGACGTCCATGCGGGGGTCGGTGTCGGGCGCCGTCGCCATCCCGCGGGACTGGTATCCAAGATACGCGCCGAGCGCTAGAAGCGCCTCGCTCTCGTGCGCGAAGGCGGGGGCACGCTGGTGTCGTTCCCGGCACAGGTTGACGCGCCCCCCGAGGTCGACCACGCGCTGCGCACCCTCGTCGAACGCCGGATAGCGCGGGGCGACACCGCGCATCGCGCCCTTCCCCTCGCCGTGGCAGTCGGCGCAGGAGCGCCCGGCCGCGCCGTCCTTGCGCCGGAACGCGGCCTCGCCTTCGAGCACCCAGAGGATCCCGGGGTTGGCGCTGTCGTCGCGCTGCATCGCCTGCGTGGCCGGGCGCATGAACTCGAAGCCGGAACGGCGTTGCGCGTCGTCAATCCCCCCGGCCGACGCGATCGTCGCGCCGCCGAGCGAAGCCAGCGCGAGCGCGCTGGCGACCACCGTGCGAAGCGATCCGGTCATTCGACGCTGATATGCGCCGTTTCGGCGTGCGTGTGCCCGCGATCGTCGGTCCATCGGCACTCGAGCGGGCCGCTGTCGATCGCGCGCGCCGTGAACGAGAGAAAGGGATTCGCCGTGATCGACGGGAACAGCCGCGCACGGAACACCGTGACGCCGTTGTATGCGCAGTCGAATCGCTCGATGATGTGACGCGGAACCACTCCCCCGGTGCTCGCCGGTCGAAATCCGGTCTCCATCGGGTGCGCGATCAGTGCCTTGATCTCGAACACCTCGCCACGCCTGACGCGCGCAGGCACGGTGAGCAGTGCGCGCGTCATCGCCGCCCTACTCCAGGCAGGCCGCGAGCGTGACGATCACGTCCACGGCACTCGTCCAGTAGCTGCCGTCGCTCAGCCGCGCGATCGCGGTGATGCGCTGCGACTCGGCCATGCGCATCCGGAACGCGACCCGCGCCGAACCGGAGTGCGGGCCGAGCTCGAAGATCGCGACGTCGGGCTGCGGATTCTTCTCGTTGAACACCGCGATCCGCGTCACGTGATCGGCCGCGCTCATCGGGCTTTGCACCTCGACCGACACCGGAACGACGTTTCCGTTCTCGACCAGGACCGGGATGTCGAGCTTCACCCTGCCCTCGCGCAGCACCGCGCCGCCGGTGAACGCGTTGATCGCCGCGGTCATTGCCGCGGGCGTCGCGCGCGACGGTCGCGCGAGCAGAAGCGCGCCCGCCGCGCCGGCTGCGACGATCAGCGCACGCCGCTCGGGCCGGGCGATGCGCATGGCGATCGCCGCCGCCCTCGCCGCCGCCCGCGCTCCCGTTCGCTCGCTCACCGTCTCTCCTGAGTCGCCGCCCCCGGCGCCGCGGGCCCCTGCGCCGGCGATGCCGGCGGATTCGCCGCGCCGCGCAGCGTCGCCAGGAACGCGACCACGTCCTCGACCTGAGCGGCGTCGAGCACCGGCTTGCCAGCCCAGGACGGCGCAACCCGGGCCAGGCCGTCGTTTCGATAGTACGACGGCATCAGCGAGTCCGCGACGATGCGGCGCGAATCGACGATGCGCAGGCGCAGCTGACCGGCGCTCCAGCGCGCGCCGGCGCCATCGAGCGAAGGCGCGAGATCTCCCTGCGAACGCTCCTCCGGGAACGGCCCGGAGTGGCACAGCAGGCACATTCCGGACTGGCGGTCGGCGACGATCGCGCGACCGCGGACCGGGTCGGGCGACAGCTCGCTCAGCGGCTGCGGAATCGAGTCTCCGACGATCCGGTAGGCGCGCAGCGACGAAGTCCTCTCATCGCCCGCCGCGGCGAGCGCGTCGCTGCCCCAGCCAGTGGCCCACGCGCCGCTCAACACGAGCGCGCAGACGCGCAGCGCATGGATCGGCGGCAAAGCGCAAAGCCGCCGTTCCCGATGCGCGCCGCGGCGCGCGCCCAAGCGCCGCGTCACGCGCGTCGCAGGTCCACGTTCTTGAGCGGCAGGCTGCGCACCCGCTTGCCGGTGGCGGCGAAGATCGCGTTGAGCACTGCCGGCGCGGCCACCGCGATCGTCGGCTCGCCGACCCCGCCCCAGAACCCGCCAGAGGGCATCACGATCGTCTCCACTTCAGGCATCTCGTCGATGCGCATCATCGGGTAGGTGTCGAAATTCTGCTGCTCGATGCGCCCCTTGGCCACCGTGCACTCGCCGTAGAGGCAGGCGCTCAGGCCGTAGACGAACGAACCCTCCACCTGCGCGGCGATCTGCCCCGGGTTGACCGCGTGCCCCGGGTCGGTCGCCGCGACGATGCGGTGGATCTTCAGCTTGCCCTGCGCGCTCACCGAGACTTCGGCCACCGCGGCGGTGTAGCTGCCAAAGCCCTTGTGCTGCGCCAGCCCGCGGAACACCCCGGCCGGCGCCGGCTTGCCCCAACCTGCCTTGTCCGCCGCCGCTTCGAGCACCGCGAGGTGTTTCGGGTGGCGGCCCATGATCTTCCGGCGAAACGCGAGCGGGTCCTGCCCGGCGGCGTCGGCGAGTTCGTCGATGAAGCACTCCAGGTAGATCGCGTTCTGGTTGTGGTTGACGCCGCGCCAGAAGCCCGGCGGCACGTGCGGATTGCGCATCGCGTGGTCGACCAGCAGGTGCGGGATCGTGTAGCCGATCTCGCCGTCGCCGCTGGCCGACAGGCCCTGGAAGGTGACCGGATCGCGCCCGCCCTGCAGGTTCTGCGGCGCCACCCCCGCCAGGATCGACTGCCCGGAAATGCGAATGTGCAGCGCGTTCAGGTTGCCCGCGGCGTCGAACCCGCCGACCAGCCGCGCCTGCGTGATCGGGTGATAGCGCCCGTGCAGCATGTCCTCTTCGCGCGACCACAGCAGCTTCACCGGCGTGCCCGGCATCTGCCTGGCGATCAGCACCGCCTGTCGCACCCAGTCGTGCACCGCGCCGCGCCGGCCGAAGCCGCCGCCGAGGTGCATCTTGTGCACGTCGCACCTGGCGGCGGGAAGTCCGGACGCGTCGGCGGTCACCGCGAGCGCGGCTTCGCCGTTCTGGGTCGGTGTCCAGACTTCGCAACGATCGGCGGTGTAGAGCGCGGTCGCGTTCATCGGCTCCATCGTCGCGTGGTTCTGGTACGGGTACGAGTACACCGCCTCGACCCGTTTCGACGCGCTGGCGAGCGCCGCGCGTGCGTCGCCCACCTGGTTGCCGACGAGAGCCTGCTGCGCCTCGAGCCCCTCCTCGAGCTGGCGCGCGATCGTCGCGCTCGAGACCTGCGCGTGCGCGCCCTCGTCCCAGTCGATCGGCAGGGCATCGAGCGCGGTCTTGGCCTGCCACCAGTTCTGCGCGACGACCGCGACGGCCGAATCGCCGACCCGCAGCACCGCCTTCACGCCGGGCATCGACAGCACCTTGGCCGCGTCGAAGCTCCTGGGCTTTCCGCCGAACACCGGGCAGTCGCGAATCGCCGCGTTCAGCATCCCCGGCAGCCGGATGTCGGCGCCGTAGACCTGCTTTCCGCTGAGCTTGTCGATCGTGTCCAGCCGCTTGACCGCCTTGCCGGCGATCTTCCAGGTCTTCGGGTCCTTGAGCGCGACGTTGGCCGGCGGCGTGAGCCTGGCCGCGGCCGACGCGACCTTGCCGAACGTGGTCTTGCGGCCGGTGCCCGCGTGCGTGATCACGCTGTTGGCGGCGCTGCACTCGGCGACCGGCACGCCCCAGGCGTCGGCCGCCGCCTGCAGCAGCAGCATCCGCGCGGTGGCACCGCCCTTGCGCACGTATTCGTGCGACTCGCGGATGCCGCGGCTGCCGCCGGTGGAGAAGTTGCCCCAGACCCGGCCGCGCGCCAGGTTCTGGCCCGGCGTCGGGTACTCGGTGCTGACCTTGGACCAGTCGCACTCGAGTTCCTCGGCGACGAGTTGCGCCAGCCCGGTGAGCGTGCCCTGGCCCATTTCGGAGCGCGCGATGCGCACGATCACCGAGTCGTCGGGCTTGACCACGACCCAGGCGTTGACTTCGGGCGGCAGCTCCGCTGCGAGCGCCTCGCCCGCGAAGGGAAGGTGCAGCCCGATCATCAGCCCGCCCGCGGCGGTGGCGGACCCCACCAGGAAGCGGCGCCGCGAGAGCTCCAGCGTGTCTGCATCCATGGAGTTCCCCTCAGCCCTGGCG
Organism: Burkholderiaceae bacterium; assembly: GCA_023384005.1. Lineage (GTDB taxonomy): Bacteria > Pseudomonadota > Gammaproteobacteria > Burkholderiales > Burkholderiaceae_E > Quisquiliibacterium. The sequence goes on along the minus strand of JAHDXY010000052.1, from coordinate 6,040 downwards.
CGCAACGCCGCCGTCGGCGGCGAGGTGGATCGCCGCGCGCACGCGGTTGTAGGTGCCGCAACGGCAGATGTTGGTCATCCCGGCGTCGATGTCGGCGTCGGTCGGCCTGGGCTTGGACTTCAGCAAGGCCGCCGCGGCCATGATCATCCCGGCCTGGCAGTAGCCGCACTGCGGCACGTCGAGTGCGAGCCAGGCCTTTTGCACCGGGTGCGAGGCGTCCGGCGAGAGGCCCTCGATCGTGACGATCTTCTGGTCGGCGCGCAGCGCGCCGATCGGCATCGCGCACGAGCGCACCGGCGCCCCGTCGATGTGCACGGTGCAGGCGCCGCATTGCGCGATCCCGCAACCGTACTTGGTACCGGTGAGCCCGGCCTGTTCGCGCAGCGCCCACAAGAGCGGTGTCTTGTCGTCGGCGTCGACATCGACGACGCGTCCGTTGATGTTCAGCTTCGGCATCGCGGCTCCCGGTGCGTTTGAAGGTCGCAGTGCAAATCTACTCCGGGAAAGCGCGCTCCGCGAACAGTGTGTACCAATGCAAGTGCCGCGTCGCTCAGGCGGGCACCACCGAGGCGGGCCGCTTGCCGAGCGAGAAGTCGACGACGCAGCCCAGCCCCTCGCGCGCGATCCGGTCGAAGCACTCGTCGGTCCAGCACAGCGAGTGCGGCGCGAGGATCACGTTGTCCATCGCGAGCAGCGGGTTGTCCGCGGCGACCGGTTCCTGTTCGAACACGTCGAGCCCGGCCCCCGCGATCACGCCCTCACTCAAGGCGGCGATCAGCGCGGGCTCGTCCGCGACCGGGCCGCGCGCCATGTTCACGAAATAGGCGCTGCGCTTCATCGTCGCGAAGGCGGCCGCGTCCATCAGGTGGCGCGTGCGTTCGTCGAGCAACACCATCGCGACGACGAAGTCCGACTGCGCCAGCATTTGCCCGAGTTCGACCCTGCTCGCGCCGAGGTCCTCCACGACTTTCGCGTCGACGAAAGGGTCGGCCACCAGCATGCGCCAGCCGAAAGGACGCGCGAGCGCGAGAAACTCGCGTCCGATGCCTCCCGCTCCGAGCACGCCGAGCGTGCGCGTCGTCAGGCCGAGCCCCATGTGCGCGGTGCGCTCGTTCCATCGGCCCTCGCGCGTGAGCCTGTCCTTCACGAAGAGCTTGCCCGCGAGCGCGAAGATCATCGTCAGCGCGGCGACTGCCACCGGCCTGCGCACCGCGACGGGCGTGTTGGTCGTGATCACGCCGCGTGCGGCGAGCGCTTTCACGTCGACCGAGTCGAAACCGACGCCGTGACGCGCGACGATCTTCACGCTGCAATCACTGCGCGCAACCGATGCGGCGCTCACGCGCGGCGAGTTCACGTACAGCGCGTCGTAGCGCGCCATGATCGCGGGCGTGATCTCGGCGACGCTCTCGGGCAGGTACTCCCACTCGATCGCCGGGTTGCGCGCCAGCACCTCGAGCGCGGCTTCGCCGAAGGACGGCGCCCCCGCCGGCGTGAGAAGGTCTCGCGTGAGTCCGACCCTGAAGCTCATTTCGGTTCTCCCGCGGCATCGACATGCCCGACCAGCGAGCGCACCGCCGACCCGAACAGCCCGGGATCGGTTCCGACCGCGATCATCGTGTAGCCGATCGCGCGCACGCGATCGATCCAGCCGGCATCGGTCGCCATGAATCCGGCGGCCTTGCCGTGTCGCTTCGCGACCTCGGCGACCTTGCGCAACGCCTGGTCGAAGCGCGGATCGTCGAACTTGCCCGGCACGCCGAGGAAGTTGGACAGGTCGAAGTGACCGACCCAGAGCACGTCTACACCCTCGACCGCAGCGATCGCCTCGACCTGTTCGAGTCCGCGCTCGGTCTCGATCTGCGCGATCACCAGAGTGCGCTCGTTGGCGGCGCGCACTTTCTCGCCGACGTCGCCGCCCGTGTAGTCGTCCTGCGCGAAGCCGAAGGCGGCGCCGCGCCGTCCGGCAGGCGGGTAGCGGCACGCCTGCACGATCGAGCGCGCCTGCTCGGCGGACTCCACCATCGGGATCATCACGCCGCGGGCGCCGAGGTCGAGCGCACGGGCGAGCCAGGCGTACTCGCCCCGGGGCACGCGCACCATCGGCTCGATCGGCAGCCCGCGGCAACTGGAAAACAACCACTTGAGCGTCTCGAACCCCAACCCGGTGTGCTCCATGTCGTAGAGCACGTAGCGACAGCCCGCGTTGGCCAGGATCGCCGACATGCCCGGCGAGAAGAACTCGAACACCATCGCGCCGGCGACTGTCTTGCCCTGAAGGACGTCGCGTTTGATCGCGTTGGGCTTCATCGCATCAGGCCTTGTGTGCGACGAAATCCACCGGCGTCATCAGGCGGTTCTCCTGCGCCTCGAGCGCGCCGAGCTTGGCGCTCTCGACCGTGTAGGCGACCCATTCCGGATCAGCCCACATCGCGGCGCGCTTGGTCTCGCGGTCGCCCGCGTTCTCGTAGGCCCAGATGTGGACGTACTGGTTGACGTTTCCGGTGTCGGTGGTCAGGTACGCGAAGGGCTTGCCGAGGTGGCGCGACTGCGGCGCGAGGCCCATCTCCTTGTACAGCGCCAGGTGGCGCTTGATCATGCCGGGCTTGCAGGTGTAGGTGCGCACGTCGAACAGCATTGTGGTCTCCTCGAAGGTGTTGCGGGTTGTGCGGGTTGTGCGGGTTGTGCGGGTTGTGTGGCCCGCGCCGGTGGCCCGGGCGATGCGTGCCGTGCGAGCGGCGCCCGTGTGCGCGAGCACCGAGTATTGCGCATTGTTCGACGCCGCGTCGCCTTGCCCGCGCGACGATCGTGTCAGAATCGGTACACGATGGCCAGCGTCAAACTGACACGCGAAACCATACTCGACGGCACGCTGCACGCTTCGGTGCGCGCGACGCTCGGCGAGACGGTGCGCCTGATGAGCGACGCCGAGCGCGCCGCGCAGGTGCGCGGCATCCTCGATCGCGCGCCGGGCCCGGGCGCGGTCTGGGTCTTCGCCTTCGGCTCGCTGATCTGGAACCCGGCGTTTCACTTCGCCGAGCGCCGCACCGCGCGCATCCACGGCTTCCATCGCCAGTTCTGCCTGTGGGCGCGCGCCGGTCGCGGCAGCCCCGAGCGCCCGGGACTGATGCTCTCGCTCGAATCCGGAGGCAGCTGCACCGGCGTGGCCTACCGGCTGGCGCGCGGCACGGAGGCGACCGAACTCGACGTGCTCTGGCGCCGCGAGATGTTCACGATGGCCTACCGGCCGGTGTGGACCACCGCGCACACCCCCGAGGGACCCGAACAGGCGATCACCTTCAGCGCGAACCGCGGCCACGAGCGCTACGCGCCCGGGCTCGACCAGGAAACCGTCGCGCACTACCTCGCCTCGGGCGCGGGGCCGATGGGCCGTTGCTGCGATTACCTGTTCGACACGGTCGCGCACCTGCGCGAGCTGGGAATCCGCGACCGGCGGCTGGAGGCGCTCGAAGCGCGGGTCAGGGCGCGTCAGGCGGCGCCGCGATAGCGACCGAACTGGCCGGCCGCCTCGACCATTGCCTCCAGCAGCTCGGGGCGCGTTCCGGAATGGAAGGCATTGCTCGAAGCGAGCATGTAGCCTCCGTCGCCGGCGCCTTCGTCGATGCACCGGCGCACGTCCGCGAACACCGCTTCGCGGTTCCCGCTCGTGAGGACATCGATGCAATCGACGTTGCCGATCAGGCAAACGCGGCGCCCGTAGCGCTCCTTGAACGATGCCAGGCTCTGCCCGGGAAACGGCTGGATCGGGTGCAGGGCGTCGACGCCGGTGTCGAGGATCGGCTCGACCAGTCCGCGCAGATTGCCGCAGGAGTGCTTCACCACCTTCAGGCCGAGCCCGTGCGCCACCTCCACCAGCTCGCGCAGCCCGGGCTGGAAGAACTCGATCCACATGTCCGGTGACATCAGCGGGCCGGTCTTTGCCGCATAGTCGTCGGTGAAGCGCACGATGTCCACGCCGATCCCGGCGGCGTGTTCGATCAGCCGGCGGTTGTAGTCGACCACGGTCGCGATCAGCCGCCTGGCGAACTCGGGGCTTTCGATCAGGTCGACGGCGAAGTTCTCCATTCCGCGCAGCTTCCACGGAATCGAGAACGCGTCGGTCATTCCGAGCACCACCGGTTTCGCCCCGGCGTAACGCGCGATCGCCGCGCGGTGGTTCGCCAGGCGCATCGGATCGGCCGGATCGGGCGGAACCAGCGCGTCGAGGTCCGCCTCGACGCGGATCGGGTACCCGACCGGCGTGGGCATCACGTTCTCCTCGAGCCGAACGACGATTCCCCACTCGTCGCTGAAGAACTGCCTGCTCTCGTCGACCAACCGGTAGCGGTAGGCCTCGCGATGGCAGACGACGTCGAGGTCGTAGAGGTCGACCACGTCCTCGAGCGTGCCTCCCGGCACCAGCGCTTCGATGATGTTGGAGGCGAGCGAGCACTCGAACACCGGCACCCGGTCGGGAACCTCCAGTTCGAGCGCGGCGTAGACGCGCTGGCGCGAGTTCATTGCGGACATGTGCCGGACCTGTTCGGGTTCGTCTTCAGGCCATCGCCTGGCCGCCGTTGACGTCGAGCGACACCCCGGTGATGAACGAAGCGTCGTCCGACGCGAGGAATGCGACTGTCGCGGCGATGTCTTCGACCTCGCAGTGGCGCCGCATCGGGATCGCCTGGAGCACGCGAGCGCGCTCGACTTCGGTACGGCGCTCGGCCCAAAGGCCGCGCGTGCGCTCGGTCATGACGACGCCCGGACAGACGCAATTGACCGTGATGCCATGTGGCCCGTACTCCATCGCCATCTGCCGGGTGAGCGCGGCGATCGCGCCTTTTGCCGCCGCGTAGTTCGGCCCGGCGATCAGGCTGCCGAACCTGCCCGCCTTCGAGCCGAGGTTCACGACGCGGCCATAGCCGCGCTCGACCATCACCGGCAGCAGCGCGCGACTCGCCCAGACGGCCCCCATCAGGTTCAGGTCGAACACGCGCCGCCAGTCCTCGTCGCTCTGGTCGGCAAAGCTGTAGGGCGTGTGCAGCGACCCGCCAGCGTTGTTCACCAGGATGTCGATCCCGCCGCTACGCTCGAGGACGCCGGCGAGGCACCGGGCCACGTCCGAGGGGTCGCCCGAATCCATCTCCAGCGCGCGCAGTTCGACGCCCTGCGCCGACGCGTCGCTCAGCGCCAGCGCGAGCGCCGCCGGGTCGCGATCGGTGATCCAGACCTCTGCGCCTTCGGCCGCGAGGCGCTGCGCGCAGGCGATGCCCAGCCCGCGCGCCGCGGCGCTGAGCAGCGCCTTGCGTCCCACCAGGCGCCGGCAGCCGCGCCAGTAGTCCTGCGCGGCGCCAGGCGAAACGCCGGCGGTGGCGGGCGACGCGCCGCCAGCCAAGGTGCCTGGCGCGGCGCCCGCGGGTGATCGAGCCTGGTCCTGGTTGGGTTCACTCACCGATGGTCTCCCCTGACATTGGTTCGTCCGCTGCCGGCGGTCAGCGCCGACCGGTTCAGCCCGTCTTGCGGCCGATCGTCGCCTTGGCGACGAACACCGCGGTCAGCACGAACAGCACGCTCGCCACCGGGCTGGCGAAGAACGCGAGAAGGTTTCCGTCGCTGATGATCAAGCCCTGGCGCAGCTTTTCCTCCAGCAGCGGCCCGAGCACCAGCCCGATCACCATCGGCGCGGCCGAGTAGCCAACGTGGCGCAACCACACCGTCACGAGCCCCGCGATCAGTGCGACGGCCACGTCGAACATCCGGTTGTTCACGCCGTAGGCGCCTACCAGCGCAAGCACCGTGACGGTCGCGAGCAGCAGCGGCTCGGGCAGGCGCAGGATGCGCGAGAACAGGCGCGCGCCGAGCACGCCCATCAGCAGGACCAGCACGTTCACGATCAGCAGGCAGACGAAGATCGCGTAGACGACAGGCGCGTTCTCGTTGAACAGCTTCGGCCCCGGCGTGATCCCCTGCAGCACCAGCGTGCCGAGCATCACCGCGGTCACAGGATCGCCGGGGATTCCGAGCGCAAGCGTAGGGACCA
>JAHDXY010000051.1 GCA_023384005.1 Burkholderiaceae bacterium | reverse complement strand
TCGGCCAGCCACGCGTCCTCGGCGCCTGGGAGCGACGCCGCCAGGCGCCGAACTTCGGCGGCCTGCGCGCCCGGCAGGTCGCCCAGGAAGAACTCGGCGCGCTTGATCACGCGCTTGGCGCGTGCCTCTTCGCGGCTCTCTCCGTCGCCCGGCACGAAGCGCTCGCGCGCCTTGCGCTGGGTCTCGTCGACTCGCTTGCCCATCCGCGCGATCTGCTCGGGGCGCATCGTGAGCGCGAGCTCGGCCAGTCCCGGGGCGAGGCGCTCCGAGAGCGCGACCCAGGCCTCGTTGACCCGAGCCCGCGCCCGCGCGACCTCGCCCGGGTCGATCTGCCCGCGGGCGCGCTCGTCGACGCCGCGCAGGAAGCGCGCATACTGCGGAAGCTCGTCGCTGCGGTGCCATCGCAGCACCTGCTCCAGATGGCGCGAGACGATCGCGCGCTGCGCGTCGTCGAGATCGACGTAGCGGTCGATCTCCCACTGCACGAGCGTGGGCAACGCCTCGTAGCCGATCCGCGCGAGCGAGCAGCCGCCCAATCCGAGGCCGACAGCGCACAACAGCACACAATGGGCCAGCAGGCGCGTGTTAAGATTTTCGACACTTCTCGAAAGAGCGCCGTAAGCATTTGAAAAAAAACGAAAAATGAACATCGTCGTCCTCGCGGCTGGCCTCGGAAAGCGCATGCGCTCCGAACTGCCCAAGGTGCTGCACACGCTCGCCGGAAGACCGCTGCTCGGGCACGTGCTCGACCTTGCCCGCAGTCTATCGCCGAAGCGCATCGTCGTCGTCTACGGCCACGGCGGCGAACGGGTTCGCCAGGCGCTGGAAAGCGACGACCTTGTTTGGGCGCTGCAGGAGCCGCAGCGAGGCACCGGAGACGCCGTCGCGCGGGCCGCGGCGCTGCTCGAGGACGACACCCCCACGCTGGTCCTCTACGGCGACGTGCCGCTCACCACGCGCGACACGCTCTCGCGGCTGTGCGCCGCGGCCGGGTCGCAACGGCTCGGCCTGCTCACCGTCACGCTGGACGACCCGAGCGGCTACGGGCGCATCGTGCGCGCGGGCGGCAAGGTGGCGCGCATCGTCGAGCACCGCGACGCCGACCAGGCGACACGCGCGATCCGCGAGGTGAACACCGGCATCCTGGTCGCCCCCACCGCGCGGCTCAAGGGCTGGCTCGCGCGGCTGGGCAACGACAACGCGCAGCACGAGTACTACCTGACCGACGTGATCGCGATGGCGGTGGCCGACGGCGTCGACGTGGTCACCGAGCAGCCGGCGCAGGCCTGGGAGACGCTGGGAGTGAACAGCCGCGCGCAGCTCGCCGAGCTCGAACGCGTGCACCAGCGCAACCTCGCGCTCGGGCTGATGGAAGCAGGGGTCTCGCTCGCCGACCCGGCGCGCATCGACGTGCGCGGCACGCTCGCGTGCGGGCGCGACGTGCACATCGACGTGAACTGCGTGTTCGAGGGCGACGTGCACCTCGCCGAGGGCGCGTCGGTAGGCGCGAACTGCGTGATTCGTGACGCCCGGGTGGGCGCGCACGCCAGCGTGCTCGCGTTCTCGCACGTCGACGGTGCGGTGATCGGCGCGCGCGCACGGATCGGCCCCTACGCGCGCCTGCGCCCCGGTACCGAGCTCGGCGAGGACACGCATGTCGGCAATTTCGTCGAGATGAAGAACACGAGGATGGCCGCGCACTCCAAGGCCAACCACCTCGCCTACGTGGGCGACGCGGTGGTGGGAGAGCGCGTGAACATCGGCGCCGGCACGATCACCTGCAACTACGACGGCGCGAACAAGTTCCAGACCGTGATCGAGGACGACGCGTTCATCGGCAGCGACACGCAGCTCGTTGCGCCGGTGCGCGTGGGCCGCGGCGCGACGCTGGGCGCGGGCACGACGCTCACGCGCGATGCACCCGATGGCAAGCTGACCGTGTCGCGCGCCAGGCAAGCAACGATCGACGGCTGGAAACGACCGTCGAAGAAGGCCCGCTGAACACGCGGCGCGGCGCCGGGCGACACTGGCAATCGATGCGAGCCGCAGCGCGGCACGCGAAGGAGCAACCAAGATGTGCGGAATTGTCGGCGCGGTCTCAGGGCGCAACGTCGTCCCGATCCTGATCGAGGGCCTGCGCAAGCTCGAGTACCGAGGCTACGACTCGGCCGGCATGGCGCTGATGAGCGGCGCGATGGAGCGCGTGCGTTCGGTCGGTCGCGTGTCCGAGCTCGAGGCGCGCGCCAAGGCGGTGGGCGCCGACGCCCCCACCGGGATCGCGCACACCCGCTGGGCCACGCACGGCGGCGTGACCGAAGCCAACGCGCACCCGCACGCGTCGATCAGCGTCGGCGCCGAGATCTCGATCGTGCACAACGGGATCATCGAAAACCACGAGTCGTTGCGAACCCGCCTCAAGGCGCTGGGTTACGAATTCCTCTCGCAGACCGACACCGAGGTTGTCGCGCACCTGATCCACGCCTACGTCACCGAGGGCATGAAGCTGTTCGACGCGGTACAGCGCGCGGTGCGCGAACTCGACGGCGCGTACGCGATCGCGGCGATCAGCTCGCGCGAGCCGCACACGGTAGTGGGGTCGCGCCGCGGCTCGCCGCTGTTGCTCGGCGTTGGCAACGCCGGTTCGGGCAGCGGCGAGAACTTCCTCGCGTCCGACACCTCGGCGCTGCTGCAGGTGACCAGGTACGTCGCCTACCTGGAGGAAGGCGACGTGGCCGAGATTCGCCTGGACGGCTACACGATCCACGATCGCGACGGTTTGCCCGCCGCACGCCCGATCGTCGAGAGCCAGCTCTCGGCCGACTCGATCGAGCTGGGAAATTACGACCACTACATGCAGAAGGAGATCTTCGAGCAACCCGGCGCGATCGCCAACACGCTGGAGATGGTAGCGAGCGCCTCGGCCGTTTCGCCGGGGCTGTTCGGCGCCGACGCGGGCGAGGTGTTCGCCCGCACCGAACGCGTGCTGATCCTGGCCTGCGGGACCAGCTATCACTCCGGACTGATCGCGAAGTACTGGTTCGAAGGCGTCGCCAAGCTGCCCACTTCGGTGGAGATCGCGAGCGAGTTCCGCTATCGCGAACCGGTGGCGCTGCCCAACACGCTGGTGATCACGATCTCCCAGTCGGGCGAAACCGCCGACACGCTCGCCGCGCTGCAGTTCGCCAAGTCGCTCGGATTGGACGACACGCTCACGATCTGCAACGTGCCCGAGTCGGCACTCATCCGCCAGAGCAAGCTGCGCTTTCTCACGCGCGCCGGCCCCGAGATCGGCGTGGCGTCGACCAAGGCATTCACCACGCAGCTGGCATCGCTGTTCGTGCTCACGATGGTGCTCGCCAAGCTGCACGGGGAGCTGCAACCCGCACGCGAGCGCGAACTGCTCGCGCAGCTGCGCCACCTGCCTGCAGCGATGAACCGCGTGCTCGAATGCGAACCCGCGGTGCGCCACTGGGCCAACCGCTTCGCAACGAAGGAACATGCGCTGTTCCTCGGGCGCGGCGTGCACTTTCCGATCGCGATGGAAGGCGCGCTCAAGTTGAAGGAGGTCACCTACATCCACGCCGAGGCCTACGCCGCGGGCGAGCTCAAGCACGGCCCGCTCGCGCTGGTGGATTCGCAGATGCCGGTGGTGGTGATCGCGCCCAACGACACGCTGATCGAGAAGCTGAAGAGCAACCTGCAGGAAGTGCGCGCGCGCGGTGGCGAGCTCTTCGTGTTCGCCGATCGCGACACGCTGATCGAGCCCTCGGATGGCGTGAACATCATCAACCTGGTCGATCACGCCGGTTTGCTGTCGCCGATCCTGCACGTGGTGCCGTTGCAATTGCTCGCGTATCACGCGGCGCTCGCGCGCGGCACCGACGTGGACAAGCCGAGGAACCTCGCCAAGAGCGTTACGGTGGAGTGAGGCCGCCGAAGGCGGCCAGCCCGGGCGACCACGCAGATGCCCACGGCGCGCGCGCGCTTGCGTGCGGCTCGTCCGTTCACGCCGGCCAGGCACGCATCCTGAAGGCGTTTACCAGGAAATCGATCATCAGCCGGACCTTCGGCGAGACGAACTTGCGCGAGGGGTAGACGGCGTAGACGCCCAACTCGACCGAGCGCCAGGCCGGCATCACTTCCACCAGCGTGCCAGCCAACAGGTCCGGTCCGACAAGGAAACTGGGCTGCAGCACGATTCCCTGGTGGCGCAGCGCGGCCACCCGGCAGGTGTCGCCGCTGTTGGTGCGCAGGCGCGGCGTCACCTTGACCGTGACCTTGCCGTCGGACCCAGTGAACTCCCACTGATCGCCCATCGAGAACAGACCGTAGGCCAGCACCTCATGGCCAGCCAGCTCTGCGGGGTGGCTGGGGTGGCCGCGCGCCAGCAGATAGGCCGGCGACGCGCACAGGACGATGCGCGTCGACGTGAGCGGCCGGTTGACCAGCGACGAGTTGGGTAGGCGCGCGATGCGCACCGCCAGGTCGAAGCCTTCCTCGACAAGATCGACGACGCGGTCGGCCAGCGTCACGTCGAGCCTGACCTGCGGGTGCAGCGCCATGAACTCCGGCCACAGCGGTGCCAGGTGCAACAGACCGAAGGAAGAGGGCACGTTGATGCGCAACAGGCCGCTGGCCTCGCCGCTGCGCGCGGTGATCTCCGCCTCTGCCTCGTCGACACCGCCCAGCAGTTCGCGGCAGCGCGCCAGAAAGATCTCGCCTTCCGGGGTCAGCGAATGTCTGCGCGTGGTGCGATGCAGCAGCCGAACCCCGAGCCGCGACTCCAGATCCGCCACATAGCGCGAGACCGCCGCCTTCGAGACGTCCAGCCCCTCGGCGGCTTTGACAAAGCTGCCGGCGTCGGCGACGGCGACGAACGCCTGCATCTCGATGAACTTGTCCATCTTGCAGCAAATTGTCTCAAATTTCGGGACAGTTAAACCGTTTTTGACATGTTTATCTCTTTCAAAAGACGTCTTAAAGTCGAACCCATAGCAGCGATCCCGCTGCACCGTTCAAAGGAAGCAACTCATGACCAATCGTCCAGTCGACCGCTTGCTGGCCACCGACGCGGGCTGGAGCCCGCTGGCCCTGCGTATCCCCGTCGGCATCATTTTCGTTGCGCACGGCGCGCAGAAGCTGTTCGGTGCCTTCGGCGGCTACGGCCTGGAAGGCACGGGCCAGTTCATGGCGTCGATGGGCCTCGCGCCGGGTTACCTGATGGCCTTGCTGGCCGGCAGTTCCGAGTTTTTCGGCGGTCTGGCGCTGTTGTTTGGCGTGCTCGTGCGCCCCGCAGCGGCGGCGCTGGCCTTGACGATGCTCGTGGCCATCTTCTCGGTGCACATCGACAAGGGCCTGTTCATGGACAAGAATGGCTATGAGTTCGCCCTGGCGCTGCTCGCAGCTTCGGTGTCGTTGCTGATCAGCGGTGCCGGTCGGCTGTCGGTGGACGCCGCGCTCGCTGCGCGCGGCACTGCCCGCTGAACGCCTCAGCAAATCCCCCAAGCCCAGACAGGAGCGTCGCCACGATGAATCGCCTGCCGAGCGTGTTCGTCTCGCACGGCGCGCCGACCTTCGCGATCGAGCCCGGCCTTGCCGGGCCCCAACTGACCGCGCTGGGCCGGGCGCTGCCTCGACCCCGTGCCGTGCTGGTGGTGTCGCCGCACTGGATGACGCCGGGTCCGCGAGTGGGCCTGGCGGCCCGCCCGCAGACGATCCACGACTTCGGCGGTTTCGACCCTGCGCTCTACGAGATCACCTACCCGGTCGATGGACATCCGGAGCTTGCGCGGCGTGCACTGGCCTTGCTCGGCGACGCCGGTTGGTCGCCGCAGCCCGACGCGCAGCGCGGCCTGGACCACGGGGCCTGGGTGGTGTTGCGACACCTGTACCCGGCGGCCGACGTGCCGGCGTTCCAGGTCTCGCTGCCTTCACGGTTGGACGGGGACACTGCGTGGGCCTTCGGCGCGGCGTTGGCACCACTGGCGGACGAAGGCGTGCTGGTCGTGGGCTCCGGCAGCCTGACGCACAACCTGGCCGAGTTCCGCACGGGCGCGGGCAGCGACGAGGCCTATGCCGCCGAGTTCGCGGCCTGGGTGCGTGACGCCGTCGTCCAGGGCGCCAGCGCCCGGCTGCGCCAGGCGCTGGCGCAGGCGCCGCACGCGCGGCGCGCGCATCCGACCGCCGAGCACTTCTGGCCGCTGCTGGTGGCCGCAGGCGCCGCGGTCTCGGTGCTGCCGGCCACGGTGATCGACGGTGGCATCACGCACGGCGTGTTGTCGATGGACGCCTTCGTGTTCGGCAGCGGCGAATAGCTCACCATCCGCGCATCGAGAACGAATCGGTTCGCTCGCACCTGGCGCATGGAACGCCGATGCCGTGATGCCCGTTACGGGTTCGCCTCTTCGAAGTCACTTTTCTGACCTGATCTGGCGAACTCGCTCGGGGTCGGATGGCCGAGCGCGCCGTGTGCGCTTTGCTCGTCGCAGTCGATCCGCCAAGCCTCGATCGTCTTCTGAACCCGCCCCACCAGGGTTCAGCGACCGATGTCGCCGGCCACGGCGACGAACGAGCCCAGTGGCAGCCCCGCTGGCAGTCCGCGCTCCAGCACACGCGAGACCTCGGAACCTGACGGCAGAAAGACGCCGTAGCGGTACCGCAAGTTGCACACCGGTAGAACTCGCAGCGCGTTGCCGATCTCGACCCGTGTGTGCCAATGGGCCCCCTGATAGGCGCCGCTTCCGCCATGGCGGCCCTTGTCGAGCCAGAGCAGGCTGTGACGGTTGAGCAGGCCGACCACGAAGCGGCGACGGCCGACACGCACGATCTCGGCGAGCGCGCACGGCCACTGCTCGACGAAACACAGCGCGGTGACCGAGAGCACCGCGTCGAACGAGGCATCAGCGAATGGCAGCGCGGTCGCATCGCCATGAACGTAGCTCGTGCCCCCGGCGCCGTGCCGGCGCGCGAAAGCCAAGGCCTCGGCATCGCGGTCGAGCCCGACCACTTGTGCGCCGTCATCAGCCACACGCCGGGTGAACCAGCCCGTGCCGCAACCAACGTCGAGGACGCGATCGCCCGGGCGCGGATCCAGCAGGCTTCGGATCAAACCGTATTCTGCGTTGCCGATCCACCGCCCGCGCGGCGTGTCGTACCACGCGTCGTATCGCTCGGGCGTCATCGCTTGTGCGCCCGCCGCCAGGCGCAAGCCGGCGCATCGGCGGCGCGCTCGGAATGACAGGCCGACCCGACCGAGGCTGCGACAGCGTCGGTCGCTTCGGTGAGCAACGCGCGCCCGCTCACGCCAGGAAACGAGGCATGCAGCGGGTTGGGCGGCCTGGGGTCGAGCTGGCCATTGAGGCGCAGGTCCGGGATGGAGGACAGCAGATACTGATACACGTGGTCGCGATGCCGGTGGTCACGCAGCGGGCGCAAGTGGCTCGACGCGGCTGGCGGCGAGCGCACGCGTGGCCACGTCGGCTGCGGCGCCAGGCGCGACGATGCAAGCTGCGTTCCCGGTGCCGCGGCGATGGCGTGCGCTGCGCGGCCCAGCTCGTGACATTGTAGCCGGGATAGATCGGCAGTTTCGTTTCTCATGCTCCGGATTCGGCTTCAGGATCGGTCGCCACGAATCGCCTGGTGACAGGACCTGCAGGATTTCCCGCTGCGTGACGCGGACCTGAAGTTCATCGACTATCCGGGTGCCGTGCACGCATTCACCAACCCGGAAGCGACCGGGAAGGGCAAGCAATACAAGCTTCCCCTTGCGTACAACGCCGAGGCAGACACGCAGTCCAAGGCCGAGGCGGCGAAGTTCTTCGGGGCGATCTTCAAGTAGCGCTGCGCCGAGTGCGAGCGCGCTCGAGGCCTTTTTCGCGATCGTAATAGACTGGCGGGAACTGGAGCCAGCGGTTCGCGTAATGGGCCTGTTCGAGCGGTATCTAAGCGTCTGGGTTGCCGCGGCCATCGTCGCCGGAGTCGGACTGGGCCTGCTCGTTCCCGGTCTCTTCCAGAGCATCGCGGCAGTCGAGTTCGCCCATGTGAACCTCGTTGTCGCGCTCTTCATCTGGGTAATGATCTACCCGATGATGATCCAGATCGACCTGGCCGCGGTTCGCGATGTTGGCCGCCGCCCGCGCGGACTGCTGCTGACGCTGGTCGTCAACTGGCTGATCAAGCCGTTCACGATGGCCGCGCTCGGCGTTCTGTTCTTCAAGGTGATCTTCGCGCCGTTCGTGGATCCGGCCTCCGCGAGCGAATACATCGCCGGGATGATCCTGCTCGGTGTCGCTCCCTGCACGGCCATGGTGTTCGTCTGGAGCCAGTTGACCCGGGGAGACCCGAACTACACGCTGGTCCAGGTTTCGGTCAACGACATCATCATGATCTTCGCGTTCGCGCCGATCGCCGCTTTCCTGCTGGGGATCGCCGATGTCACGGTGCCCTGGGAAACCCTGCTGCTGTCAACGGTGCTCTACGTCGTGCTTCCGCTCCTCGCCGGGGCGCTCACCCGCTACCTTCTGAGCAAACCGCGAGGCGCGGCCGTCACCTGCGCGAACGCCGACGCACGCATTGCGGCCTTTGTCGCCCGGCTCAAGCCGTGGTCGGTGATCGGGCTTCTCGCCACGGTCGTACTGCTTTTCGGTTTCCAGGCTCAGACGATCGTCGCCAAACCCCTGATCATCGTGCTGATCGCGATCCCGCTGATCGCGCAGAGCTATGGCATCTACTTCGTCGCATTGTTCGGCGCGCGAGCGCTCAAACTGCCGTACGACATCGCGGCGCCCGCCTGCCTGATCGGCACATCGAATTTCTTCGAACTGGCGGTAGCGGTAGCCATTTCCCTCTTCGGGCTCGATTCCGGTGCAGCGCTGGCCACCGTGGTCGGGGTGCTGGTCGAGGTACCGGTGATGCTGTCGTTGGTCGCGTTCTCGAACTCGCACCAGCATTGGTTCCCCTCAACCCAGCGACGCGCCTAGCGTCTCGCTGAATCGGGACGGCTCCAGGCCCCGCCCGGCAGTGAGCAACTCCGACGACTGCTGCGCAACATGGGTGCTTCGTTACGCGCCGAGCCGCGCGACCGCGGCGTCGCGGATCGACGGCTTGCCCAGCGCGCGCCAGCATGAACGCCACCAGACTACCCGCCGGGCCGCACCCTGTGCGGATAACGTCTAAATCCGGCAATGCGGATCGTCCGGTGGACACCATGGCGCCCAGCACATGCGCACGGCATCCGGCTCGATGAGCTAGAGTTCTCTACTCGAAAGCGGATCCGGCCTTCGACCGCACGCCTCTCGATCGAGCGCTTCTGCCCATGAAGCACACCCCCGCCAAGCCTTCGCAAAGCGAGGGCGACGTCAACTACACGCCGCGGCGCAGCGCCTGGCAGCGCGACAACCTCGACGCGCCGACGCGTGCGCTGCTGGCGCGCGACAGTGCGGCCTTCCTGCACCAGTCGGTGTCGACCCCCTGCCTGTCGGCGATCCGGCGCGCCGAAGGCATCTACATCGAGGACGTCGGCGGGCGGCGCTACATGGATTTCCACGGCAACAACGTGCACCACGTCGGCTACGCGCATCCGCACGTCGTCGCCAGCATCAAGGCGCAGCTCGATGCCTTGAGTTTTGCGCCGCGGCGCTTTGCCAGCGAGCGCGCCGTCGAGTTGGCCGAGGCCCTGTCGACGCAGTTCCAGCGACTGACCGGCGCGGCCGGCCGCGCGCTGTTCACGACCGGCGGCAGCGATGCGGTAGAAGTCGCGATCAAGCTCGCGCGCGTCGCGACCGGGCGTTTCAAGACGCTGAGCTTCTGGGATTCCTTTCACGGCGCCGGCTTCGGCGCATCGAGTGTCGGCGGCGAGTCGCTGTTTCGTCATGGCAGCGCGGTCGGTCCGCTGCTTGCTGGCACCGAGCACGTGGCCCCGTTCGGCTGCTACCGCTGTCCCTATGGTCATCCGGTCGACGCGCAGGGCCACCCGCACCTCGCGCAGTGCCGGCTGGCCTGCGCGTCGATGGTCAAGTACGTGCTCGAGCGCGAAGGCGACGTCGCCGCAGTCGTGGCCGAGCCGGCGCGCGCGGTGCCTTACATTCCGCCCCCCGGCTACTGGCAGGCCGTGAGGGAGGCCTGCAACGCGCACGGCACGCTGCTGATCTTCGACGAGATTCCGACCGGGCTTGGAAAGACCGGCCGCTTCTTCGCCGCCGAGCACGATGGCGCGCAACCCGACATCGTGGTGCTGGGCAAGGCACTGGGCGGCGGCGTGCTGCCGATCGCCGCCTGCATCGCCCGCGAGGACCTGAACCTGGCTGGCGCTTATGCCTTTGGCCACTACACCCACGAGAAGAACCCGGTGACGGCAAGTGCGGCGCTGGCCACGCTGGAGGTGATCGAGCGCGAGGGCCTGGTCGAAAACGCGACGCGCGTCGGCGGGCACGCGCTCGCGCGCCTGCACGAGATGAAGCGGCGCCACCCCGCGATTGGCGATGTGCGCGGCCGTGGCCTGCTGCTTGGCATCGAACTGGTCAGCGATCGCGAGGCGAAGACGCCCGCGGCCGATCTTGCCGAACAGGTGCTCTACCGCGCGCTCTCGCGCGGCCTGTCGTTCAAGACCACGATGGGCAACGTGCTGACGCTCACGCCGCCGCTCGTCACGACCGTCGCGCAGATGGATGCCGCGCTCGACATCCTCGACGAGTGCCTCGCGGCCTAGGGCCGATGCGCAGGCGACAACGCTGTTCCCGCACAAGCGTTCCGCCCGGAATCAGATCGATCCAGCCAGCATTGATCAGTAGACCGCGTCGTGATCGCCGACGTTGATCGGCACGATTTCCGATTCGCTGACCAGCAGTTCGAGCGTGATCCGGTCGCTCAGGTTGATCGACACGCTATGCAGGCCGGTCAACCTGCCCTCGAGGGCGTGAAGCCGCAGCGACGGATGATGAGGATTGGCCCCAAGCAGTTCCAGCGTCTTCGCGTACTGACCGCGCGCGTCCGGATGCAATCGCAGAAAGCGCGCCGCACGCCGGTTGTACTGCTCTGTGAATACCAGCTGCCACGCCATTCATGGAGCCAGTCTGGCGAGCCGCTTCATGTGCTGCTTGACTGATTCCTTCACGAAGCGCCCGGCATCGAGATCGGCTTTCGATTCGGCCAGCGCGGCTTCGAGTTCACACTCGCGCAGGCGCGCGTACTCCTCGCGGCTCATCACCACGTATTTCACCTGCCCTCGCACCGTAATGGTGGCTTCGCGTTGACCGCGAAGCGCCTGATCGATCGCGCCGACGCCCTTGGTCTTCAGATCATTCGCGGAGATTGTATTCATCGCTACCGCACAGTTAATAGTGCAATTGAGCGCATTGTATGAAATGCGATCAGGGCGCGCAACTGCGGTCGCACCGCAGTTGCGCATTTCGCCGACAACATCTTCAAGATCGGCTTGATGGCCAGGAACGCCGATTGGCGGGTCATGGCCAGATTCGGCTTGCCCGCCGCGCGGCACGCTCACCGTGAGCTTCGCCAACGTCGACGCGTACCGCAGCTTCGATTCGGCGAAACCCTTCGCCAGCCGCCAGCTCGTGCACAACCTCAACCGCATCTGGTCGGCCGCGTGGCTCGAGGGCAACGAGTACAGCCCCGAGCTGCGCCGCGCGCGCGAACTGCGCCCGGTGGTGTCGGCGGCCGACCACATCCTCGACCTGCATTGCACCTCGCAGGTGGTGCAGCCGTTCTGGGTGTATCCGGCGTTCGCGCGCAACGCCGAGGCGGCGCTGAACTGACCATTTCGTATTGTTGACAATCATGTTGACAAACATGTCGCCACCCAGAACAATGCGCTGTGCCCGGTCGCAATGGATCGATCAATTGCTGGTCTGATCAGCCGCCTCGCGCCGGGCAACGCCATCCAAAACGGAGGAGACGACATGAACGGTTTGCGGATGTACGCGCGTGCGCTGCTGCTGACTGCGGGCATTGCCTTCGCCGGCGTGGCTCACGCCCAGCAGGTCAAGCTCACGCTGTGGACCCACTGGGCCGCTGAGAAGATCAAGCGTGAGTATGTCGAAGACGCGATCAAGCGCTTCGAGGCCGCCAATCCGAACGTGAAGATCGAGGCGCAGTGGTACGAGAAAACCGCGCTGTACGCGGCGCTCAAGACCGCATTGCGCGCGGGCACGGCGCCTGACATCTTCTACGCCGAACCCGACCAGGTCGAGTACATGGACAATGGCCTGCTGCTCGACCTCAGCCCCCTGAACTGGTCGGCGATCGAACCCTGGGCGAAGGAAATCTGGACCTACAAGGGCAAGCCCTACGGCCTGCCGCTCGAGGCCTGGACGGTAGAGCTGTACTACAACAAGAAGTTGATGGACGAGCTCGGCATCAAGGTTCCTTCGAGCCTGCAGCTCGATACCGCCGCCTTTACCGAGATGATCAAGAAGGCGCGCGCCAGGAACCTCACGCCGATGGCGCTCGGTGTCGGCGACCGTCCCTTCCCCGGCGCGCACCTCACGCACGAGGCGCTCCTGAAAAAACTCGGCACGGCCGACTACGGCAAGCTGCTCAAAGGCGAGCTGTCGTGGAGCGACCCGCGCGTGGTCGACACGCTCAAGCTGGTGCGCAGCATGACCGAAGCCGGATTGCTGCCCGCGACCTTCACCACGCTCAAGCTCGGCGAGGCGCACACCTACTTCCACACGAACCCCGGCGCGGTCAGCTTCCTCAACGGCAGCTGGTACACCTCGCGCGCCTTCAACCCGCCCGACAAGGGCGGCCAGCCGGCCAAGTTCCCGCTCGGCGTAATGAAGTACCCGGCAATTCCCGGCGCGGCGTGCAACGAATGCCGCACGATTGCCGTCGGCGGCAGCTACGTGGCCAACGCGGGCACGAAGCACTCGAAGGAGGTGATCGCCTTCCTGAACAGCTTCGCACAGCCTGAGATGGCCGCGCGCTGGCTCGAGCAGGTCCTGGTGCAAACGGGGATCAAGGCGGATTACGCAAAGGTCGGCGGGCCCTACGCCGGATACTTCCGCGAACTCGGCGCGACGAGCGCGGGCGCGAAATACTACTTCGGCCTGCCGATGCAGAAGATGCAGGGCAAGCCAAAGGAGGTGTTCACGCAGGTGTTCAACAATGCGTTCCCGGCTGGCGCGATCAGCGTCGACGACGCGGTCAAGCAGATGAACTCGGCGTTCGGCAAGTAGATGCCGGGCATGAGGGAGCGGAGGCCGT
Source organism: Burkholderiaceae bacterium (assembly GCA_023384005.1). Taxonomy (GTDB): domain Bacteria; phylum Pseudomonadota; class Gammaproteobacteria; order Burkholderiales; family Burkholderiaceae_E; genus Quisquiliibacterium. The sequence continues at coordinate 5,938 of JAHDXY010000051.1, read as the reverse complement.
CGTGAGGAGCGCGGCCCCCGGGCGGCAGCCGTGGGGAGCGATCAGCGCGTTCCTGCTTCCCGCGTTCACCGTGTACGTGGCGCTGACCGCGTACCCGGTGCTGCGCACGTTCTGGAACAGCTTTCACAAGGTGCTGCCGCGGTCGGAGCAATGGGTCGGGGCGGCCAACTACGTCGCGCTCGCGAACGACGAGCTGTTCTGGAAGGCTGTGCGCAACACCTTCGTCTGGGCGAGCGCGTCGCCGCTGATCGAGGTGACGGTCGGGCTGCTGCTGGCGGTGGCGCTCCATGCGCGCGTGCCCGGAATGCGCTTCTTTCGCATCGCCTGGTTCACGCCGGTGCTGATGTCCTACGTGGTCGTCGGCATCATCTGGGTCTGGATCTTCAACTACGACTGGGGCGCCGCGAACGCGCTGCTGCGCAGCGTGGGGCTCGGTGCCTATGTGCAGACTTGGATTGGCTCGCCCGCCACTGCGCTGCCCTCGCTGATCCTGGTTACAAGCTGGATGTGGACCGGGTTCAACATGGTTGTTCTGCTGGCCGCATTGCACTCGCTGCCCACCGAGGTGATCGAGGCCGCCGAACTCGACAATTGCGGCTGGGCTGACAAGCTCTGGCACGTGATCATCCCGCTGATCAAGCCGACGATCCTGAACCTGATCGTGCTGTCGTTCATCGGCAAGATGAAGATCTTCGACCTCGTGTGGATCACGACCAAGGGTGGGCCGCTGTGGTCGACCGAGACCGTGTCGACGTACCTGTACAAGCGCGCATTCGAGTGGAGCACCTTCGATCTCGGCTACCCGTCGACGATCGCCGCGGTGTGGTTCGTGATCGTGATGGCCGCGGTGCTGGGGCTGACCTGGCTGTTGCGCACGCGCGAGAAGCTCGAATACTGATGACAGGAAGGCGCGAGATGAACGCCGCTGCCACGGCCACGACCGCACGCGCCGGCTTCGATCGCGCGGCATTCACCCGGTCGTTGTCGCGCGGTCTGCTGCTGCTGGTGCTTGCCGCGTACACCGCGTTCGCCGCCGGACCCTTCCTGTGGGTCGCGACGATGTCGGTGCGCACGACCAGCGAGATCTCGCTCGACCACTACGCGTGGCCAAGCACATGGCACTGGGAGAAGTTTCCGCAGGCATGGTTCAACTCGAACTACAGCGTCTACTTCGAGAACAGCCTGCTGGTCGTGCTCTCGGCGATCACGATTCTCACCGTGATCGGCGCGATGGCCGCGCACTGCTTCGCGCGCTACCGGTTCCGGTTCAACCGGCTGATGTACTTCGTGATCTTCTCGACCATCATCTTTCCGCCGCAGATCACGATCATCGCGCTCTTTCAGACCCTGGTGCAGTACGGGCTGTACAACTCGCTTGTCGGATTGACCGCGGTATACGTCGCGGTGCAGCTGCCGCTCACGGTCTACATCCTCGAGAGCTTCTTCGCGCGCATACCCTCGGAGCTGTTCGACGCCGCACGCATCGACGGCTACTCGGAGTGGCAGATATTCTGGAAAGTCAGCCTGCCGATCGCCGCGCCCGCGCTGGCCACCACGATCATCCTGAACACGATCCTGCTGTGGAACGAGTTCCTCTACGCGGTGGTGCTGATCACCGACGAGGCCAAACGCACGCTTCCGCTGGGCATCCAGCGCTTCATGGGCGACCAGCTCGAGGACGTCGGCATGATTGCTACCGGGCTGATGATCGCGATCATTCCGGTGGTGCTGATCTACGTCTTCTTCTCCGAGAAGCTGATCCAGGGCATGACCGCGGGAGCCGTGAAGTGAGCCGATTCGACCGCGCGCGACGAACACGCCTCTTGCGATTGGAACCCTGATGGCGACCGTCACCCTCGATCGCTTGAACAAGCGCTACAGCGCCGGCGCTGAACTCGCGGTCGACGACGTCTCGCTGGCGATCGCGCACGGCGAGTTCTTCGTTCTGCTGGGTCCTTCCGGATGCGGCAAGTCGACGACGCTGCGGATGATCGCCGGGCTCGAATCGATCAGCGCCGGTGAACTCGCGATCGACGGCAAGCGTGTCAACGATGTGCCCTCGAAGGATCGCGACATCGCGATGGTGTTCCAGAGCTATGCGCTGTACCCTCACATGAGCGTGTTCGACAACCTTGCCTTCGGCCTGCGCCGGCGCGGCGTGGACAAGGCCGAGATTGGTCGGCGCGTGAACGATGTCGCCGCAACGCTCGGGCTCGCTGAATACCTTGCGCGCAAGCCGCACGCGCTTTCCGGAGGGCAACGCCAGCGCGTCGCGCTCGGCCGCGCAATCGTGCGCGACCCGAAGGTGTTCCTGTTCGACGAACCGCTGTCGAACCTCGACGCCGCGCTGCGCGTCGGAACCCGTGGCGAGCTGGTGCGACTTCACAAGAAGCTCGGCGCGACGATGATCTACGTCACGCACGATCAGGTCGAGGCGATGACGATGGGCGATCGCATCTGCATCATGAATCGCGGCCGCGTCGTCCAGACCGGAGCGCCGCTCGAGGTCTATTCGCAACCGGCCGACACTTTCGTCGCATCCTTTCTCGGCAGCCCCCCGGCCAACCTGCTCGCCGCGCGAATCGACGGCGAGTCGATCGTGCTCGGCGAGACGCGCCTGCCGCTCGCCGGGGCGCTCTCCGCCGCCGCGCGCAGCGCACCGTCGCGCGAGGTCATCGTAGGCATTCGTCCCGAGGACATCTGCTTCGACGGCACCGACGCGCAGGTGCAAGCCGACGTGCTCGCGGTCGAGCAACTCGGCGCGGAAACCATCCTGCGACTTCAGCTCCCAGGTGTGGCCGATGAGGTACTGATGCGCGCCGGGCGCCAGGTCGACGCACGAGCCGGTACGCGCGTTGCGCTCTCGTTCGACCTGGCTGCGACCCACCTGTTCGATCCGGCCAGCACGCGCCGGATCGCGACCGACTAGACCCCTCGGAGACCTTCAATGGCAGACAAGGCCCCGGCGTTGACGGTACGCCGCCACTTCGCACGGCCGACCGAGGCCCAGGTGCGGTCGCTGATGGATGCGCCTACGGGCTGGGTAGTCGACGCCAACGGCCGGCGCGGTGCGATCGATCACATGATCCGCCCGCTCACGCGCGCAACGCGATTCGTCGGCGTGGCGATGACCGTGCACACGCGCGCCCGCGACAACCTGGCGCCCTACGCGGCGATCCACTTCGCCAAGCCGGGTGACGTGCTGGTCGTGAGCGCCGACGACTACCAGGAGGCGAGCGTCGCCGGCGACATCATGCTCGGCATGGCGAAGAACAAAGGCGTGGTCGCGCTGGTCACCGACGGCGTCGTGCGTGACATCGAGGGCTTGAATGCCGTCGGCATTCCGGTATTCGCGCGCGGGCTGACGCCGAACTCGCCGCACAAGGACGGCCCAGGCGAGATCGGTACCCCGATCTCGCTCGGCGGCGTGGTGATCGAGGCCGGCGACGTTGTGGTTGGCGACACCGATGGCGTGGTCGTCGTGCGCCGCGAGTCGCTCGACGCGGTGATCGCCGCGCTGGCTGCCGTCAAGGCCAAGGAAGCGGCGATGGACGCTCAGGTGCGCGCCGGCGCGAAACAGCCGGTCTGGCTCGAGCAGGCGTTCGCCGACCTCGGCGTTCGTTACCTGGACTGAACAAAGCGATGCCCAAGGTCCTCTACCTGTCGCACGCCACCGCCGAGGTCTACGCGATCATCCGCGAAGCGGTGCCGCGGGGCTACGAACTCGTCACGCTCGATTCCGACAGCGACGCCGAGCGAATGGAAAAAATCGCGGATTGCGAGGTCGTAATCGTCGCCTCCAAGGCGCTGCGCAAACCGGTGATCGATGCGGCGGTGAAGCTGCGGCTCGTTCACCACCAGGGCGTGGGCTGGCAGGACACGACCGACCACGCGGTACTGCGCGAGCGCGGCCTGCCGCTCGCGCTCACGCCCGAGGGCACGACCGTCGGCGTGGCCGAGCACACGGTGCTGCTGATCCTCGCGGCGCTCAAGCGCCTGCCCTTCGCCGACTCGGAATTGCGCGCGGGACGCTTTCACATCAACGCGCTGCGACCGGTCTCGCGCGAACTCGCCGGCAGGACGGTCGCTTACATCGGCATGGGTCGGATCGGGCAGGCAGTGGTCGAGCGGCTGCGCGGCTTCGGCACACGAAGCATCTACTTCGACGCGTTCGCGCCGCTCGCGCCAGCGCTCGAGCGCGAGCTGGCGCTCGAACGCTGTTCGCTCGAGCAACTTTTCGAGCGCGCAGACATCGTGTCGCTTCACCTGCCGCTGACCCCGCAATCGCGCCACATGATCGGAGCTGAACAGCTTGCGCGGATGAAGCCCGGCGCGTACCTGGTAAACACGGCCCGTGGCGGGCTCGTCGACGAAGCGGCGCTGGTCGCCGCGCTCGACTCGGGCCGACTCGCCGGAGCGGCGCTCGACGTGTTCGAGGCCGAGCCGCTGCCCGCGGGTCATCCGTTGACCAGGCTGTCGAACACCGTGCTGACCCCGCACATCTCGGCCGGGACACGCGATGCGCTGGCGAGCAAGATGCAGGCGCTTTTCGCCAACGTCGAGCGCTTCTACCGCAATGAAGCGCTGGCCAATCGGGTGTTCTGATGAACGCCCCGAAGCGCGCAGTCGTCGCGATCGACAGCCATGCGCACGTGCTCGATCCGGCGCGTTTCGCGTATTCGCCGCAGGCGCGGTACCAGCCAGCCGGGCAGGAGATCGGGACGCTCGAGCGCTACCTGGCGGTGCTCGACGCGCACCGGATCAGCCATTCGCTGCTGGTGCAGCCGACCAGCGGGTACCTGAACGACCATCGCTGCCTGCTGGACGCGGTCGATCGCGCCGGGGGCCGGGTGCGCGCGATCGTGCGTCTCGATCCGGGCGGCGCGGGCGACGGCGCCGCGCTGCTTGGGCATCCGGCGGTCGCGGGCATGCGGCTCGACCTGATCGACGCCGGCACGGCGGCGCTCGCGCAGCAAGACACGCACCGGCAACTCGGCGCCCTGGCGGAACACGGGTTGGTGCTGCAGGTGCAGTGCGAACTCGACCAGCTCGCCGACGCGTTGCCCGAGCTGCGCAGGTTTCACGGCCGTATTGTCGTCGACCATTGCGGCCGCCCGGACCCACTTGCCGGGCTGGCGCAGCGGGGCTTCGATGCACTGCTCGAACTGGGGCGCGACGGGCACTACGTCAAGCTTTCCGGCCCGTTTCGCTTCTCGCGCCAGCCCTATCCGTTTCCCGACTGCGACCCCTTCGCCCACGCGTTGATCGAAGCGTTCACGCCGCAGCGATGCGTCTGGGGTTCGGACTGGCCGTTTCTTCGCCTCGATGCGCGATTCGACTACGGTCCGTCGCTCGCGTTGCTCGAACGCTGGCTTCCCGACGCGGCGGCGCGCGCTATGGTGCTGGGCGCGGTTCCTGCAGCACTGTTCGGTTTCGCATGAGCATGGTCGAGGCATTTCGATGAGCTTGCGCGTCGCACTCGCCGGCGCCGGCTGGGTCAGCGCCCACCACCTCGCGGCCTGGCGCACGACCGCCGACGCCGAAGTGGTCGCGATCTGCGATCCCGACCACCCGCGTGCTGCGGCGCGCGCGGCCGAGTTCGGCATCGCGCACACCTTCGGCGACGCGGTCGAGATGCTCGAGAGCGTACGACCCGATGCGCTCGACATCGCGGCGCCGGTCGAGGCTCACGGCACGCTGTGTTCGCTCGCCGCGGATCGAGGCGTTCACGTCCTGTGCCAGAAGCCGCTCGCAGCGACGCTCGCGCAGGCGCAGGCAACCGCCGCCGCGGTCGGAAACCGCGTGCGTTTGATGGTGCACGAGAATTGGCGTTTTCGGCCGCAGTACCGGCAGATCCGCCGGTGGCTCGACGCGGGCGAGCTCGGCAGGCCGTTGTCGGCGACGATGCGCGTGCGCAGCAGCGGACTGATCGCCGATG
>JAHDXY010000451.1 GCA_023384005.1 Burkholderiaceae bacterium | reverse complement strand
CACGCTCTACGTCAAGCGGGTCGCTGCGCGGGCCGGTGATGTCGTCGCCCTCGAGCACGGGCGCCTGTATGTCAACGATCGTTTGCGAAACGGGCAAGCCGGAGTCCGCGGGGCGCATGCCGCGACCTGGCGGATCCCGGATGGCCACTACTTCGTCGTCGGCGACAACCTGCGGGAGTCGGACGACTCGCGCGTGTGGGCGGAGCCGTTCGTGGCAGCGTCGCGGATCAGTGGAGTGGTGCTCAGGCGTTGGCCATGGCGGCGTCTCGTCGGCCCGACGGTGACGCAACCCGGAACGTGTCAATGACCTTGCAGCCAGGATGAGTGCGTTGGTAGTGCCGCAAAGGCCTGACGAGCGCGCTGAGCAAGCCAAGCCCGCACCCGGCCAGCCGCGCGAACGTAGTCATCACCGTCCGTCGAGCGGGCCTGGCATCAGGGGCCGTGCGATCGGCTGCCTCCGGTGCTTTGCGGGCTGGGGCAATGCGGCTTCGTCATCCGGGTGAACCCGCGAACGCACCCTCTGCTGAACGGTGCGGCCGGATTCATCAGCGCTCGGCAGTCAACTCCAAATGCAGGTGAATGCGCACGCAGCCTGACACGACCTACTTCTATCGGGTCGGCCTGAATCCGAATAGCCGCCCGTAGGCCGCATTGGAAGGTTGAGCATACGATGGTGATTTCGTCGCGCGAGGGTCAGAGACATGCCAACGTCACCGAGGCCCGCAGCACGGGTCACTGCCAAGCGAGCGCCAAAGAAGGTGGCTCTTCCCGCCTCGAAGCCGTTCCTGCGCTTCCATCACTCGCGGGAATTGCGCGTCAGAACACTGGAGATTCTCGAGACGATTGAGAACGCCGAGAGGCCAACTGCCTACTCCGGGCACCTCGGCGATCTGGTCCTCGAACTCACGGATAGCGGGATGGATCAGTACTTTCTTCAATCGCTGAAGGCTGCAAAGGCGAACTTCGTGGTGCAGCAGTCCGCCGCGCTTGGGCTATCCGGCGTGCAGAAGCTCATGGGCGCAGTCATTCGAAACGTCATTGGCCGCATGGACGATCGGCAGCTGCTTTCGGTATGCGGTTCCATTCGCCGATTCATGGCATGAAGTCTGCGGGCGCTCTTTGGGTCGTCCGCCAGGGGGAGCGCAGCAAGGCAAGGCCATTCGCTCAGGCGAAGAACCGACGGCAAGAGTCGATTGACGTCGGTCATGGTGCGGTGCCAGCGGCCTCGCTAGTATCGCAGCGGCATCAGCGCGCCGATGCTCGCGCATGCTGATCGGTCAAGGTAGAGTGGAAGGAATAATCGGAGCCAGGATGAACAAGACAAGCGAGCTGCGTACTGAATCGGATCAGGTCATCACCGAACGCTCCGGTGACATCCTGACGATTACGCTCAATCGACCCGATTCGGGCAATAGCCTTTCGACGGGCGTGATTGCCGAGCTACAACGGATCTTCGATCAATCCGCCGATGACAAGAGTCTGCATGTCATCGTGCTCGCAGCGCGCGGCAGGATCTTCTGCGCCGGCCATGATCTGCGCGAGCTTCGTGACGACAACTCGGCGGCCTTTGCGAAGCGCCTGGCGACAGTCTGCAACCGGATGATGCAGACGATCCTGAGGTTGCCGCAGCCAGTCATCGCGAGCGTTCAGGGCGTCGCCACCGCGGCGGGATGCCAACTGGTCGCGACATGCGACCTCGCTGTTGCGTCGACCGAGGCGCGGTTCGCTACGCCGGGGGTCAACATCGGAACATGGTGTTCGACTCCGATGGTGGCCCTGAGTCGCGCCGTGCACCGCAAGCACGCGATGCAGTTGCTTCTGACCGGTCGACTGCATGACGCCGAGGCGGCACTTCGGATGGGGCTCGTGAACGAAGTCGTTGCGCCGGACGCGCTCGCCAGCGCCACCGCCCGGTTGGCTTCGGAGATCGCGGCCAAGTCACCGTACGCAATTGCGCTTGGGAAAAGCGCCTTCTACCGTCAGATCGAACTCGGCATCTCGGACGCGTACGAGTATGCGAGCGAACTGGCGTCGCGGAATTCGACGGCATCCGACGCACGCGAAGGCGTGTCCGCGTTCCTGGAGAAGCGGGCACCCAAATGGCACGGCCGCTGAACCCTGACATTCACCATGGAGAACGCATGAAAGCGATTCGTTGCATCCCCTCTTTGCTGGTAGCCGGCATGGTATCGATCCCGGCTCAGGCCGAGACCTTGAACATGTCGAACTGGCTTCCCCCGACGCACCCGATTACGGTTGAAATCGTCAAGCCGTGGATAGAGGCCGTAAAAACGGAATCCAA
>JAHDXY010000050.1 GCA_023384005.1 Burkholderiaceae bacterium | reverse complement strand
CCACCAGCGCCTGAATCCGTTCCTCGAAGCGTGAGAATTGATGTCTGTCCATGCCTGCATTATACCAGTTCCGCCGCCGAAACACTCAGTCACGGCGCGGCGAGCGGGCCACGACTGGCATACGCCTGGATGACGCGCCGCCGCCTGGCACGCAAAGGGCGCCTTGCCCGGTGTGCCCAGCAAGACGCCCCCTACTGATCAGCGGCCAGCGCGGGTGAAGGCTCAGCGATCCTTCGGGCGGTGCTGGCGGATAAACGCCTGCGGGTCGATGTAATTGGTCATCAGCGCGTTCCAGTTGAGCTTCGGCCAGTGCCAGGGCTGCGTTTCCAGAATCGCCGTGGGGCTGAGATCGAAGTGCAGGTGATACGCGAACACGCCCTCGGCGTTGCCGACGCGGGCGATCTGCTGGCCGCGCACCACGCGGTCGCCGACCGCCACGCGCGGATCGGTGACGTGCGAATAGCGCCCGTAGAGCACCTGGCCGCTCGAGACGAGCGGGTCGTGACGGATGATGATGATCGTCCCCCACCCCGCCACGCGATTCGAGAAAGTCACCACGCCCGACGCGGCGGCGTAGACCGGCGAGAGCTTGTCCGCATCCCAGTACGGCTCGTTCAGGTTGAGGTCCGCGCCAGTGTGGTACGCCTCGCTTGGCGTGCCGACGCGGTAGCGCCGCGCGAAGCCGGTCGCGTCGAACCACTTGCCCGGCCAGATGTCATCCGTCTTGCGCTCGGCGGCGGTCCCGATCGGCGCGTCGTAGCCATCGGCCACCACCACCACGGTGTAGGCCAGCGCCCCCTTCTCGCGCAGCTTCGCCACCGCCTTGGCCACTGCCGACGTGCGCTGGCCAATCGCGCAGTACACGCACAGCACGCCCTTGTCGTGCTGGTTGAAGATGGTGTCGATGGCGATCGCCGTCTTGCCGGTCTGGCGGTCGCCCAGTATCAATTCACGCTGGCCGCGGCCGATGGGAATCAGCGAGTCGATGACTTTGAGTCCGGTCTGCAGCGGCTCGGTCACGGAAGCGCGGTCCATGATGGCCGCCGCCGGCCGCTCGATGGGCAGGCGCTCGCGAGTTGCCACGCGAGCGCCTTCGTCCAACGGGCGGCCCAGCGGGTCGATCACGCGGCCGAGCAGCTCGTCGCCCACGGCCACGTCCACGACACGGCCGGTGCGCTGCACTTCCTGGCCGGCGTGCAGGTGAGCGTAGCCGCCCAGCAGCACGACGTCGACGCCGTTCTCGTCGAGGTTGAAGGCGATTCCCGACAGGCCGCCCGGGAACAACAGCAATTCCTCGAAACCCACGCCGGGCAAGCCGTGAACCCGTGCAATGCCAGTGGAGACGCTGGCGATCGTGCCCACCTCGCGCGGCACAAGTTGCGGCTTGAAGTCTTGCAAGCGCTCGGCGATGTCGGCGAACGCTCCCCGCACAACGCGTTGCAAGGTGGCGGGCGCCGGCGCTGTGCTCGTCATGCGCGTTCCTTCACGGCGAGCCGCTCCTCCAGGCCCGATGACAGCGCTCCGAGGTAATCCGAAATGCTCCAGGCCAGCTTTTGCCCCTGCGCGCTGAGTTCGAAGCCGCCGACCAGCTCGGGATTGGTCTCGAACTTCAGCGCGATCGGCTTCCCGAACAATTCCTCCAGGGCCGCGTGGATCGCTGCATGCTGCGGTGGCGGCAGCTCGAAGGCGCTGCGAAGCAGGGCCGGCTCGGCATCGGACACCGCCTCGAGTGCTGCGCCGAGGCTGGCCAGCGCAGGACCCTCGAGGGCTTGCAGGCGCTGTACGAAGACCTCGCACATCCGTTGCTCCAGACTGACCCCTGCGAGGTCGCCCAACACCCGGCGCGCGATGTCGAACACCTGCTGCTGCGTGTGGCGGGCGATCTCGGCGTGCAGGTGCTGCGCCTCGGTCAGCAGCGTTTTCGCGCGCTGGGCGCTCGCAGCATCGGCCGCCTCGCGGGCTTCGAGCTGCAGGCGCTCGCGTTCGGCCTTCGCTGCGTTCCTGGCCTGGCGCAGCAACTCCGCGCGCTGTTCGTCGAAAGCCTGGTTCTTCCGCTGGAACTCGTCCTGCTGTTTGTGAGCCTCGGCCTTGGTCGCGGCAGCGTCGGCCAGTTGCGCCGCAATCTTCTGCTCGCGTGCCGCGATCGCGTCCAGCACCGGCTGGTACAGAAAGCGCTTCATCAACCACACCAGGATGATGAAGTTCAGCAGCTGCGCAGCGACGGTGAACCAGTCGATCAGCACGGTCTACTTCCCGGCAGCCTGGGCGGCGGCGACCGCGGTATTCCAGAACGGGTTGGCGAAGACCAGGATCATCGACAGCACGAAACAGTAGATGGCCGTCGACTCGATCATCGCCAGGCCGACGAACAGCGTGCGGGTGATGGTGGCCGACGCATCGGGCTGCTGGGCCAGCGACGTGAGCGCAACCGCCACCGCCCTGCCCTCGGCCAGCGCCGGCCCGATCGTGCCGACGCCGGTGGTCAGGCCGGCCATGACGATGGACGCGACGGCGATCCAGGTAAGAGAGTCCATTGGGGGCCTTCGAGGTGGTTGAGTGGGGTGTCGAGAAACGAGGGTCGAGCGTCAAGAGCAGCTCAATCGGGCGGCGCCGGAACCAGCTCGACCTTGGGTCTGCCGCTGCCTGTGTCGTGGGTCGCGGCGGCGATGTACACCGCCGCCAGGATGGTGAAGATATAGGCCTGCACCATGCCAGTGAGCAAGCCCAGCGCCGTCATCACGATCGGGAAGACGAAGGGCGTGATCGACAGCAGGATGGCGATGATCATGGCGCCGCTCATCATGTTGCCGAACAGCCGCACGGCCAGCGCCAGCGTGCGCGAGACCTCGCTGATCAGATTGAACGGCAACATGATCGGCGTCGGCTGCGCATACGACTTCAGGTAGGCGAACAGGCCCTGGCCCGATATGCCGAACAGCGGCACCGCCACCAGCACGGACAGGGCCAGAGCCGCGGTGGTCGACAGCGACGCGGTGGGCGGCTCGTAGCCGGGCACCACGGTGGCGAGCGCCGCCGCGGCGACGAACAGGAACAAGGTGCCGAGAAACCCGAGATACCGGCGCGGCTCTTTCAGGCCGACGTCCTCGATCTGCCCGACGATCCCGGTCACGACGATCTCCAGCAGGTTCTGCCAGCGCGAGCGCTCGTGGCCGGTGGCGAGCTGGCGCGTGACGAGCGCTGCACCCAGCACCAGCACCGCCATCAGCGCCCAGGTGAATACAATGGTGGCGTTCAGCTTGACGAAGCCGTACTGCCAGAACACCCATTCATCCGGAGTCAGACGCATGGTGGTGCCCGGGACGCCGGCGGCGCCACTGCGAGGGGAGCCGGTCGCGTAATACGAAGAACAATGGCGCGCGCCAGCAAAAAGCCGAGCAGGCACAGCCCCAGCCGCACAGCCTGACCCGCGCCGACTACGTAGAACCCGGCCAGGACGATGGCGGTGCGCAGGACGACGCTGCCGAGAAACCAGCGCGCCGCTACCGGTGATGCCGCACCCCGTCGTACAGTCCACCACAGCCCACCGAAGAAGACGGCCCCCAGCGCAGCGCCCGCCACGATCGATACGGCTGCCACCACCGGCGTATCAGGCGCCGTTGCCCAGAAAGCGGCCCAACTGCCGGTATCAGGCATCGGTGTCCTCGTGCTCGTCGTGTATTGCCTGGTCTTCGCGGGAGACCCAATGCCAGGCGTTCAGGCAGCCGATGGCCAGCCCCCCCACCAGCAGCGCCAGTGTCCACGAGCGCCCACCGGGATAGCGCTGATCGAGCCACAGGCCGAGGCCTGCGCCCAGCAGCGTCGGCACCGCGACCGACCAGCCGATCAAGCCCATCATGCCGAGGCCGAACCAGACCCCTGGCGTGCCGTCGCGCCGAGCCTTGAGCTTGCGCGAAGCTTTGGCGCCGACCTGCTCGGCCAGAGTCGGGCGGGTGGGAGCCGAACCCGGTGGCATGCGCTTCGGGTCCCGACTCATGATGGACGATCACTCAGCGTCGCGAAACGCCGCAGAAATCCGGTCTCCAGCCTGGCCATTGCCGTGCGCATCTCTTCCTCGTGCGCGTCCAGCGTCAGGAACTCCTGCTCGACGGCGTCGCGCAGCCGGGCCAGGTCGTTGCCGCGCAGCCCGCGCCGCACCGAAACCACGACCGTCCTGCCGGTCTTGACGAGCACGCCCTCGTCTACGGCCAGGAACACTTCGCCCTGGCCTTCGGCCTCGAAACTCAGGATGCCTGGCACCAGGGCCGCGACGCAGTCCAGCCGCCGCGGCAGCAGGCCGAACGAGCCTTGCGCGGTCTCCACGACGATGCGCGCCACATCGGTCTCGTCGACGAGGACCTCGAAGGGCAGCAACACCCTAAGCGCCATCGACTGCATGCGCTTCCTCGCTGGCGGGCTGCGACTCGGGCACGGGCCTGGTGCGCCCCCTCGCCTCACCCTTCATCTTGGCCGTGGCTTCATCGACCGCGCCGATCATGTATTGCGCGCTCTCGGGCAGATCCTTGAATTCGTCGCCCAGGATCCGTTCGCAACCGTCAAGGGCATCCTTCAGGCTGACGAGCTTGCCGGCGAGGCCGGTGAACTGCTCGGTGGTGAAGAACGGCTGCGTGAGGAAGCGTTCGAGCCGGCGCGCGCGGGCCACCACCTTGCGGTCGTCGGACGACAGTTGTTCCAACCCGAGCATCGCGATGATGTCCTTCAGCTCGTCATACTGCGCCAGCGTGCGGCGGATCGCCTGAGCCAGGGCGTAGTGGCGCTCGCCGACGATGCCCGGCGCGATCATCTTCGAGCTTGACTGCAGCGGGTCGATGGCCGGAAACAGGCCTTCACTGGCGCGCTTGCGCGACAGCACGATGGATGCCGACAGGTGTGAAAAGGTGTGTACTGCCGCGGGGTCGGTGAAGTCGTCGGCCGGCACGTACACTGCCTGGATCGCGGTGATTGCGCCGCTGTCGGTGTTGGCGATGCGCTCTTGCAGCGCCGCGAGTTCAGTGCTCATCGTCGGCTGGTAGCCCAGCCTCGAGGGCATCTGCCCCATCAGGCCCGATACCTCGGAGCCGGCCTGGATGAAGCGGAAGATATTGTCGACCAGCAGCAGCACGTCGCGGTGCTCGTCGTCGCGAAAGTACTCGGCCATCGTGAGCGCGGCATGGCCGACGCGAAAGCGCGCCCCTGGAGGTTCGTTCATCTGCGCGAAGACCATCACCATGTGAGGCAGCACGCCGGCGGCCTTCATCTCGCGGTACAGCTCCTCGCCTTCGCGCGAACGCTCGCCGATGCCGCAGAAGATGCTCACGCCCTCCTGGTGGCCGAGCATGTTGTGGATTATCTCGGTCAGCAGCACCGTCTTGCCGACGCCAGCGCCGCCGAACAGGCCCGCCTTGCCACCGCGCTCCAGCGGCGTGAGCACGTCGATGGCCTTGATGCCGGTCTCGAAGACCTCGGACTTCGTCGAGCGGCGCGCCAGCGGCGGCGGCCGGCGGTGCACCGAGCGCCACTGCACGCCGGCCAGCGCGGGCCCGCGGTCGATTGGGTTGCCGAAGACGTCGAGCATGCGCGACAGGATCTGCTTGCCGACCGGTGCCCGCAGCGGCCTGCCGGTGTTCTCGACGGGCATGCCCCGCGCCAGTCCCTGCGTGGGGGTCAGGGCGATGCCCCGTACGTGCCGCGCGTCGCGCTGGGCCAGGGCTTCGATGGCCACGCGCCCACCGTCACCGGCCCACAGCAGGGAATGAATAGCTGGCAACGCGCCGTCGAAGCGCATGTCCACGACGCTTCCGCGGACCGCAACGATCACGCCAGCGCTCACAGGGTCGGGCAAGCGGGCGGCATCAGCCTGCTCGAGGGTGGGTTCACGCATCATTCGGACTGGACCCGGTCAACCTGCAGCACCTCGACCCTGCCGGATACACCGGACGAAGTGGCCACTCTGGCCCGTGACCAGGGCCAGTCGCGGCACGTCGCCGCGGACCAGGCCGGCGGCTCGAGCGTGGCGGCCGCTCCGAGTCCGAGAGCGAGGCGCTGCGACAGGAGGCCGATCGGGGCTTGCACAGGCGATACAAGACATGGGCATCGGTCATTGTGACGCGGAACGAATCCACCGACGCGAGCCACACGGGGCCGCGTTGCGGCGCGAACGTCCAAGCCTACATGATCGCCGGTGCGATATCGATTCAGTCCTGATTCACGGCGGCAAGGCCGAGTGCCGATCTCACGCGTTCCAGCCGTGCGCGCACTTCTCGCGCGACGACCGCGACCTCGGGGTCGCCGGTCATCTGCAGCACGGCCACCGGATCCATGAATGCGACCACCAGGCGCCCGTCCGCTTCCTCGCGCTCGACCACGTTGCAGGGCAGCAGCAATCCGATGTCGGGCTCGGCAGTCAAGGCGCGGTGGGCCAGCGGCGGATTGCAGGCGCCGAGGATCCGATACGGTAGAACATCGAGGCCGAGCTTGGCCTTCATGGTGGCCTGGACATCGATTTCGGTGAGCACACCGAAGCCCTCGGCCTTGAGCGCCTGGGTGACGCGCGTGACGGCTTGGTCAAATCCCATGCCGGTGAGCTCATAGTGAAAACCGTAGGCGGTCGACGTCGGGGAGGGGGTGGTGGTGGCGCGATTCATCAGGTACTCCGGAATGTTGAAACGAAGTATGCGTGTTTCTCGCAGCCAGGTCTGCGCGCTGGCGAACGTTGGTTGCGCCAGAAAACGCGTGGCGAAGCTGCAGGTGTCCATGCGACGGCGCAAAATAGCGGTCGTGTCGCGACGTTGACGCTGACGGTGGCGCCGTGATTGCTGCAGCGGCGCCACCGCGGGAAGCCGAACGAGTCCGGGGGCTGGACGAGCGATGAGACTGCTGCTGGTGGAAGACGACGTCATGATCGGCGAGTCGGTGCTGGATCTGCTGCGCGCCGAGCAATACGCGGTCGACTGGGTAAAGGATGGCGAGATGGCCGAAACCGCGCTGCGCGCGCAGGCCTACGACCTGGTGCTGCTCGATCTGGGCTTGCCGCGGCGCGATGGGATGTCGCTGCTGCGCTGGCTGCGCGCGCGCAAGGAACGCATCCCGGTGCTGATCGCAACGGCGCGCGACTCCGTGCAACAACGCGTCGAAGGCCTCGACGCGGGAGCGGACGACTACGTGCTCAAGCCCTACGATCTGGACGAACTTCTCGCGCGCATCCGTGCGCTGCTGCGGCGCGCGGCCGGACGAGCGGAGCCGGTCTACGAGCACAAGGGCGTATCGATCAATCCGGCGACACGAGAAGTGACGGTGCGCGGGAAGCCGGTCGTGTTGTCGGGGCGCGAGTGGGCGGTGCTCGAGCCGCTGCTGGCGCGTCCGGGCATGGTTCTGTCACGGGCTCAACTCGAGGAAAAGCTCTACGGCTGGAAGGACGAGATCAGCAGCGACGCGGTCGAGGTGTACGTCCACGGCTTGCGCAGGAAACTGGGCAGTGAGTTGATCCGAAACGTTCGCGGCGTCGGCTACATGGTGCCCAGGGACTGACCATGTCGGCCCGGCCCTCGCATTCGTTGCGTGCCCGTCTGCTGTGGCTTCTCCTCGCGGCCATCGTGCTCACGGCGTTCGCACAGGCGACCATCGCCTACCGCACGGCGCGGGCCGAGGCGGACGAGATCTTCGACTACCACATGCAGCAGATGGCGATGTCGCTTCGCTCCGGGCTGCCTGCGAACGGTTCGGCGGGTGTCGCGGAGGACCCGAACGACGCACAGGACCTGAACTTCGTGGTCCAGGTTTGGACGGCCGAAGGATTGCGGGTGTTCCAGTCCGCGGGCCGTGCCGTGTTGCCGCAACGCGCGACCATGGGCTTTTCCGACCTCAGCGTGAACGGCAGCACGTACCGCGTGTTCTCGATGCAGTCGCGCTCGCAGATCATCCAGGTGGCGCAGGACATGGCGGTGCGGCGCGAGATGGCGGGTGCGATGGCGCTGCGCACGATGGCCCCTGTCGCGGTGATGGCTCCGTTGCTGATGCTCGTGGTCTGGTGGGTCGTGAGCGTGTCGTTCGCGCCGGTGTCGCGCATGCGCCGGCAGGTGGCCCAGCGCCAGGCCGACGAGTTGGGCGAGCTCAGCGAAGTCGACCTGCCCGACGAGGTTCGCCCGCTGGTGCACGAGCTGAACCTGCTCTTCGGCCGCGTCCGCCAGGCCTTCGATGCGCAGAACAGCTTCGTCGCCGACGCCGCGCATGAACTGCGCTCACCGCTGGCCGCCTTGAAGCTCCAGGCGCAGGGCCTGCAACGCGCGGTCGACGATGCCGCACGAGACCTGGCGGTGAAGCGGTTGAGCGCCGGCATCGACCGCGCGACCCGACTGGTGGAGCAACTGCTGGTCTTGGCGAGCCATCAGGGGAATGCTGCGGGATCCAGGCGCGAGCGGGTGTCGCTGGCCGAGACGGCGCGTCTGGCGATAGTCGACGCCGCGCCCGCCGCGCGCGAGCGCCAGATCGATCTTGGCCTCGGGCAGGCCGACGAGGGCGACATCGCGGGCTATCCCGAGGCGTTGCGCATCCTGATGCGCAATCTGCTCGACAACGCGATCAAGTACACCCCCTGCGGGGGCAGCGTAGACCTGGAGATCCGGCGCGAGGCCGGCGCGATGCGATTGACGGTGGAAGACACCGGCCCCGGTATCGCCGAGGCTGATCGCGACCGTGTGCTGGACCGTTTCTACCGCGTCGCCGGCACCGAAACCACCGGCAGCGGGTTGGGCCTGGCGATCGTCAAGTCGATCGCCGAGATGCATGGCGCGACCGTGCAGTTGGACCGATCGCAACGCATGGGAGGGCTGCGGGCGCAGATCCGTTTCGCGGTTGCCGGCTCGACGGGCGCCCGGAGATCCGACTGATTAAGAACCACCTAAGTATCGGGATCTACATTGACCTCGTGTCCAGCCAACTTTCCGCACGAGGAGCTCTGATGATCAATCGTTCGTTGTCCCCGACCCGCCTGGTTGTCGCACTGGTCGCCGCTGGCTTGCTGGGCGGTGCGGGCGCGACTCTTGTCGCCGGCAAGCATGCGCGCGCATCGACGTCGGCAATCCCGGTTCTGGCAACCGCGGCGGCCAACGCGCCGGCGGGCGCGTCCGCCACGGCGCCTGGTGCGCCTGACTTCTCGCAGATCACCGCGCGCTACGGCGCGGCGGTCGTCAACATCAGCGTGAGCGCCATGAAGCAGGCCGCAGAAGATGCCGACGAGGCGCCCGCCGCCCGGCGTCGCGGGCCGCGGGGGATCGACCCCAGTGACCCATGGTTCGAGTTCTTCAGGCGCTTCGAGGGACCGAACGGAGGCTTCCAGGGGCAACGCGAGATGCCGGTGCGAGGCCAGGGTTCGGGTTTCATCGTCAGCGCCGACGGGCTGATCCTGACCAACGCCCACGTCGTTCGCGATGCAACGGACGTGACCGTCAAGCTCACCGACCGCCGCGAGTTCCAGGCCAAGGTGCTCGGCTCCGACCCGCAGACCGATGTCGCAGTACTGAGGATCGACGCAAGCAATCTCCCGGTGGTGCAGTTGGGCAGTTCACGCGATCTGAAGGTGGGCGAATGGGTGCTCGCGATCGGTTCGCCGTTCGGCTTCGAGAACAGCGTCACCGCCGGCGTCGTGAGCGCCAAGGGAAGATCGCTGCCCGACGACAGCTTCGTGCCCTTCATCCAGACCGACGTCGCCGTCAATCCGGGCAACTCGGGCGGGCCGCTGTTCAACTCGCGCGGCGAAGTGATCGGCATCAATTCGCAGATCTACAGCCGCTCCGGCGGCTACCAGGGCTTGTCCTTCGCCATCCCGATCGACCTGGCGGCCAGAATCAAGGACCAGATCGTCGCAACCGGCAAAGTCCGCCACGCGCGCCTGGGAGTGGCGATTCAGGAGGTGAACCAGCCGCTGGCGGAGTCGTTCAAGCTCGACAGACCCGCGGGCGCGCTGGTCTCGAACGTCGCGACCGGCGGGCCGGCCGACCAAGCCGGGCTGAAGACCGGTGACGTGATCCTCAAATTCAACGCTCAACCGATTGTTGCCGCGGGCGATTTGCCAGCGTTGATCGGGCAGTCGTCGCCCGGCGACAAGGCGACGCTCGAGGTGTGGCGCGACGCAAAGCGTGAGGACTTGACCGTGAGGCTCGGAGACGCCGGCGAGCGGAGGGTGCGCGCCGCCGCGGCCGCCGCGGCCGACGAGGCGTCGGGCAAGGGCAAGCTGGGCCTGGCGCTGCGGCCGCTGCAGCCTCAGGAACGGCGCGACGCCGGAGTGGAGGGTCTGTTCATCGAGGATTCCGGCGGCCCGTCCGCCGCTGCCGGTGTACAACCGGGCGACGTGCTGGTGGCAGTGAACGGGACGCCGGTCAGGAACACGGACGAGGTGCGCGCGGCAGTCGCCAGGTCCGACAAGTCGGTGGCGTTGCTGATCCAGCGCGAGGGCAGCAGGATCTTCATCCCCGTGCGCGTCGGCTGACTGGCGCGCATCGGCCGGGTCGAGGAACGTGCGTTGGGAGAGTACATTGCACGCCGGCGCCGGAAGCGCGTGGTCGATCCAATGGGCAATCTGTCCGGCATCAGCGCAATTGCCCTGGCACCCAGAGCGCGATCGGCGGGAACAGGATCACGAGCGCGACGAGCAGGAACTGGCAGGCCATGAACGGCAGGCTGCCGCGGATGATGCTGGCGAACGTGATATCGGGCGCGATCTTGTTGACGACGAACAGGTGCATGCCGATTGGCGGCGTGATCACGCCGAGTTCGGCCTGGAGCACGACCAGCACGCCGAACCAGATCGGGTCGATCCCGAGCTGTTTGACGACCGGCAGGAAGAACGGCAGCGTCAGCATCAGCATGCCGATCGGGTCGATGAACATGCCGAGCACGGTCAGGATCAGCATCATCACCAGGACCACCGCCATCGGCGAGATGTCCAGCCCGCGGATGAACTCCGCCAGCGCCAGCGGCACGCCGGCGAAGGCGAGCATGCGCGCGAACAGCGTGCCGCCGATGATGATGAGAAAGATCATGCAGGTGATGCGTGCCGACGACGACAGCGCTTCGTCCAGGCGCGGCAGCGTCAGGCGGCCCGACAGCGCCAGCATGATCAACGCGACCAACGCGCCGAAGGCGGCGGCCTCGGTCGCGGTGACGAGGCCGGAATAGATGCCGCCGAGCACGACCAGCACCAGCGTGCCCAGCGGCGCGAACAGGCGCAAAGACGACAGCCGCTCGCGCCAGTCGGCGGGCTGAGCAAGGCGCGGCGCGAGCGCTGGGCGCAGGCGTCCGATCAGGTAGGCCGTCAGCATGAAAAGCGCGGCGCTCAACAGGCCGGGGCCGATTCCTGCGAGCAGCATCGCGCTGATCGACTGGTCGCTCAGCAGGGCGTAGAACACCAGCAGCGCGCTGGGGGGGATGAGCGCGGCCAGCGTCCCGGCCACGGCCACCGTTCCGGCGGCAAGGCCGCCGTCGTAGCCGTAGCGGCGCATCTCCGCGATCGAGACTCGCCCGACGGTGACCGTGGCCGCGATGCTCGAGCCCGACGTAGTGGCCAACAAGGCGCTGGCGCCGACCGCCGTCATCATCAACCCGCCCGGCAGACGCCCCAGCCAGGCTCGCGCCGCGACGTAAGCATGGCGCGCCATGCCGGTGGCCACCACCAGTTCACCCATCAGGATGAACATCGGCAGCACGACGAGGGCGAACTTCGCGACGCTGCTGTATGGCGCCGTCGCCAGCACGCCCTGCGCGAGCGGGACGCCGCCGATGAGAAACAGGCCCACCACGCCGACGACTGCGAGCGCATACGCGATCTCCAGCCCGAGGGCGAGCAGGACGAGCAGCGCGGCGACGGAGCCGAGCCCGATCAGCAGCGCGGTCATGCGCGCTCCGCGCGCGGCCCGACCAGGCGCGCGACGGCTGCGGCCAGGGTGCCCAGAAGATGCAGGGTCAGGACCAGCAGGCCCAGGCTGATCACGATCCGTGACGGATAGATCGGGAAGGCGACCAGGCCGGCCGAGAACTCCTGCATCTGCCAGCTCCTCCAGGCCAGCTCTGCACTGGCCCAGGTCATCGCGGCGGCGAGCGCGAACGCGAGCGACGAGACGACGACGCCGACGCAGTTCGCCGTGCGCCCGCGCAGGCGCTCGATCAGGGCGGTGACCGCAACGGTGCCGCCCTCGGCCTGGGTCTGGGCCATATTGGCGAAGACCGCGACCACCAGCAGCAGCTCGACGCCCTCGAGCATGCCTGCGAGCGGGCTGCCCAGGGCGTAGCGCAGCAGCGCGTCGAGGCTGACGCCGAACATGATCGCCAGCAGCGCCAGGCGCGACGCGAGCGCCAGCGCGCGCCGGACCGCGGCCAGCGCGCGCGCGCCGGCCTGCGCCGTCATCGCTTTGCGTGCTTGGCCTGCAGTGCGAGGTAGCGGCGCAGCGCCTCGCTCGCAGGCAGGCCCTTGCTGTCGAGCCCTTCGGCCCAGGTCTTCCAGGTGGCTTCGGTCGTCGAGCGCAGCCGGGCGCGATCCGGCGCGGACCATTCGTAGAACGTCACCCCGTTGCGCTTCATCTGGGCGATCGCATCGGCGAGTTCGGTCTCGTACAGGTCCGCCAGCTTGTCCGGAAACTCGCGTCCGAGGTCGCGGATGATCTGCTGGATATCCTTGGGCAACCCCTCCCAGGTAGCGCGGTTCATGATCGCGAGCGGTCCCGCCGGGGCACCCAGGCCGATGCGCGTGTGGTGCTTGGCGACCTCGTAGAGCTTGCTGTCGCGGTTGGCGGTGACGAAACCGACGTTGGCGTCGAGCGTGCCGCGCGCGAGCGACTCGTAGACCTCGGGCCAGGGCATCGCTACCGGCGTCGCGCCGAAGGCGTCGATGAGCTTGGGCCACTCGCGCCCGATCACGCGCACCTTCATGCCCTTGAGCGCGGCGATTCCACCCAGAGGCCGTGTGCCGATCAGCTCCTGGTCCGAAACGCCCCAGACGTAGACCGGCTCGACGCCGAGCTTGCGCAATTCGTCGCGATAGAACGTGAACTCGTCGCCGAACATCAGTTCGTTGGCGGCGCGCGCGGCGGAGCGGAAGTCCGGACTGATGCCGGGAAGGGTGAAAAGCGCCGACATCGGCGAGACCGAGGGGTTGTAGGCTTGGACCCAGATGCCCACGCCGATCGTTCCGGAACGCGTCGCCTCGAACACGTCGGCCGCGGCGACGAGCGAATTGGCCGGATAGTACTCGACCTTGACGCGTCCGCCGCTGCGCCGTTCGAGCTCTTCGCCCCACCAGGTCGACAAGCGCGTGCGCGTCTGCGTGGCGACGCCGAAGTCCGCTTTCTTCAGGACGATGGTCGCCTTTGGCGCGGTCTGCTGCGCGCGCGCGGCGCCGCCCCAACCCAGGATGCCCAGAGCGAGCAGAAACGCCGAAACGATGGTTTTCATGACAGTTTTCCGTTGCGAAGTTGAGGCCGACACGGAGCGCGGCGACGCGTACCCGCCGGTGCGCCGTGCACGAACCTATAACATCCTCCGAGCAGTTCGTAAAGTATTGCTCGATAAATGAGGAGGACTTATAGTGATCGGTCCTTGCGCAAGCGTCGGCATCGCACAGTTGCGAGCTGCCCCCGCCGCCGGCGCGAAGCACGACCGCAACCGCAACCGCAACCGCAACCGCAACCGCAACTGCAACCGGATGGTGCCGGCCCATGGGGCGCAAATCGAGTCGGATTCGATCGCCGTTGGCGGGTGCGGCGGCGCACGGCGCCGGCCGCGCCCGAGCCCCTGCGGGCGGCGCACTCGCCGGGCTGCGCGTTCTTGACTTCACGTCGATGATCGCGGGTCCTTACTGCACGCGCCTGCTCGCCGATTTCGGCGCCGAGGTCATCAAGTGCGAACCGCCCGCCGGCGACATGGTGCGTGCCACCGAACCGCTGCGCGACGGATGCAGCAGTTACTTCGGCCACCTCAACATCGGCAAACAGTCGATCTGCCTTGACCTGAAGCGGCCCGCCGCGCGGGCGCTGGCCCTGGATCTCGCGTGTCGATGCGACGTTCTGATCGAGAACTACCGCCCCGGCGTGATGGCGCGGCTCGGCCTCGATTACGCCCGTCTGAAGCTGTTGCACCCCGGGCTTGTGTATTGCGCGATCTCGGGTTACGGGCAGAGTGGCCCCGAGGCCGGGCGCGCCGCATTCGCGCCGATCGTGCACGCGGCGAGCGGATACGATCTCACCAACCTGCGCGTTCAGCGCGGTGCGGACGTGCCCGCACGCAGCGCCCTGTTCGTTGCCGATTATCTGGGCGGGATGGCCGCCCTCGCCGCGATCGAGGCGGCACTGCTGCAGCGCGTGCGCACCGGTGTCGGGCAGATGATCGACCTCGCCCTGGTCGACGCCATGCTCGGCATGATGTCGTTCGAGGTCCAGGCGGCACAGTTCCCGGTGCACGAGCCGACGATGCAGTACGCGCCGACGCGTGCGCGCGACGGCTATTTCATCGCGATGCCGATCACGCAGGCGAACTTCGAGGCGCTTGCCGACGCCACCGGACATCCGCACTGGAGAGCTGATCCCCGATTCGTCGATTTCACCGCGCGCAAGGTCCACTGGGACGCGCTGATGGAGCTGCTGGGTGCCTGGGCCGCCGACCGCACGGCTGAGGAGTGCGAGCGCGTGATCTCCGCGGCCGGCTGCCCCTGCTCGCGCTACCGCACCGTCGCCGAGGCGATGGCAAGCGCCCAGAGCCGCCACCGCGGCGTGACGACCCCGGCCGAGGACGCGGCCGGCGCGTTCTTGGTGACCCGCCCGCCCTGGCAGATGTCGGCCGAGCCGACGACCGTGCGCGCGCGCGCGCCCGCCCTCGGTGAGCAGGGCCGCGACATTCTCTCGCGCGTGCTCGGCCTCGAACCGGCGGCAATTGCCGATCTGGTCGGTCGCGGGGCCTTCGTCGAACCCGATCGACCGCCGGCAACGCGAGCGCGGAGCGCCCGCCCGCGCGGGTAAGCGCCGCCGCTACGCGGCGTGCGGACTTGGGACGAGCATCACCTTGCCGGGCCGCGCCAGCAAGCCAGGCAGATCGCGCAACGCGTCGCCCAGCCTGACTCGCGCGCAGACCCGCGTGTGCCAGGCGCCGCTCAGAAACTGCCGCTGCACCTCGTCCGAGGCGGCGGCGATGGCGTCGCTGGTCGCCGTGTGCAGCCAGCGACTAAGCCAGAAGCCTTCGATGCGCTTGCCAGAGAAGACGAAAGCTCCCATCTGTGGCAGGCACGGCCCCGCAGCCGAGAGCATGCCGTACGAGATCCAGCGGCTGTGCGCTGGCATGGCGAGGAAGATGTCTGCCGCAGTCTGATCGCCCACCGCATCGAGCAGCACGCGTGGCCGCTCGACGCGCAGGACGGCGTCGAGCCGGGCCGCGAATTCGGGTTCACCGCTGACCAGGACCGCGGCCGCGCCCAAGGCGCGCAGTGACGCCTCGCCGCCTGCGCTGCGCACGACGGCAATCGGCGCGATGCCTCGCTCGCGCGCCAGACCGAGCAGCATTCGCCCGAGCTGCGAGCCGGCGGCGGTGAGCACGACCGCACGCGCGCCGGCCGTGGCGACGAGCGCGATCATCGCCACTGCGGTGAGCGGGTTCACGAGCAGCGCCGCAGCATCTTCGTCGCGCACGCCGGCGCCTACCTCGACGCAAGCGCCGGCGTCGGTGAGCGCGTATTCGGCCCAGGAACCCGATGCGCTGGCGAGGAAACTCACGCGGCGCCCGACCAGATCAGCCGCCCGCGCGTCGGCCGCGGCGACCACGGTTCCGGTGCCCTCGAAGCCGGCCGGCGTGCCGCGCCGGCGTGGCTGCCCGTACTCGCCCTTGAGGAAGTGCAGGTCCGATGGGTTGACCGGCGCCAACGCCACTTTGATCAGCACCTGGCCGGGGCCGGGAGTCGGAACCGCGATCCGATCGAGCGCGACCAGCGCGTCGAGATCTGTGATCGCCAGGCCGCTCGTCGTCCCCGAGAAACCGTCCTGACGCAGAACGAGGGCCTGCATGTTCTCTGGCCGGGACATGTCGTCATCCTCTTTCAACGTGCATCCGGCGCGATGGCGCCAACCACGTGAATCGCTCGAATTGAATGATACTTGATTATCGAGCGGTAATTCATTAATCTCGGAATCGAAGAAGGACAGGTGTCGGTTCCTAAGGCACGCGCGGGTATCCGCTCGACCCGGCGGCCGCGCGCACACGGTTCCTGCGCGGCGCCGCGGCAGGTCTGGCGGCGATTGATCGACTGGTCCGACGGGAGTTCAGGTCGCGGACATGCAGGGGCTGAGCGAATTCGTCCAGATGGTCATCAGCGGCACGGCGATCGGCTGCATCTACGCGATCGTCGCGCTCGGCTTCGTGCTCATCTACAAGGCGAGCGAGATCGTGAACTTCGCGCAGGGCGACCTGATGATGGTCGGTGCCTTTCTGGGGTTCACCTTCATTGGCATCGCGGGCATGCCCTTTCTGCTCGGGCTCGTGCTGGCGATGGCCTGCATGGCACTGATCGGCGCCGCCCTCGACCGGATCGTGCTGCGCCCGATGGTCGGGCAGCCAGTGTTCGCGATCGTCATCATCACCATCGGCATCGGGTTCGTGATCCGCAGCGTCGTCATCGCGCTGCCCGGCTGGGGCAGCGAGACCTACAGCATCAGCGCGCCGTATTCGGGAACCACGAGCACGCTTGGCGGCGTCGCGATCGGCAACGAGCTGCTCGCGATCATCGCCGCCACGCTGGTCCTGATCCTGGCGCTGTACCTGTTTTTTCGCCACACGAGGCTGGGCATCGCGATGCAGGCAACCTCGCAGAGCCAGCTGGCCGCCTACCACGTCGGCATCCCGGTCAAGTCGATCCTGTCGCTGACCTGGGCCATCAGCGCGGCGATGGCGGCGCTGGTGGGCGTGCTGCTGGCGCCGATCACCTTCGTCCACGTAAACATGGGTTTCATCGGTCTGAAGGCGTTCCCGGCTGCGGTGCTGGGCGGCTTCGGCTCGATTCCGGGTGCCATCGTTGGCGGCCTGATCATCGGCGTTGTCGAGGCGCTGGCCGGGTTCTATCTCCCCGAGGGTTTCAAGGACGTCGCCGCCTACGTCCTGTTGCTCGTCGTCCTGGCGCTGCGCCCGCAGGGGCTGTTCGCGCAAAGCGCCGCCAAGAAGGTCTGACACCATGCACGTGCCGATGACGACCAGCTACGTCCAGGAGATCCGCCTCGTGCGCCATCGTGCGGATGGAATCTGGTACGGGTTGCTGGCGCTGGCGGTGCTCGCCGCGCCGGTGCTGGCGAGCGAGTACCTGCTGTCCCAGTTGAGCGTGCTCGCGATCTATGCCATTGCCGGGGTCGGCATGATGCTGCTCGTCGGTTACGCAGGGCAGATTTCTCTCGGCCACGCGGCCTTCGTCGCCGCCGGCGCCTACACCGAGGCAATCCTGCACGCCAAGGGGGTGCCGTTCGCGCTCACGCTGCCGATCGCGGGCGCGGCTGCGGGCGCGCTGGGCCTTTTGCTGGCCCTGCTGACCGCACGCCTGGCCGGCCTGTACCTGGCCATCGCGACGCTTGCCTTCGCCTTCATCGTCGAGGAGGTGCTCACGCGCTGGGAGGGGCTCACCGGCGGCAGCTCGGGGCTCGCGGTCGGGCGCGTCGCGCTCGGCCCGCTCGCGATCGATGCGCAGTGGAAGTTCTACTACCTCGCCGCCGGACTGCTCGTCGCGGTGCTGCTGGGGGCGCTGAACCTGCTGCGTTCGCGCACCGGGCGCGCGCTGACGGCGATTCGCGACAGCGAAATCTCGGCCCAGAGCATGGGCGTGCACCTGGCGCTGTACAAGTCGATCGTGCTCACCGCCAGCGCGGCGCTCACCGGGGTCGCGGGTGCGCTGTACGCACACAAGATCCAGTTCATCACGCCCGACCAGTTCACGATCCTGATGTCGGTGGAGCTGCTGGTGCTGGTCGTGGTCGGCGGACTGGGTTCGTTGCATGGCGCGGTGCTCGGCGCCGCGTTCATCGTCATGCTGCCGCAGGCGATCATGGTGCTGCGCGATGCGCTGGCGGTGAGTTCGAAGTTCCAGATCGGGCTGGACGCCGGGGTCTACGGCCTGCTGATGGTCCTGTTCATGCTGTTCGAGCCGCGCGGGCTGTACGGGCGCTGGGTCAAGATCAAGGTGTATCTGGACACATTTCCCTTCTACCGCAGGGCCACGTTCCGGCGCCAGCGCCAGTACCAGAAATCCGAGCGGCTGCGATGAGCCTGTTCGAGGTCCGCCATCTCGGGCGCAGCTTTGGCGGCATCCAGGCCGTGCGCGACCTGAACCTGGACGTCGAAGAGGGCGAGATCTTCTCGATCATCGGCCCCAACGGCGCCGGCAAGACGACGCTGTTCAACCTCATCAGCCGCATCTACGACGCCGATAGCGGGCGCATCGGCTTTGCGGGCAGCGACATCACCCGCGTCGCGCCGCATCGCATCGCCGCGCTGGGCATCGCGCGCACCTTCCAGAATATCGAGTTGTTCGAGAACGCCACCGTGCTCAGCAATCTGCTCGTGGGGCGCCACAGCCGTGGCGGGCCGGGGCTGCTGTCGCAACTGCTGTTCACGCCGGCCAACTTGCGCGCCGAGATCGAGCATCGCGACCGGGTCGAGGAGATCATCGACTTGCTCGACCTCGAGGCCTACCGCCATGCCTCGGTGGGCGCGCTTGCCTACGGCATCCGCAAGGTCGTCGAGCTCGGCCGCGCGTTGGCCGCACGCCCGCGCCTGATCCTGCTCGACGAACCCTCGTCGGGTCTGAACGCCGAGGAGACCGAAGACATGTCGTACTGGATACGCGACATCCGCGACGATCTGGGCATCACGGTGCTGATGATCGAACACGACATGGGCCTGGTCAACCTCGTTTCCGACCGTGTCATGGCGCTCGAGCGCGGCGCGGTGCTCGCCGTCGGCAGCGCCGCCGAGATCATGAACGACGCGCGGGTGATCGAGATCTACCTCGGCGCATGACATGACCGAGCCGCTGCTGTCGTTGCGCAACGTCGAGACCTACTACGGGCCCGTGCTCGCCATCCAGGGCGTCAGCATGAACGTGCCCGAGTCGAGCATCGTCACGCTGCTGGGCTCCAACGGAGCCGGCAAATCCACTGTGCTGAAGTCGATCTCGGGATTCGTCGAACCGCAAAAGGGAACGATCCGCTTCGCCGGGCATGACCTGATCGGGCGCGA
>JAHDXY010000450.1 GCA_023384005.1 Burkholderiaceae bacterium | reverse complement strand
TTGGCCGACTTGATCGCCCTGGACACCAGGTACGCGGCTCCGCCGACCGCCATCAGGTACGCCGCCTTGTGCCGGCGGATCGCATCGATCGCGACCGGGCCGCGTTCGCCCTTTCCGATCATCGTGATCAGTCCGGTCTTCGAGAGCATCGTCTCGGTGAACTTGTCCATGCGCGTGGCGGTGGTGGGGCCCGCGGGGCCCACCGCTTCGCCCTTCACCGGGTCGACCGGGCCGACGTAGTAGATCGCACGGTTCGTGAAGTCCACGGGCAACTTCTCGCCGCGCGCGAGCAGGTCGGCGATGCGCTTGTGCGCGGCGTCGCGGCCGGTGAGCATCTTTCCGCAGAGCAGCAGCGTTTGTCCCTGCTTCCACGAGGCGACGGTTTCGGGCGTGAGCGTGTCCAGGTCGACGCGAAGCGAGTGCTCGTAGTCCGGCGCCCAGTTCACGTCGGGCCACATGTCCAGGCTCGGCGGCTCGCAAAACGCCGGTCCGCTACCGTCGAGCACGAAGTGCGCGTGCCGCGTGGCCGCGCAGTTGGGAATCATCGCGACGGGTTTGCCCGCTGCGTGCGTGGGGAACATCGCGATCTTCACGTCGAGCACCGTGGTGAGGCCGCCAAGACCCTGCGCGCCGATGCCCAGCGCGTTGACCTTCTCGTAGAGTTCGACGCGCAGCTCCTCGGTCTTGTTGGCCGGACCACGCGCGAGCAACTCGTGCATGTCCAGCGGATCCATCAGCGACTTCTTCGCGAGAAGCATCGCCTTCTCGGCGGTGCCGCCGATTCCAATGCCGAGCATTCCCGGCGGGCACCAACCCGCGCCCATCGTCGGGACGGTCTTGAGCACCCAGTCGAGCACCGAGTCGGAGGGGTTGAGCATCACGAGCTTGGACTTGTTCTCCGAGCCGCCGCCCTTGGCTGCGACCGTGACCTCCATCGTGTCGCCGGGCACGAGTTCGACGTTGAGCACCGCCGGCGTGTTGTCGCGCGTGTTCTCGCGCTCGAACTGCGGGTCGGCCACGACCGAAGCGCGCAGCACGTTGTCGGGGTGCAGGTAGCCCTGGCGCACGCCCTCGTCGACGGCATCCTGCAGCGAGCCGGAAAAGCCCTCGAGCCGCACGTCCATTCCGAGTTCGATGAACACGTTGACGATGCCGGTGTCCTGGCACATCGGGCGATGGCCCTGAGCGCTCATGCGTGAATTCGTCAGGATCTGGGCGATCGCGTCCTTCGCCGCGGGCCCCTGTTCGATCTCGTAGGCGCGCGCGAGGTGCGCGATGTAGTCGGCCGGGTGGTAGTAGCTGATGAACTGCACGGCCGCCGCAATCGACTCGACTAGGTCCGCGTACTTGATGGTCGTCATGCTCAGGTGCTCGTTTCGAGGGAGTGTGTTCTCGTCGCGGTCCGGGGCCGCGGGCATTCATTCTCGCAGAAAGCCGCTCGGGCATCGCACGTACGGAATGCGGTTGATGTCCGCGCCCGGTTGGTTGGCGAGATTCACGCCCGGTTAGAATCAGCGCCCAACGTCTTGGCCACGATCTTCGCCACCCATATTTCGCCTGCCACCGTGCTCTCGAGCTTCCTGCCCCTGGTCGTCGCCTTGCCGCTGTTCCTCGGAACGGCGCTTTGCTTCGTCGCGGGTCTGCAGGAGTCACCCGCGCGTCGCAGTCTCACCGCGTGGTGCGCGGGCACGGTCACCGCGGCCGCGCTCGTGCTGCTGCTCCAGGGCGCGCCGGCGGTCTTTGCCGGCGAGACGCTGCTGTGGCACGCGGCGTGGGTGCCGGAAATCGGCCTGAACCTGCACTTCAGGCTCGATGGCCTGGCGCTGATGTTCGCGGGACTGATCCTGGGCATCGGGCTGCTCATCATCCTCTACGCCGCGTACTACCTGCACTCGGAAGACCCGGCGGGCAAGTTCTTCACGCAGCTGATGCTGTTCATGGCCGCGATGCTGGGCATCGTGCTCTCGGACAACCTGCTGCTGCTCGTCGTGTTCTGGGAGCTCACGAGCGTGTCTTCGTTCCTGCTGGTCGGGTACTGGGGCCACAAACCGGAGGCGCGCGCCGGTGCGCGCATGGCGCTCACGGTCACGGGTGGCGGCGGGCTGGCCCTGCTGGCCGGGGTGATTCTCCTGGGCGAGATCGCCGGAACGGTGGACCTGTCGAGCCTGCTCACGCGCGGCGCCGAAGTGCAGGCCGATCCGCGCTTTCCGCTCGCGCTGGGCCTGATCCTGGTCGGCTGCTTCACCAAGAGCGCGCAGTTCCCGTTCCACTTCTGGCTGCCCGCGGCGATGGCCGCTCCGACGCCGGTCTCGGCCTAT
>JAHDXY010000449.1 GCA_023384005.1 Burkholderiaceae bacterium | reverse complement strand
GGCCGTTTTTCAGCGCGTCGGCCATTTCCTCGCTGAGCTCGAAACGCAGAAAGTGCACCGCCGAGGTCTTCTCGGCGTTCTCCCGTTCCAGGTCCTCGTCGGCTACCGCGTAGACCTTGCGCAGCCCCTCGACCTGAACCCAGACACGATCCTCGATGCCGATCAGTCGCGCGAGCTCGCGCCGACGCTCGTTTTCGTCGGTGTACTCGACCATCATCGTCGCCTTCAGGTTGCGCCCATCCGGTATCAACGGATTGTAGGTTTCGAGTTCGTGCGCGATGCCTTCATCCTCGAAGATGCGCTCGATTCGCAGCATCTCCTGGACCTGGTAGCGGATCGTCGTCTCGTCCTCGAACAGCAGGCTCAGGTGTTCACCGACCGCGACGGTGCGCAGCTTCTTGTGCTCGATGACCCTGGCGCGAAAGGCGGGTCGCTCCCTTGCATAGGCCTCCAGCGTCATCAGCGAGTCTCGTTCGATTGCAGGCATTTTCGTGTCCTCGATGTCCAGTGCCGCTCGCCTCAGGCCAGCCCGTAGGCCATCCGCAGCAGCGTGATCGGGTGTCGCAGTCGCTCTCCCACGGGGTTGCCCGCCAGCTCCATTCCCTGCGCGATGTGATGCGCGCCGAGCTGGCAGTCCGATGCCACCCATTGCGGTTCGCCCCGCGGGTGCTCGTGCATCTGTCGAAACACCGGCCGCCCGATCTTGAGCGCCGTCTCGTGGAACTCCTTCTTCACGCCCCAGGTCCCGGCGTGACCGGAACAACGCTCGACCGTATGCACGGTCGTGCCTGGAAGCATTTGCAGGAGTTCGCGCGTCTTCTGTCCGATGTTCTGCACCCGCAGGTGGCAGGCGACATGGTATGAGATCCGGCCGAGTTCACGTTTGAAATCGGTGGCGAGCAATCCATCCTTGTATCGTGCCACCAGGTATTCGAAGGGGTCGAACATCGCGGCCCTTACTTCCTGGACGTCGGCGTCGTCCGCAAACATCAGCGGCAGCTCCTGCTTGAACATCAATGCGCAAGAGGGAATCGGAGCAACGATCGCCCAACCCTCGCGAGCGAGGGCAGCGAGCCCGGGGATGTTCTTCGCCTTGAGCCGCGCGACCGAATCGAGATCGCCTAGTTCGAGCTTGGGCATTCCGCAACAGACTTCCTTTTCCACCAGCCGGTAGGGGATCGCGTTGTGATCGAGCACCTTCAGCAGGTCGTGCCCGACGCCCGGTTCGTTGTAGTTCACGTAGCAGGTCGCGAATACCGCGACCTTGCCCGGCGCGCGCTCGCCGTCGCGCACCGGATGCGCCGCCGAGGCTTCAGCGTTCGGGCGAAAGGTCCTGGGAGCGAAATCGGGCAGCCACGCGCTGCGATGGATGCCGGCGAGCTTCTCGCCGGCGTTGCGCAGCACCGGGGAGTTCTTCGCGCGGTTGACCGCCTGAACGATGATCGGGATCGTGGCGAGCCGGCCGTTGCGGTCGGTCGACGAGAGCGCACTGTCGCGAAACCGCGTCGGCGTGCCCTTGCGAAACGCAATCGCCTTGGCGCGCAGCATCAGGTGCGGGAAGTCGACGTTCCACTCGTGCGGCGGCACGTACGGGCACTTGGTCATGTAGCAGACGTCGCACAGGTAGCACTGGTCGACGACCTTCATGTAGTCGCCGCGATCGACGCCGTCGACTTCCATTGTGCTGCCCTCGTCGATCAGGTCGAACAGCGTCGGGAAGGCGTTGCAAAGGCTCACGCAACGACGGCATCCGTGGCAGATGTCGAACACCCGCTCGAGTTCGTCCTGACACGCCGACTCATCGTAGAACTTCGGGTTCTTCCAGTCGAGCGGGTGGCGGGTAGGTGCTTCGAGCGAACCTTCACGTGCGGTCATGGTTGAATTGCTCACTGCGGTAATCAAAGGGGGAGCGACCAGCGCTCCCCCGGGCTGCGCTCCCGAACCCGGTCAGCGCGTGACCCGCCCGGCGCGCGGCGCATCATGCGCAGCGTTCCGATCGAATGCGCCGCCGGGGTGCGCCACGATCTCGGAACAGCTCAGCTTCCGAGGTTTTCCAGCGCTTTCGCGAACTTGTTCGCGTGCGAGCGCTCCGCTTTCGCCAAGGTCTCGAACCAGTCGGCGATCTCGTCGAACTTTTCCGCGCGCGCCGCTTTCGCCATGCCCGGATACATATCGGTGTACTCGTGGGTCTCGCCGGCCACCGCGGACTTCAGGTTGAGATCCGAGGCGCCGATCGGGAGATCGGTTGCCGGGTCGCCCACTTCGGCGAGGTAGTCGAGGTGGCCGTGCGCGTGGCCGGTCTCGCCTTCGGCGGTCGAGC
>JAHDXY010000448.1 GCA_023384005.1 Burkholderiaceae bacterium | reverse complement strand
CTGGCGCGCGCGATGTACGCCCCTATCGCGTCGCGTTGCTCCTGCGACACGGCAGCGCCCCGGCCCTGCGCCGCGCGGATTCTCGCGAGGATTCTGGATCGCGCCTGTGATGTGTCCATGCCGGGTCGAGGTTGCGTCGCGGGGTTGCGTCGTGACGATTATAGTCAGGACTGGATCTCGAACACCTGGCGCAGGTATTGCACGTAGGCTTCGTCGTCGCACATGTTCTTGGCCGCAGTGTCGGAGAGCTTGGCCACCGGCTGGCCGTTGCAGCGAACCATCTTCAGGACGATCTGCAGCGGCGCGTAGCCGAGGTCGTTGGTGAGATTGGTCCCGATCCCGAACGCGACTTTCGCGCGACCCTTGAAGCGCACGTACAGCGAGGCCATCAGCGGGAAGGTGAGCGCGTCGGAGAACACCAGCGTCTTCGATCGCGGGTCGACGCGGTTCGACTCGTAGTGCGCGATCAGGCGTTCCCCCCAGTCGAAGGGGTCCCCGGAATCGTGGCGCGCGCCGTCGAAGAGCTTGCAGAAGTACAGGTCGAAGTCGCGCAGGAAGGCGTCGAAGCCGTAGACGTCCGACAGCGCGATCCCGAGGTCGCCGCGGTACTCGCGCGCCCACGACTCGAAAGCGAAGGCCTGCGAATCGCGCAGCCGCGGGCCAAGCGCCTGGCAGGCCTGCAGGTATTCGTGCGCCATCGTTCCAAGCGGAAGAACGCCGTCTTTCATCGCGTGCATCACGTTGGAGGTGCCGGCGAAGCTCGGTCCGAGCCCGCTCTTGCAGGTGCGGATCACTTCCTCGTGCCAGGCGCGCGAGAAACGCCGCCGCGTTCCATAGTCGGCGATCCGGATTCCGTCGAGGTCGCGCCGGTCGCGGACAAGGTCGATCTTGGACTGAAGCCGGCGGCGGCCTTCGTCGTAGTCGGGGTCGGCCACGGTGCGCGCGAAGTAGGTCTCGTTGACGATCGCGAGAAGCGGGATCTCGAACATGATCGTGTGCAGCCAGGGACCCTTCACGACGATGTCGATTTCGCCGGCGACGGCTTGCGAGGGCTTGACCGAAACGTACTTGCGGTTCATCTGGAACAGGCCCAGGAAGTCGACGAAGTCGCTCTTGATGAAACGCAGGCCGCGCAGGTACTCGAGCTCGGGTTCTGCGAAGCGCAACGAGCACAGGTGCTCGATCTGCTGTTCGACCTGCCCGACGTAGGGCACGAGGTCCACGCCCGGGCTGCGGCACTTGAAGCGGTACTCGACCTGCGCACCGGGGAACTGGTGCAGCACGGCCTGCATCATCGTGAACTTGTACAGGTCGGTGTCGAGCAGCGAGCCGATGATCATCGCCGCATTCTAGCCCTCGGGCGCGATGCACACGTAGCGGCTCACGATCTGCACGCTGGTGCGCCAGTGGCGCTCGAGGACCTGCGGCGAGCGCAGGTCGCGACCGAGCACCGCCGAGAGCGTATGCTGGTTCGACAGCACGAAGTAGCCGAGCGAAGCGACGCTCAGGTACAGATCGACCGGATCGATCCCGCAGCGAAAGACGCCGTCGCGCTCGCCGCGGCGCAGCAGCCCCGACAGCATGCCGATCACCGGCGAGACCAGTTCGCCGAGGTGCTGCGACTTCCTCAGGTGCCGGGCCTGGTGCAGATTCTCGGTGTTGACCAGGCTGATGAACTCCGGGTGCTCGCAGTAGTGGCGCCAGACGAAGCGGCAAAACGCCTCGAGGCCGTCGCGGGGACCGAGCGCGTCGAGCTCGAGCGCGCCCTCGGCGTCGCGCAGCGCCGCATAGACCGACTCGAGCGCGGCGCGAAACAACCCCTCCTTGCTGCCGAAGTAGTAGTAGACCATCCGCTCGCTCGAGCGCGCGCGCTGCGCGATGCGCTCGCCGCGTGCGCCGGCAAAGCCATGGCGGGCGAACTCGCCGATTCCCGCCTTGAGGATGCGCGCGCGCGTCGCTTCGCGATCGCGGCGCTTGCGAACCGGCGGCTCGCTCACTGCACGATCGCCGGGACCTCGGCCGCCGGCGGCGTGTTGCGGCTGCGCTGGCAGCGCACCACGCCGTCGATCATGACCATCCCGACGCCGGGGATGTCCCCCAGGCGCACGCTGTCGAGCAGGTCGCGCCCCGCGGAGTGCTGTGCGCGATCGAGGAAAACGAAATCGGCCGGCCTGCCGACCTCGATCAGCCCCTGCGCGAGGCGTCGCATCCGCGAGGTATTCCCGGTGGCGAAGCCGAACACGATCTCGGCCGGGATGTCGGCGAGGCTCGAGATCAGCGCGATCAGGCGCAGGATGCCCAGCGGCTGCACACCCGAGCCG
>JAHDXY010000049.1 GCA_023384005.1 Burkholderiaceae bacterium | reverse complement strand
ACGCGAACACCTACCTGCTGATCACGCGCGCGCTCGATTACTTCGACCCGGCGCGCGCGTACGGTGGCGACCTGAGCGCCGCCTTCGCGCAGGCGAGCGCGGAATTCCTGGTGGTGTCGTTCGCGACCGACTGGCGTTTCCCGCCGCGGCGCGGCCGCGAGATCGTCCAGGCGCTGCTCGCGGCGCGGCGCGACGTCACCTACGCCGAGATCGACGCGCCGCACGGGCACGACGCGTTCCTGCTCGACGACGGGCGCTACCACGCGCTGTTGCGCGCATACTTCGAGCGTATCGCCCAGGAGCTGTGATGAGTCTTCTGCCAGACGCGCCCAGGCGCCTGCGCGCCGACCACGCGCTGATCGCCGATTGGGTGCCGCGGGGCGCACGCGTGCTCGACCTGGGTTGCGGCGACGGCGCGCTGCTCGCGCAGCTGCAGACCGCCAAGGCGTGTCGCGGTTACGGCGTCGAGATCGCAGACGAAGCGGTGCTCGCCTGCGTGCGCCGCGGCGTGAACGTGATCCAGCAGGACATCGAGTCCGGGCTCGGCATGTTCGGCGCCGGGCTGTTCGACATCGTCGTGCTGTCGATGGCGATCCAGGTCACGCACAAGACCGAGCACGTGTTGCGGGAGATGAGCGCGGTCGGTGGCGAGGGAATCGTCTCGTTCCCCAACTTCGGGCACTGGTTTCACGCCTGGTCGATCCTGTGCGGGCGCATGCCGGTCTCGAAGGAGATGCCCTACGAGTGGTACGACACGCCCAACCTTCACCTGTCGACGATCCCGGACTTCGAGGACTTCCTCGCCAAGCTCGGGTTGCGCGTCACGGCACGCGCCTTTCTCGCGAATGGCCGGCCCGTGCGCGTGCTCCCGGGTTTGCGCGCCACCCAGGCGATCTACCGGTTTCGCCGGGGGTGAGCGATGTACGAACGCGTGACGCCGCTCAAGCGCAATGCATGGCGCCTCGGCGCGGCGGGCTCGATCCCGTTGGTCGCGCTCGCGGTGCTCGCTTGGATGCCCGATGCCCAGCGTGCCGCGACGGCGGTCGCGTACCAGGTGCAGTACGCGGCGATCCTTCTCACCTTCGTCGGCGCGCTGCACTGGGGTATCGTGCTCACCGAACGGATGCTCTCGCCGGCGATCACCGCGCTGGCGTTGCTGTGGTCGGTGCTTCCCGGGCTGTACGCCTGGCCGGTCGCGCTGATGCCGGCCAAGAGCGCGCTGTCGCTGCTCGTCGCGGGGCTCCTGGTCGCCTTCGTCGCCGACACCGCCCTGTACCGCGAGTACTCGGTGCCGCGCTGGTTCATCGGCTTGCGCTTCGTGCTCACGGTGGTGGCGTGCCTGGCGCTGATCGCGACCTGGTTCGCGCCTCGCGCCGCAGGTTGACCCGGGGCGCTGCGCCGCGCGCTTCAGCGCGCCGGCTCGATCCTGAGGATTCGGCCTTCGTCGCTGTCGGTGAGCAGATAGAGCAAGCCGTCGGGACCCTGGCGCACGTCGCGGATGCGCTCGCGCAGGCCTTCGAGCAAGCGCTCCTCGCGAACCAGGCGCTCTCCGTCGAACTCGAGACGCACCAGCATCTGGCCGCGCAACGCGCCGACGAACAGGCTGCCGCGCCACGCCGCAAAGCGCTCGGCGTCGTAGAACGCCATCCCCGAGGGCGCGATCGACGGGGTCCACTGGTGCAGCGGCGCCTGGACGTCGGCGCGCGAGCTTCCCTCGCC
The DNA here is from genome assembly GCA_023384005.1 of Burkholderiaceae bacterium. Lineage (GTDB taxonomy): Bacteria > Pseudomonadota > Gammaproteobacteria > Burkholderiales > Burkholderiaceae_E > Quisquiliibacterium. The sequence goes on along the minus strand of JAHDXY010000049.1, from coordinate 17,732 downwards.
GATGCGCGTGCCGATCACGTATTCGCGTCCGAAGGTGATCACCGGCCAGCCGTAGTTCGCGCCGGCCACCCCGATGTTGACTTCGTCGCCACCCTGCGGGCCGTGTTCGTGGGTCCACAGCCGCCCGCTCGCCGGATGCAGCGCGGCGCCCTGGACGTTGCGATGTCCGTAGGACCAGATCTCGGCGAGCGCACCAGGGGTGCCGACAAAGGGGTTGTCCGGGGGGACCCGTCCGTCCGGGAAGATCCGCACGATCTTGCCGAGATGGCTGGAGAGATCCTGCGCCTGGTCCCGGTACGAGTAGCGATCGCCCAGCGTCACGAACAGCGAACCGTCGCGCGCGAACTGCAGGCGCGACCCCCAGTGGTGGCCGCCCGAAGGCGCCTGACGCTGCGCGAAGATCACGGTCCACCCGCTCAGTGCGGGCGACTGCGCGCGCCAGTCGATCCGGGCGCGCGCGACCGCGGTGCGCGCGCCGCTCGCCGTTGGCTGCGCGTACGAGAACAGCAGCACGCCATCGTCGGCGAAGGTCGGGGAGAGCGCGACGTCGAGCAGTCCGCCCTGGCCGTTCGCGTGCACCTTTGGAACGCCTTCGAGCGGAGCCGACAGCGCCCCCGCTGGCGTGACGATGCGCAACCGGCCGGGGCGCTCGGTCACGAGCATCCGCGCGTCGGGCAGGAACGCGAGCGACCACGGATGTTCGAGCCCGCGCGCGACCTCGACGACGTCGATCGGCCCGGCGCTGCTCGCCAGTCGTGCCACCCGCTTCGCCTGCGCCGGCGCGAGCAGCGCGATCCCGATCGCGACGGCTGCCGCCGCCCGCGCGGCGCGCGCAACCGGGCCGCCGCGATCGCCGCCGAAGGAGCGAAGGCCGCGAACGCCTTGCGGGAGGCCTCGCGAGGGCATCGGCTCAACCTCGCAGCAAGGCGTCGAGCCGTTCGCGCAGCGCCTGCGAACGCAGGCTCGCCTCGTAGGCTTGCAGCATCGACGACTCGAGAGCCCGGCCCTGGGCCGTATCGGCCTGCGCGCGCGCCAGCGCGTGCAGGTGGTGCTTCATCTGCGAGACCACAAGGGGTTCGGTGCGAAGGATCTCCTCGACGCAGGCATCGACGCGCGCGTCGAGCTGCTCGCGCGCGACCAGTTCGCCGAGAAAGCCGATGCGCAGCATCTCGTCGGCTTCGATCGTCGCCGCGGTGAGCATCAGCTTGGTCGCGGCGGCAAGCCCCAGTCGCGAAAGGTAGCGGCGAAGTCCCCCCGGGTAGTAGTGAAGCCCGAAGCGTGCCGCGGGCATGAACATCCGCGTCCCGACCACGCCGATGCGCAGGTCGCAGCACAGCGCGAGGTCGGTCGCTCCGCCGTAGACACCGCCGTTGATCGCGGCGATCGTCGGCACCGGCAGCGTCTCGAGCGCATCCAGCATGTCTTCGAGGCGGTGGTCGAGCTCGTCGCGGATCGCCTGCAGCGTGTAGCCCGAGCTGAAGCTGCGTTCGCCGCTGCCGGAGATGACGAGCGCGCGCACCGTCCGGGGGTCCGCGTCGAACTCGCGGCGCAGCGAGGCGAGCAGGCCGGCGATGGCGTCGACGTCGGCCGGATCGAGCCGGTTGTGCTCGCTCGGACGATTCAGCCTGAGCCGCACGACGCCGCGCATGCGCGACACCAGCGGCGCTCCGGCGTGCGCGGCGATCGCGGTCTGCGCCGGGGCGGGAGCCGCACCGGGGGCCGCACCGGGGGCCGCACCGGGCGCCGTGCCGGGCGCCGTGCCGGGCGCCGTGCCGGGCGCCGTGTCGGGCGCCGTGTCGGGCGCTGGCCCGGTTGCCGGCGTCGCGCGCGGATCGGCGGCTGCGTTCATCGTCCGTCCAGGAAATCGGCGATCGCGGCGTCGGCGCGCAGCGCGGCGAGCGCCTCGCGGTCGGGCAACTGCGGGCGGTCGCGCTCGGCGCTCACCAGGCAAAGAAAGCCGAGCGGCGAGTCGGCCGAGGCGCGGAACTGGTGCCACGCGAGCGGTGCGACCTCGACCAGGTCGTGCGCGGCGAGTTCGTGCAGCGCGCCGGCGACCATGCAACGGCCGCGGCCGCGCAGCACCATGACCGCGTGAGGGTGGGCGTGTCGCTCCAGCGTCGTCCATCCGCCGGGTGCCACCTCGAAGTAGCGCCACTGCGCGCCCGCGACCTCGAACAGCACCTGGCGCGACACGTCGCGAAACGGTGCCTCGCCCTGGGTCTTGTAGCGCTGCGGCTCGACCCCTTCCCAGCGGAAGTTCGGACTCGCCTTGCGAACCGGATTCAGCATCTTCTCCTCAGGCGGCGGTGTTCGATTGCCGGCGCACCCGCTCGGCGAACTCGCGCGCGCGTTGCGGCATCTTCGCGCCGGCCTCGAGCAGGTGGCCGCCTATCAGCAGCATCAGATCATGCCCGAACTCGGCGACCATTTCCTCGACCCGGTCGACGTTCATCCCGCCCGCAGGCACAGGCAGCGTCGCGCGGTGCTCGCCCAGGGGCTCGCGCGCGGCGCGCACGATCGCACGGCAGGTTTCGCGCGAATAGCTGAAGCGCCCGCCGAAGTTCGGAAAGATCGTCGCGTCGGCGCCGAACAGCCGGAACAGGCGGCCGAGCAGCAGCGCCGGCCCGATCCGCGCGGCGCCTGCAAGCGCGGGGTGCGCGACGATCGCGAATCTCCCCTCGCCGCGCACCAGCTCGGCGAAGTTCGACACGCCCAGGAGCATCGGGCACGCCAGCACGCACCGCACGCCCTCCTCGCGCGCGATGCGCAACTGCGCTGCGATGGCGGCGGGGCCGCCCGAGAGGCTCGGCGCGTAGACGCTGGCGCCGCCGCTCGCCGCGTTGGCGCGCGCCACCGCGCGCTGGATCATCGGCACGCGTTGTGCGAACGGCGCGCTGCCCTGGTCGGCGATGCCGTGGTCGTCCTTGATCAGGTCGATGCCGGCGACTGCGAAGCTGCGCGCCAGCGCGGCGAGCGCGCCGGGCCCGAGGCCCTGCGGCTTGAGCGCGGTGCACGAGAGCGGCCTGCGACCGGCCCCGACCAGCGCGCGCACGCCGTCGATTCCGAAGGCCGGGCCCGGCATCGCCGCGAGGACCGACGCCGGCAAGCGGGCATCGAGCAGCGCGACGTCGGGCTGAAGCGAGGCGTTGCCGAACATCATGTTCAGCAGCTGCCCGGGTTCGGGGCCGGTGGTCTCGGCCGCCAGGCCGATCGTGACCGCCCAGGCCGGGCCGGCGTTCGCGGCGCGCGCGTCGATCGCTTCGATCGCTTCGATCGCCTCGATCGCCTCGACCGTCGCGACCACCTGCTCGCGGATGCGCGCGTCGCCGATCGCGCCCAGCGGCAACTCGACGCTCTGCTCGAGCGCGAGGGCGAGCGCGCGCGCCTCGATTGCGCCGGCGCTCGCCTCGACGCGATAGACGCAAGCGACGCGCTCGACGCGGTTCATCGCTCGCCTGCGCTCGTGCGCAGCGGCGCGTCGCGCGACGGAATCCGGTACATCCACGCGCCCAGCACGAGGCCGAAGCCGGCAACGACGAGCTGGACCCACCACGGCCGGACGAACAGCAGGATCGACGCGGCCATCGTGACCGCCATCATCGCGATCGCGGTGAGCTTGGTGCGGTACGCGATGCTGCGGTGCCGGCGCCACTCTCGGATCATCGGGCCGAAGCTGCGGTTGCGAAGCAGCCAGCCGTAGAAGCGCGACGACGCGCGTGCATAGCAGGCCGCGGCGAGCAGGACGAACGGTGTGGTCGGCAGCAGCGGGGTGAAGATCCCGATCACTCCCACCACCAGGAACAGCGTGCCGAGCACGACCAGCGCGACGCGCACCGTCATCGAACGGTGCTTGCGTACTTCGTCCTCTGCCGGTTCCTTCAGATGGTCCATGGCTCTCGCCGCGGGCGACGATGCGCCTGCACGCCGACGATTCTACGTCGCGTGCCGAGGCGCGATCGGCGCCGCAGGGCACAATAGCGGTTTTCCCCCTCTGGCACGCCCGCTCTCCACGGGCGCCGCCGCGCAAGCGAACAAGGAACATGGCTCAGTACGTCTACACGATGAACCGGGTGGGCAAGATCGTCCCCCCGAAACGAACGATCCTCAAGGACATCTCGCTGTCGTTCTTTCCCGGCGCCAAGATCGGCGTGCTCGGCCTGAACGGATCGGGCAAGTCCTCGCTGCTGCGGATCATGGCCGGCGAGGACACCGAGATCGAGGGCGAGGCCACGCCGATGCCGGGGCTGGTCGTGGGGTTCCTGCCGCAGGAGCCCAAGCTCGATCCGAAGCAAAGCGTGCGCGAGGCGGTAGAGGAGGGCCTCGACGAAGTGCTCGGTGCGCAGAAGAAGCTCGACGCGATCTACGCCGCCTACGCCGAACCCGACGCCGACTTCGACGCGCTCGCCGGCGAACAGGCCAAGTACGAAGCGATCCTCGCGGCAAGCGGATCGGAGGTCGAGCACCAGCTCGAGATCGCCGCCGACGCGCTGCGCCTGCCGCCCTGGGACGCGAAGATCGAGACGCTCTCCGGTGGCGAGAAACGCCGGGTCGCGCTGTGCCGGCTTCTGCTGTCCAAGCCGGACATGCTGCTGCTCGACGAGCCGACCAACCACCTCGACGCCGAGAGCGTGGACTGGCTCGAGCAGTTCCTCACCCGATTCCCCGGAACGGTGGTGGCGGTCACCCACGATCGCTACTTCCTCGACAACGCCGCCGAGTGGATCCTCGAACTCGACCGCGGTTACGGCATCCCGTGGAAAGGCAACTACAGCTCCTGGCTCGAGCAAAAGGAGCAGCGCCTCGAACAGGAGTCGCGCCAGGAGGATGCGCGCGTCAAGGCGATGAAGAAGGAGCTCGAGTGGGTCCGCCAGAACCCCAAGGGGCGGCAGGCCAAGAGCAAGGCGAGGCTCGCACGGTTCGACGAGCTCTCGTCGTACGAGTACCAGAAGCGCAACGAGACGCAGGAGATCTTCGTCCCGGTGGCCGAGCGGCTGGGCAACGAGGTGATCGAGTTCAAGGGCGTGAGCAAGGGCTACGGCGACCGGCTGCTGATCGACGACCTGAGTTTCAAGGTCCCCCCCGGGGCGATCGTCGGGATCATCGGCCCCAACGGCGCGGGCAAGTCGACGATCTTCCGGATGATCAACGGCCGGGAGAAGCCCGATTCGGGCGAGGTCAAGGTCGGCCCCACGGTGCAACTCGCCTACGTCGACCAGTCGCGCGACGCGCTGGCCAACGAGAAGAGCGTCTGGGAGGCGATCTCCGGGGGCGCCGACATCCTCACGATCGGGCGCTTCGAGATGCCATCGCGCGCCTACGCCGGGCGCTTCAACTTCAAGGGAGCCGACCAGCAAAAGCTGGTTGGCAACCTGTCCGGCGGCGAGCGCGGTCGCCTGCACCTCGCGCAGACGCTGCTCGAGGGCGGCAACGTACTGTTGCTGGACGAACCCTCGAACGACCTCGACGTCGAGACGCTGCGCGCGCTCGAGGACGCGCTGCTCGAGTTTGCCGGCTGCGTGATGGTGATCTCGCACGATCGCTGGTTCCTCGACCGCATCGCCACGCACATCCTCTCGGCCGAAGGCGACTCGCAGTGGGTCTTCTACGATGGCAACTACCAGGAGTACGAAGCCGACAAGCGCCGTCGCCTGGGCGAGGAAGGTGCGAAGCCCCACCGGCTGCGCTACAAGCCGCTGAAGTAGAGCCGGGGAGCGGTCGATGAAGCGCCGTCTCGCGATCGCCGCCGTCGTGCTGGTCGCGCTGGCGGCGATCGTCGCGGGCGGGCTGCAGGTCGCCACCCGCGCGCTGCGCGCGCAGGTGCTCGCGGCGCTTGGCCCCGAGAGCGAAGTCGGCGCGATCACGCTCGGCCTGGGCCGTGTGCAGATCGACTCGCTGCGCGTGCCGGCGCCCTCCGGATGGCCGGCGCCCGACGCGCTGCGCGCGCGCAGCGTCGTCGTCACTCCCGACATGCGCAGCCTGTTCTCGCCCACCGTGCGCGTGTCCACTGTCTCGATCGAACAGGCGTACCTGTCGGTCGTGAGGACAGCCGAGGGAAAGGTTCGCGTGCTGCCCGGGTTGCAGCGCGCGGCGGACGAGGCGTCGAGCAAGGGTGCGGCGAGCGGCGCCGCGAGCGGCAAGGGCGACGCGGGAAAGGGCGACGCGGGAAAGGGCACCGCGCCCACCGCACGGATCGCCAAGGTCGAACTGCGCGAAACGGCGCTCGAGTTCTTCGACCAGAACGTGCGCCGCCCGGCGCTGCGGATAAGGGCCGACGAACTGTCGATCGACGTCGAGGACCTGGTGATCCCGGCGCTCGACGCGCGCAGCCGCCTGCGCATCGCCGGCACGGTGCGAGGCGCGCCCGGAGCGGGCGCTTCGCGCGACGGGACCGTCGCGGTCAACGGCTGGATCGTGTTCGCGAACCGCAATTCCGAACTCCGGACGCAGTTGCGCGGTGTCGACCTGGCAGCGTTGCAGCCGTACCTGATTCGAACGACCGAAGCGGGCGTGCGCCGCGGCCTGCTCGATCTCGACCTCGATTCGACGATTCGCGCCGGGCGCGTCGACGCACCCGGCGTTCTCACGCTCACCGGGCTAGAACTTGCGACGACCGGCTCGGGTGCGCAGACCTTCATGGGGCTGCCGCGACAGGCCGTGCTCGCGCTGATGAAGGACGGGCGCGATCGGATCACCGTGAATTTCTCGCTCCACGGAAGTCTCGACGACCCGCGGTTCTCGATCAGCGAAGATCTCGCCGTACGCGTCGCGGCTGCGCTCGCGAAGGAACTCGGCGTGAGTTTCGAGGGCGTCGTGCGCGGGCTCGGCGGCGCGGGCGGACGCAGCGCGGAGGCGGCGGGCGAGGCCGCCAAGGCGCTGGGTTCCGCGCTCAGGGGCCTGTTCGGCAGGTAGCCGCGAGCGCGCCGATCAACGCAATGGGAGCCGAACCGATGAAAAGGATCGCACTTCCCGAGGGCGAGCGGATTCCCGCACTGGGTCTTGGCACCTGGAAGATGGGAGAGCGTGCGGACCGGCGCGGCGCCGAGGTGGCGGCGCTGCGCCGCGGCATCGAACTCGGCATGAACCTGGTCGACACCGCGGAGATGTATGCCGAAGGCGGCGCCGAGGAGGTGGTCGGCGAGGCGATCGCCGCAGTGCGCGACGAGGTCTTCCTGGTGAGCAAGGTGTACCCGCACAATGCCGGACGCGAAGACGCGGTCGCCGCGTGCGAGCGCAGCCTCTCGCGGCTTCGAACCGACCGGATAGACCTCTACCTGCTGCACTGGCGCGGCAGCGTGCCGCTGGCCGAAACGGTCGAGGCCTTCGAGCGGCTGCGCGCCCAGGGCAAGATCCGCCACTGGGGAGTGAGCAACTTCGACGTCGACGACATGGACGAACTCGCCGCGCTTGCCGGCGGCGCGGGCTGCTGCGCGGATCAGGTTTACTACAGCGTGTCGCAACGCGGAGTCGAGCACGACCTCGCGCCCTGGTTGCGGCGACGATCGATTCCGATGATGGCGTATTGCCCGCTCGACGAAGGCGCGCTGGTGCGCGACGCACGCCTCGCGGCGATCGCGAGGCGCCACGGCGCGAGTGCCGCGCAGGTCGCGATCGCGTGGCTGTTGTCGCGCGAGGCGGTCGTACCGATCCCGAAGGCCGCGCGCGTGGCGCATGTGGAGTCGAACCACGCGGCGACCCGGCTGGTGCTCGAACCCGAGGATCTGGCCGGGATCGATCGCGCGTTTCCGCCGCCACGCGGCAAGCGCGCGCTCGCGATGGTCTGAGGCGCACCCGCAGCCGTTGCGTCGATCGCGAAGCGGTCGCGACGCCGGCGAGCGCGTGCGGCGCGGTCAACGCGTCGCGACCCGCGTGCGTTGAATCGGAAAGTGCGCCCGACGTCGATCGCGGCGGCGAAGGCGCAATGCGGGAAATGCGGGGGTGCGCTGCCTCTGTTGCGCGGTTCGCGCCGACGCAGTTCTGACACATTGAACGCGCATTGCCCGGACGAACAGCCCAGGTGTTCATGAGCCAGCCGGCACCGCCGACTGACCAAGCCAGCTCAAGGAGGTCGATTCATGAACCTGTTCGATGCCTACCGCGAACTCTACGCAAGGGCCCGAGACGAGGAGATGTCGCTCGTCGAATACCTCGAGTTGTGCAAGCGCGACAAGCTCGCTTACGCCTCGTCCGCCGAACGCATGCTCGCGGCGATCGGCGAGCCCGAGATCGTCGACACGCGCAACGATCCCCGGCTCTCGCGCCTGTTCTCCAACCGCCTGTTGCGGCGCTACCCGGCGTTTCGCGAGTTCTACGGCATGGAAGAAGCGGTCGCGCAGATCGTCGCGTATTTCCGCCACGCCGCGCAGGGCCTCGAAGAGCGCAAGCAGGTGCTGTACCTGCTCGGCCCCGTCGGCGGCGGGAAGTCATCGATTGCCGAGCGGCTCAAGGCGCTCATGGAAGTGCACCCGATCTACGCGCTCAAGGGCTCGCCGGTCAACGAATCCCCGCTCGGGCTGTTCAACGCCGAGCGCGATGGCGCGGGGCTCGAGGCCGAGTACGGAATCCCGCCGCGCTACCTCAGCGGCATCATGAGCCCCTGGGCGGTGAAGCGCCTGGCCGAATTCGACGGCGACATCACGAAGTTTCGCGTCGTTCGGGTGCAGCCCTCGGTGCTGCGCCAGATCGCGATCTCGAAGACCGAACCGGGCGACGAGAACAACCAGGACATCTCGTCGCTGGTGGGCAAGGTCGACATCCGCAAGCTCGAGACCCTGTCGCAGGATGACCCCGACGCCTACAGCTACAGCGGCGGGTTGTGCCTGTCCAACCAGGGCCTGCTCGAATTCGTCGAGATGTTCAAGGCCCCGATCAAGATGCTGCACCCGCTGCTCACCGCGACCCAGGAGGGCAACTTCAAGGGAACCGAAGGCTTCTCGGCGATTCCGTTCCAGGGGCTGATCCTGGCGCACTCCAACGAGAGCGAGTGGCAGGCGTTTCGCAACAACCGCAACAACGAGGCCTTTCTCGACCGGATCTACATCGTCAAGGTGCCGTACTGCCTGCAGTCCTCGGAAGAGGTGCGCATCTACGCGAAGCTGCTGCGCAACAGCTCGCTCGCGCTCGCGCCCTGCGCTCCCGGAACGCTCGAGATGATGTCGCAGTTCGCGGTGCTCACGCGGCTAAAGGAACCGGAGAACTCGAGCATCTACGCGAAGATGCGCGTCTACGACGGCGAGAACCTCAAAGACGTCGAGCCGAACGCGAAATCGGTGCAGGAGTACCGCGACTACGCGGGAATCGACGAGGGCATGACCGGGCTGTCGACGCGCTTCGCGTACAAGGTGCTCTCGGCGGTGTTCAACCACGACCAGACCGAGGTCGCGGCCAATCCGGTGCACCTGATGTACGTCCTCGAGCAGCGCCTGCTGCGCGAGGGCCTCGCGGAGGAAACCCAGCGCCGCTACCTGGAGTTCATCAAGGGCTGGCTGGTGCCGCGCTACGCGGAGTTCATCGGCAAGGAGATCCAGACCGCGTACCTGGAGTCGTACTCCGAGTACGGCCAGAACATCTTCGACCGCTATGTCAGCTTCGCAGACTACTGGATCCAGGACGAGGATTTCCGCGATCCCGAGACCGGCGAGAGCTTCGATCGCCAGCAACTGAACTCGGAACTCGAGAAGATCGAGAAGCCCGCCGGAATCGCCAATCCGAAGGACTTCCGCAACGAGATCGTGAACTTCGTGCTGCGCGCGCGCGCCAACCACGGCGGCAAGAACCCGGCCTGGACGAGCTACGAGAAGCTGCGCGAGGTGATCGAGAAGAAGATGTTCTCGAACACCGAGGAGTTGCTGCCCGTGATCTCGTTCAACGCCAAGGCGTCGGCAGAGGACAAGCGCAAGCACCAGAGCTTCGTCGAGCGCATGGTCGGAAAGGGGTATACGGAGAAACAGGTGCGCCTGCTGTGCGAGTGGTACCTCAGGGTGCGCAAGTCGCAGTAGCGCGACGCAGCGCGCCGTTTCGCAGGCAAGACCGCGCCAAGGCCATCACCGGCCCGACAGCAGGAGGCCGACCGTGTCCGTGATCATCGACCGCCGGCTCAACGACCGCAACAAGAGCGCGGTCAACCGCGAGCGCTTCCTGCGCCGCTACAAGGAGCATCTCCAGCGTTCGGTGCAGGACATCGTCGCCGAGCGTTCGATTCGCGACATGGAGCACGGCGGGGAAGTGAAGATCCCGGTGCGCGACATCGCCGAGCCGAGTTTTCGCCACGGCCCCGGGGGCGACCGCGAACACGTGCACACCGGCAACCGCGAGTACATGCCGGGCGACCGGATCGAGCGCCCCGGTGGGTCGGGCCAGGGCGGCGGCGAGGGCGGCGAGGGCGACGCGCAGGACGGCTTCGCTTTCTCGCTGTCGCGCGACGAGTTCATGCAGTTGTTCTTCGACGACCTCGAACTGCCGCGCCTCGCGCGCACCGTGCTCGGCGAAGTGAGCGGCACCGCGCAGCAGCGCGCGGGCTACGCGCGAAAGGGCGCGCCGACGAGCCTGTCGGTGCCACGGTCGTTGCGCAACGCGCTCGGGCGGCGCATCGCGCTGAGCGCGGCGCCCAGGCGCGAGCTGGAGCGGCGCGAAGCGCGGCTCGACAAGCTTCTCGCGCTCGACGCCTCGACCGAACCCGACGCGCTCGCGACGCAGGGCCTGCTCGAGCAGCTCGAGAGCGAGGTCGAGCTGCTGCGCGGGCGCGTCGACCGCGTTCCGTTCATCGACGACATCGACCTGCGCTACCGCAACCGCATTCCCGTGCCGCGCCCCGTCTACCGCGCCGTGATGTTTTGCCTGATGGACGTGTCGGCGTCGATGGACGAGCATCGCAAGGACCTCGCCAAACGCTTCTTCACGCTGCTCTACCTCTTTCTCACGCGCAAGTACGAGCACGTCGACGTGGTCTTCATCCGTCACACCGACGATGCCGAGGAGGTCGACGAGCAGCGTTTCTTTCACGAACGCAAGAGCGGCGGCACCGTCGTGCTCTCCGCGCTCGAACTGATGAACAAGGTCGTCGCCGGGCGCTACCCGGCAGCCGCGTGGAATGTCTATGGCGCCCAGGCCTCGGACGGCGACGCCTTCGGCGCCGACCCCGAACGCAGCCGGGGGCTGCTCGAGCGCGAGATCCTGCCGCGGGTGCGGTACTTCGCCTATATCGAGGTGGCCGATTCGGGCACCACGCTGCGCCCCGGTGCGACCACGCTCTCGGCGGCGTACCAGCGCATCGAGTCGCCCAACTTCGCGATGCGCGCCGCGGCCGAGCGGCGCGACATCTACCCGGTGTTTCGCGAGCTGTTCTCGCGCAAGACGCGCGAAACCGCGTGAGGGCTGCCATGAAACCGATCTCGCGCGGCGCGGAGTGGAACTTCGACCTGCTCGATCGCTACGACGAGGCGATACGCGAGGTCGCCGTCGGTGAGTTCGGCCTGGACTGCTACCCGAACCAGATCGAAGTGATCGCCGCGGAGCAGATGCTCGACGCCTACGCGTCCAACGGCCTGCCGATCAGCTACCCGCACTGGAGCTTCGGCAAGGAGTTCATCCGCAACGAGCACTCGTACCGCAAGGGCATGCGTGGCCTCGCGTACGAGATCGTGATCAACTCCAGCCCCTGCATCTCTTACCTGATGGAGGAGAACAGCATGCCGCTGCAGGCGCTGGTGATCGCGCACGCCTGCTACGGGCACAACTCGTTCTTCAAGGGCAACTACCTGTTCAGGCAATGGACCCAGGCCGAGGCGATCATCGACTACATGGTGTTCGCGCGTCGCTATGTCAGCGACTGCGAGGAGCGCTACGGCGCGGCCGAAGTCGAGCGAGTCCTCGACGCCTGCCACGCGCTGTCCGACCACGGCATCAGCCGCTATCGCCACCCCAGGCCGATGTCGGCCGAGAACGAGCGACGGCGCGTGCGTGCCCGCGAGGACCACGCCTGGAGCCAGTACGACGAGATCTGGCGCACCGTCCCGGTCGCGGCGCCGCCGGTCAGCACCGGCGAGCGGCGCCGGACGCTCGAGGAGCCGCAGGAGAACCTTCTGTACTTCGTCGAGAAGCACTCGCCCAAGCTCGCGCCGTGGCAGCGCGAACTGGTGCGCATCGCACGGATGGTGGCGCAGTACTTCTACCCGCAGGGCCTGACCAAGCTGATGAACGAGGGCTGGGCCACGTTCTGGCACTACACGATCCTCAACCGGCTCTACGACAAGGGCCTGGTCGACGACGGATTCATGATCGAGTGCCTTGCCTCTCACACCAACGTCGTGACCCAGCGCGGCTTCGACGAACGCGGTTACTCGGGCTTCAACCCCTACGCGCTGGGCTTCGCGATGTTCTGCGACATCCGTCGCATCTGCGAGGCGCCCACCGACGAGGACCGCGCCTGGTTTCCGCAGCTCGCCGGCAGCGACTGGCGCAGTTCGATCGACTTCGCGATGCGCAACTACAAGGACGAGTCCTTCGTCGCGCAGTTCCTTTCACCGAAGCTGATTCGCGAGTTCCGCCTGTTCGCGATCTCGGATCGCGAAGACGACGACGAGCTCGAGGTCGACAGCATCCACAACGAGGCAGGCTACAAGCGCGTGCGCAAGCTGCTCGCCCAGCACTACGACCGCGACGCGCGCGTGCCCGACATCCAGGTCGTGCGTTTCGAGCGCGACGCCGACCGCAGCCTGACGCTGCGCCACCGCGTGCACCGCAATCGCCCGCTCACCGACGATCACCGGCGCGTGCTCGAGTACCTCCAGTCGCTGTGGGGGTTCGCGGTGCGAATGGAAAGCGTCGACGCCGAGGGTAGCGGGCACGAGATGGTCGAAGTCGCCGCCTGAATCGCGCGCACGGGCGCCGCCGTCGGCGCGGCGCAGGGACTCAGGCGCCGAAGCGCCCGACGATCGTCACCGACGAGACGTTCTGGCTCGGGAACCCGCCGAGGTTGTGCGTCATCGCGAACACGGGGTCTCCCAGTTGACGCTCGCCCGCGCGCCCGCCCAGCTGCAGGTACATCTCGTAGAGCATCCTCAGCCGGGACGCGCCGATCGGGTGGCCGAAGCACTTCAGCCCGCCGTCGATCTGGCAGGGGATTGCGCCGTCGGCGTCGTAGAAGCCATCGAGCACGTCGGCGATCGCGCGACCCTGTTGCGAGAGCCCGAGATCCTCCATCGTGACGAGCTCGGTGACCGAAAAGCAGTCGTGCACGTCCAGCAGCGAGACCTGTTCGCGCGGGTTCGTGATGCCGGCCTCGGCGAAGGCGCGGCGCGCGGCGATCCGGGTGGTGGCGAAATGCGCGCCGTCCCAGTTGCCGAGCTGGAGCTCCTCGCCGTTGGACACCGCGAGCTGCAGCGCCTTGACGGCGACCGGCTCGCAGCGCCCGAGTCCGCGCGCGATGTCGGGCGTCGTGACGATCGCACACGCCGCCCCGTCGGACACGCCGCAGCAGTCGTACAGGCCGAGCGGCTCGGCGATCATCGGCGCGTCGAGCACCGCCTGCTCGGTGATCGCGTTGCGCAGGTGCGCCTTCGGGTTGCGCGCGGCGTTGGCGTGGCTCTTGACCGATATGTGCGCCATCGCGCGCTTGAGATCGCCCGCGTCCACCGAATGCGTCGCACGATAGGCGGTCGCGAGCTGCGCGAAGGAACCGGGCGCCGAGGCGTTGGCCCAGAGCAGGTTGTTCAGCGCGCCGCGCGTGCGTTGCGGCAGCCCGCCGTAGCCGGTGTCCTTGAGCTTTTCCACGCCCAGCGCCAGCGCGATATCGACCGCGCCCGAGGCGACCGCGTAAACCGCGCCGCGAAACGCCTCGGTGCCGGTCGCGCAGTAGTTTTCCACGCGCGTGACCGGGATGTACGGGAGCCTGAGAGCCATCGCCAGCGGCACGCCGGACTTGCCGACGTGCTGCTCTTCGATCGCGGTGCCGAACCACGCGGCCTCGATCTGGCGCCGCTCGATTCCGGCGTCGGCCATCGCCTCCTCGAAGGCCTCGACCATCAGGTCCTCGGCGTCGCAGTCCCAGCGTTCGCCGAACTTCGAGCAGCCCATGCCGAGCACCACGACCTTGTCCCTGATCCCGGTGGCCATCGCGTTTCTCCCTTCGATGTCGTCGCGCCGCTCAGGCCGGCGCGGCCTTCCAGAAATAGCGGACGAAGCCGCGCATCGGGTCGACGTCCTTGATGCGGAACATCATCCGCATGTTCGTGCCCACGTCGACCTTGCCCGATTCGGCGTCGCTGAAGTCGGCCAGCATCCGCCCGCCTTCGGCGAACTCGATCATCCCGTACCAGGCAGGCGGGTCCGGGCAGTAGGTGAGCGAGTCGGAAGTGTAGGACATCACCGTCGCCCTGGAGTCGGCGAAACCGTGGTCGTCCTGGCTGTCGAGCGCGTTGCACGACGGCTCGACGCAATAGCGTCCGCGCGGGAACTGCACGGTGCCGCAGGCGCGGCAGCGCCCGCCCACCAGCGCGTGCACGGTCTCGCGGTTGCGGTACAGCACGGTGAGCGGCGTCGGCTTGTCGACTTCGGCGCGCATGCCGCGTTCGAGCTCGACGCCGCCGTTGAAGGCAAGAAAGCGCATGTAGTTGTCGTCCGCGCTGCGCCGCGCGAGCGCGTCGCTCAGGCAGCGGCGTGCGTCGGCGCGTTCGGCCACCTCGAATACCAGCGCGTCGCAGCCCTGGCCGAATGCGGCGACCAGGATGCGCTCGCCCGGCCTGGCGTCTTCGATCGCCCCGGCCAGCATCAGCAGGGAGTGCGCGGCGCCGGTGTCGCCGCAGCTGCCCCGCAGCGTGTCGCGTACCGCGCTCTCGGCGATTCCGAGCTTGCGCGCAACGGCTGCGCCGGCGCGCGCGATCGTCGCGGGCATGCAGAAGTGCGCGATCGACGAGGGCTCGACGCCGGCCGCGCGCATCGCGGCCGCGGCCGCGCCGGGAACGATCTTCAGGTATCCCTCGTCGCGCACCCAGCGCTCTTCCCAGGCGTAGTCGTGGTCGCGATCGCTCATCCTGTACTGGTGCACGAAATCGACCGTCTCGGCGTGCGCGCCCAATAGGCGCGCGATCGGGCGGCCGGAGCCGACCACGACCGCGGCCGCGCCGTCGCCGTAGTGCATCTCCTGCGCGCTCGCGGCCCGGGTGCGCCGGCGATCGGCCGCGACCAGCAGCGTGGCTCCGACAGCGCCGGGCGCCGACAGCGCCGCCGCCAGGGCGGTCGCACCCGCGCGCACCGTCCCTCCGACGTCCTGCGCCCGGATCGCAGCGTCCAGGCCGAGCGCGTCGGCGACGACGCCGGCGTTGAGGCGGTCGTCGAACGGGTGGGTGGTCGAAGCCATCACGAGCCTCGCGACCCGGGCACGGTCCCACCCGGCGAGCGCGCAGCGCGCGGCCTCTACCGACATCGTGATCGGGTCCTCGTCCCAGTTCGCGACCGCTCGTTCGCCGTGCGCCTGCGCGCGCAGCGCCGGGTTGAACCAGCCGTTCGCGGCGGCGATCGCCTTGCGCTGCAGCCTGCGCAGCGGCAGATAGGCGCCGAGCGCGAGTACGCCGAAATCCGATGTCATCGAACGCTCCTCGGTGCGGGCCTCGTGTCAGGGGTTCAGCCGCCCGCGCCCATCGCGAGCCTGGGCAGCCACAGTGCGATCTCCGGGAAGAACGCGAGCAGGACGATCTCGAAGAACATGATCAGCACGAAGGGGATCGAACCCTTGAGGACCTTGGTCAGCGGCACGTCCGGTGCGACGCCCTTGAGAACGTACAGGTTGAGCCCTACCGGCGGCGTGATCAGGCCCACCTCCAGGTTGATCGTCATGACTACCGCGAACCAGATCAGGTCGAAATCGTTGGCCTCGAGCACCGGCGTGAGGATCGGCATCACCATCAGGATGATCGCCACAGGCGGCAGGAAGCAACCGGCCACGAGCAGGAAGACGTTGATCGCGAGCATCAGCATCCACGGACTGAGCCCGAGATCGACCATGCTTTGCGCCGCGGTCTGGGTCACGTAGAGCAGCGACATCATGTACGAAAACAGCGCCGCGGCGCCGATGATCATCAGGATCATCGTCGACTCGCGCACCGTTTCGCGAAAGATCTGCCACTGGTCGCGCACCGTGTAGGCGCGGTAGATCACGATCACCAGCGCCAGCGCCAGCGCCGCGGAGATCGCCGCCACCTCCGAGGGCGTCGCGAGCCCGCCGTACATCGCGTAGGCGATCGCGACCACGATCGCGAGAAACGGCGCGACGCGACCCAGCCCTTCGAACTTCTCGCGCAGCGTGTACCTGGGGATGTCCTCGGCGCTCAGTTCGCGGCGCCTGATCAGCGTCGCTATCCAGGCGTAGATCGAGAACATCACGACCAGCATCACGCCGGGGACGACTCCGGCGAGGAACAGCCGCCCGATCGAGGTCTCGGTAGCGATACCGTAGAGGATCATCGTGATCGACGGCGGGATCAGGATCCCGAGCGTCCCGCCGGCGCAGATCGACCCGGTGGCGAGCGTCGCGGGAACGCCGCGCTTGCGCATCTCGGGCACGCCGGGCTTGCCGATCGCCGCCGCGGTGGCCGGGCTCGAGCCGCAGATCGCCGAGAACAGCCCGCACGCGAGGATGTTCGCGATCACCAGCCCTCCAGGCACGCGGTCGAGCCAGCGGTGCATCGATTCATAGATGTCGCGTCCCGCCGCCGAGACGCCGATCGCCGAGCCGAGCAGGACGAACAGCGGAATCGTGAGCAGCGCGAACGAGGACAGCTCGTCCATCATCAGCACCGGAATGTTCGCCAGGCTCGCGGTGCCCTCGAAGATGGCCAGGAACGCGATCGCGACCAGCGACAGGCCCCACGCGATCGGCAGGCCGGAAAACAGCACGACCAGCGTGACGATCACGATCAGCAGCCCGATCTGGAGTTCGCTCACGTCGAAGCTCGCACGGCCGCCGGCTCGCGCCACATTTCCGCCAGGTACTGCAGCGCGGTCAACCCCAGACCCAGCGGCATCGACGCGTACAACGGCCACTTCGGCGGCGCCCAGGCGCTCTCGGTGGTTTCGCCCATCGTCCAGGCGTGAAGTGCCTGTGCGCCACCGGCCCAGGCCAGATACGCGCACACCGCGAGCCCGAGCGCCGCGGTAAAGCGGCCAAGGATCTTCGCGGCGCGCGGCGAGAGGTAGTGGGGCAGCAGGTCGACCGACACGTGGCCGTTGGTCTTGAGCGTGTAGGGCGAGGCGAGGAAGATCGCGCCGACCATCGCGTAGACGGCGAACTCGATCTCCCAGTAGGTCGAGTTGCCCATCGCGCGGTAGATCACCATCCAGCAGATCACGACCACTGCCGTGGCGAGCAGCAGCGCGGCGATGATCGCGCAGCCCACCGCGACCCTGTCCATGAACGAGACGAACCAGCGCATTTCAACGTCAGCGGGGCGCGCGTCGATCGCCGCGCGCCCCGCTGGTTTGCCCTATGTCGGGTTGATCGGAGCGACCTGAATCACTGAACCTGCATCAGCAGCGCGAGCAGTTCCTTGGAAAGCGGCGATTTCGACTCGTACTCCGGATACGAGGTCTTCTTCGCGAGCGCGACCCAGGCGTCGAAATCGGCCTTGCTCATCTCGATCACCTTCGCGCCGGACTTCTTGTAGGCCTCGGCCATCTTGTCGGTCGCCTCGCGCTGCAGGTCGAGGAAGAACTTGTCGCTCTTGTCCACGGCCGCCTCGAAG
>JAHDXY010000048.1 GCA_023384005.1 Burkholderiaceae bacterium | reverse complement strand
GAAACCGGTCGAATCGGGCATGCGGCTGAATTCGAACTTGACGATCGGCTCGGTCACCTGCAGCGGTTCGGGCACCGCCGCGCGCAGCGCGTCGAGGTCGGTGCGGTAGCTCACGATCAGGAACTCGCGGTTCACGAAGCGGTAGGGGCCGCACGGAAAGGCTGGGCTGGTCAGCGGCATCGCGAAGGCCTGGCGCGTGACGTCGTCGATATTCATGGCGTTTTCGTCTGCTTGATGGTTGGGCTGTTGGCGGTGAGGTCGAAGACGCGCACGCCGGTGCTCTTGTGATCGCGCTCGCGCCAGCGCGGGTGGTGCAGCGTGCGCGCCATGTCGGCGCGGCCGCTTTGCCAGTGCTCGCGCATCGACAGGCGCGAGAACTCGTAATCCTTGGCCTGGGTCTCGTAGTGCTTGCTGCGATAGATCAGGTGCACGATGTCGACCGCGCCCTCGCCATGGACGCGTGCCAGCGCCTGCAGGTCGGGGTCGTCGCGCAGCGCCGGCGGCAGCTTGGCGATCAGGCGCTGCGCGGTGTGCGCGATCAGCTGCCGGTCGAGCGCGTGCGTCGTGTTCAGGCGCGTTCGGCTCGAGTAGCGGATGTCCTTCTCGCGCTCGACCGCCTCCGCCAAGTCGGTCGGCAGGGCGCCGGTGGCGCAAAAAAGGTCGACCTGGAATACCGTCCGGCGCCCGGACCGGCACGGCTGGTCGAGCACGTATTGCAGCGGCGTGTTCGACACCAGCCCGCCGTCCCAGTAATGCTCGCCGTCGATCTCGACCGGCGGGAATCCCGGCGGCAGCGCGCCGCTGGCCATGATGTGGCGCGCGTCGATTCGCTGCCGCGCCGTATCGAAATACTGGAAGTTGCCGCTGCGCACGTTGACCGCGCCCACCGACAGGCGCATCGCGCCCGAATTCAGGCGGTCAAAATCGACCAGGCGCTCGAGCGTGTGCGCCAGGAGCGAGGTGTCGTAGTAGCTGATCGCCGCCGCTGAACCGCGCGCCTGCAGCGGCGCGGGCGGAAAGCGCGGCGTGAAGAAGCCCGGCACGCCGAACAGCATTGCCTGGGATGCGCCGGCGTTGTTCGCCAACTCGCGCAGGACCGGCGGCATCACGAAGGCCGGCTCGGGCTGCAGCGAACTGAGCAAATCCCAGAACTCGCGCAGGCGTTCGACACGCCGGTCGGCCGGGTTGCCAGCAATCAACGCGGCGTTGATCGCCCCGATCGAGATGCCGGCTATCCAGGATGGCTGAAGTTCGGCTTTGACCAGCGATTCGAAGACTCCGGCCTGGTACGCGCCGAGCGCGCCGCCGCCTTGAAGGACCAGGATGCAGTCCTCGCTTCCATCGGGTGCTGGGCTGGCGTACACAGCAGGTCTGTCCTGGCAATAGAGGGAGGCGTCAGCCTGCACGCCGATACTTAACCCAGCCTTAGGCGCCGCATCAGCGGGTGGGGGCGCAGTCTGCGCGGCTGCGAGCGCCGGCGCGGCGCAGCAGGCCGAACCAGCACGAAGCGCAGCGAACGAAACTCGGGGCCCGCGTTTCGGGCCACGCGTTCTGGCGCGCTACAGGCCTGGGCCGAGATCACCAAGGCGCTGGTGGCGTCTCCCGACCCGGCCGAACGCAAGCCCAACGCGGTTCGGCGAGCGTTCCCGGGAAGCCGAGATCAGGAGTCCAGGTCCGGGAGCAGCGACACCATCACGCGCTGCACCTTGCCGCTGCGGCCGCGCCGCCCCGGCTCTGCGCTGCGGCAATGAATCCGCACATCGCCCACCCCCTGGCGCGAGAGAAAGGCCATCAATGCCGCGTGCGCCCGCTCCAGCGGCAGGATCGCGTCTTCGCCACGCAGTCCGGTGCGCAGCAGCAGTTCGCACGGCCCCAGTTGCACCAGCTGGAAGTCGAACAGGCCGGCTTCGTCCTCGAGTATGGTGCTCAGTGCGAGCGCCATGACGCTCACCCGCGCGGCAGGCGCGTCGCCGAGTTGCAGCGTGTCGTCGTCGCGACCATCGACTTCGATCAGCGGCAGGTTGCAGCCGCATTCGCACGGCGTTTCGAGTATCCGCACCCGGTCGCCGAGATCGTAGCGGATCAGCGGCTGGACGTGGTTTGCCAGGTTGGTGAGCAAGGTGGTAGCGCCAGCCTCGCCGCTCGGCACGGCACGGCCTTGTCCGTCGACCGGTTCGAGAATCACCCAGTCGCTGTTCAGATGCATGCCGCCGCAGCGGCATTCGCAGGCCAACGCGAGGAACTCCGACGCGCCATAGCTGTTGACCAGGGCACAATCGAACGCCTCTTTCGTGAACGCGCGCATGGCCGCGGACAGCGTTTCGCCGCCGGTCCAGACTTCTCGCGGCGCAATCTTCAACCGGCCGTCGAGGTGCTCCTGCGCAAGCAGCGCTGCCATGCTCGGGTAGGTCGACAAGACGGTCGGTACCAAGGCGTCGAGTTCGGCAACCAGTCGCGCAGTTGGCTGCAGGAAGGATACGCTGTGCAGCCGGTGCGCCAGAAGGGGATTCAGGCGTCGCAGGCGCTCGATCGACACCGTGCTCGCGAAGTGACCGTCGATGGCGCCGACGAAGACCAGTTGCTCGGCAAGGCCCCAGGGGTCGAACAGCCGAGGAAGGTGCGGCACTACAGGCCGGCGCAAGGCTTCGAGCGCGTCGTACACCGCCATCGCCGCGGTGTCCTGCACGAAGATGCCGGGCTCGCCCGTGCTGCCCGAGCTCTCCCAGATCACGTAGCGACCGAGAAAGGCGTCGGCGATGCGCGCGCGCTCGGCTGTGAAGCGGCGCAACGCGTCGAGCCGCAATTCGGGATCGGTGACCCAATCGTCGAATCGGCCCATCAATTCGGCCTTGCGCACGATCGGCAATGACTGCAGCCTCAGGTTACGCGGATCGCGCCCTTTCAGCGCCCGGCGATAGAACGTCGAACCTTGCGCCGCTGCGCTGAGCAGGTCGCCGAGCCTGCGCTCGCGCCGCGCGGCCAGGTTGCGCGCGCTGGAGTGCGTTGCCGCGAAGACGTCGGCGGCAATGGAGGCGGAACGCAAGGAATCGAATGCAGGCAGCATGGCGGCAAGCAGAGTGTGTTCGCAAAGGGTACACCGCCTCGATCAAGCGTCGGACCATGACCGCCGCATTGTCGGCCTCGGCCGGTCCCGCGCGGTGTGGCAGGGGCAGCAAGCCGCTGTCCGATGCCATTGGACCATCCACCACCGGCTGGCCGATCGGGTGCGCGCACCCGCCGAATCCGGCGATAGCGACGGTAATCAATGCAGGTACGATGGAGCCAGTGGATATTGGCCGTATCGGTGCGCGCATGCCGCACCGGGCCGACTTCACGCCGGTGGGCACGACGGAGTTCATCGGCTTTGCCAAGGCGGCCGAGGCAATGGCCAGGAGCGCAAGCGAGGGTTACGAGGTGCTCGACTGATACTTCTCGACCAAGTCGCTTCGAACCAAGCCGGCTGATGCATCCGCCGTTCCGATACCCGCTTCCCAAACCTGTTGAGCCCGATACCATGAACAGTCCTGAAAACGCTCTTACGACGGAACAGATCGCGCAATTCGCGCAACGCATCGACGCGCGCAAGCGCCTCTTGCAGGATGAAATTCGGCACGTGCTGGCGCGTTCCAAGAAGGAGCACTATGCCGACCTCATCGGCGGAGCGGGCGATTCGGGCGACGCGTCCGCTGCCTCCTTGCTTCGCGACATCACCGAGTCGGAGGTCATTCGCGACGTGGGCGAGGTGCGTGACATCGTTGCGGCCGAGCAGCGCATCGCGGCCGGACAGTACGGTATCTGCATCGACTGCGGGACGGCGGTGCGCTACAAGAGGCTGGATGCCTATCCGACCGCGAAGCGCTGCCTCGCGTGTCAGGAGCGCCGCGAGAAGTTGCAGGCGCCCTCGCCATACACCGGTCGCTGATCACGAATCGGGGGCATACGCAGCCTGGGTCGACGGCGCAACGCCCATACGCTTGGCCATGCGTCTCGAGGCCATGCGTGTCGACGTGTCGACGAGCCTGAGCGCTTGGCACTTTCGCTTGGCGCTTTCGTTTGGCGCTTTGCCCCTGCGATGCATTGAGGTTTGCCTGCCACGGGTGTCTGCGCGGGTTGCTTCAACTACCCCTCTCACGGATAACCGGCACCATGTACTCTCGTCCTCCATCGCCGTGCTTTGCGTTGCCGCAAAATCCATTGGCGGCATCTGCATGCCCGCGTTGCGGGCCGGCAAGGGGACTTTCCGCTCTGCGCCGGCCGCGCTTTCCTGAGCCCGGCGTCGACACGATCGCGTGCGGCAGTGAAACTGAACCGGAACAAGGAGCCAGGAAATGAGCCACGATCCGCTTGGTATCATGGCGAGCTTGCCGACTGCGTCGGGAGCCGTTTCGTTCATCAGTCTCGCGAGGTTGGCGGCGAAAACCGGTGCCGAAATCGCGCGCCTGCCGCACACCGTCAAGATCCTGATCGAGAACATCGCCCGCCGCGCGGGCGGGCGCGACGTGACGGCGGCCGATGTCGAGGCGCTCGCGAGCTGGCCAAATGGCGCCGAGGCGTCGCTCGCCTTCATGCCGGCACGCGTCCTGATGCAGGACTTCACCGGCGTGCCGGCCGCGGTCGACCTGGCGGCGATGCGCAGCGCGATGAAGCGAGCCGGCGCCGACCCCGGGCGCGTCAACCCGTTCGTCCCTGTCGATCTGATCATCGACCACTCGGTGCAGGTCGATCGCTACGGCAACGCCGACGCCTATGCCGTCAATCTCGAATGGGAGTATCGGCGCAACCGCGAGCGCTACGCGCTGCTGAACTGGGCGCAGCAGGCCTTCGATGGTTTCCGCGTCGTGCCGCCTGGCATGGGCATCTGCCATCAAGTCAACCTCGAGCACCTGGGGCGCGTCGTCATCGAGCGCGACGGCTGGGTCTTTCCCGACACCCTCGTCGGCACCGATTCGCACACTCCGATGATCAACGGCCTCGGCGTGTTGGGCTGGGGCGTTGGCGGCATCGAAGCCGAAGCCGCGATGCTGGGCCAGCCGATGTTCCTGCCCAAGCCCGTCGTCGTCGGCGTCAGGGTGCGCGGCGAGCTGCCGCCCGGCACGACGGCGACCGACCTCGTGCTGACGTTGACGCAGATGCTGCGGGCGCACGGCGTCGTCGGCAAGTTCGTCGAGTTCTTTGGTCCCGGGCTGAGCAGCCTGGGCATTGCCGACCGCGCCACGCTGTCGAACATGTCGCCCGAGTTCGGCGCCACGGCAACGCTGTTCCCGGTCGACGCGAATACCTTGAAGTACCTGCGCCTGACCGGGCGCGGCGACTGCGTCGACCAGGTCGAGCGCTACACGCGCGAGCAGGGTCTGTTCAGGACCGACGGCGATGCCGAGCCGGCATTCAGCGAAGTGCTCGACCTGGACCTGAGCAAGGTCGAGCCGAGCGTCGCGGGGCCGAAGCGGCCGCAGGATCGGGTTGCGCTGGCGGCTGTGGCGCAGTCGTTTCAGTCGGCGGCCGAAGGCACGGCGGCGAAGGCAAGTGCGAACGAGATTGCACGGCTGCTCGCCGACGGCGGCTCCAAGGCCGGCGAGTTTCTCAAGTCGCCCCCGGAACGACTGGAACAGCCGAATGCCGCGAAATCCGTGACTCACGGATCGGTCGTCATCGCGGCCATCACCAGTTGCACCAACACGTCGAACCCGTCGGTCATGATCGCCGCTGGTCTGCTGGCCAAGAAGGCGGTCGAAGCCGGCCTGCGATCGCGCCCGTGGGTGAAGACGTCGCTGGCGCCGGGTTCGCGTGTCGTCACGCAATACCTCGACAGGGCGGGCCTGACGCCGCACCTTGAGGCGCTCGGTTTCAACCTGGTGGGCTACGGCTGCACGACGTGCATCGGCAATTCCGGCCCGTTGCCTGAGGAAGTCGCCGACCTGGTCCTGGGCGAGGACCTGACGGTGGCGGCGGTGCTCTCGGGGAACCGCAACTTCGAGGGCCGCATTCACCCCCAGGTGAAGGCGAGTTACCTGGCGTCGCCGCCTCTGGTCGTCGCCTACGCGCTGGCCGGCACGGTGCTGGGTGACCTGACGCGTGACCCGCTGGGCGCCGGCGCCGACGGCAAGCCGGTGTATCTGAAGGACATCTGGCCGACGGCCGAGGAGGTCGAAGCGCTGATCGCCTCGTCGGTGGCGGTGCAGCAGTTCGAGCTCGAGTACGGGCGCATCTTCGCGGGTGACGAGAAGTGGAAGAGCATGCCGGCGCCGACCGGCACCCTGTTCGAGTGGTCCGACGACTCGACCTACCTGCGCGAGCCGCCGTTCTTCATCGACTTCGCCGATGAGCCGGCAGCGCCGGCCGACATCGAAGGCGCGCGTGCACTGGCGCTGCTGGGCGACTCGATCACCACCGACCACATCTCGCCGGCGGGGTCGATCGGCGCCGATTCGCCGGCCGGCAAGTATCTGGTCGAACAAGGTGTGCCACGGGCTGAATTCAACAGCTTCGGTTCGCGCCGTGGCAACCACGAGGTCATGATGCGCGGCACCTTCGGCAACATCCGGCTGCGCAACGCGATGGCGCAGGGCATCGAAGGACCGTGGACGGTGCACGTGCCAAGCGGCGACAAGATGAGCATCTACGACGCCGCAATGCGTTATCAGGCAGAGGGCACGCCGCTGATCGTCATCGCCGGGCGCGAGTACGGCTCGGGGAGTTCGCGCGACTGGGCCGCCAAAGGCCCGGCGCTGCTCGGCGTCAAGGCCGTCATCGCCCAGAGCTACGAGCGAATCCACCGCAGCAACCTCGTCTGCATGGGGGTGCTGCCGTTGCAGTTCAAGGACGGCGAATCGGCGCGATCGCTCGGATTGACCGGCCGCGAGTCGTTCACCATAAGCGGCTTGGCGGACGGCATCGAGCCGCGTCAAGGCGCCGTCGTGTCGGCGATCCGGCAGGACGGGTCGCAAACGAAGTTCGAGACGACGGTGAGGATCGATGCGCCGGCCGAAGCCGAGTATTTCGCCAGTGGCGGCATCCTCGACATGGTGTTGCGACAGTTGCTGCTGTCGCAGTCGAATTCGTCAGGCGATCGGCTAGAGCGAAGAGGGGAAGGTGATGCATGACGCGCCGGTCGCGAGTGCAACTCGGCGTCGTGCTGGTCCTGCAGACCGTGATGGCGATCGAACTGGTCCTGCTGCTCGCCCAGGGTTCGTGGATCAATGGCGTCTGGTTGCTCACGATCATGGTCGTCACCAGCGCGCCGGCGGTTCTCGGCGATCGACTGCCCGTTCGCATCCCGGCCGAGTACGAGCTGCTCGCGATCCTGTTCGTCTTCGCCGCGCTTTTCCTCGGCGAGTTTCGCAGCTACTACGAACGCTTCTGGTGGTGGGACATCGCCCTGCACACCACATCCGGTTTGTTGCTCGGAATCCTCGGTTTCCTGATCGTCGACGCGTTCGGCGCACTCGTGATCAGCGCCTTCGCCTTGTGGCACATGAAACGAAACCGGAGTTCCTTCGTCGACATCTGGATCGACAGGTTCATCGAACGCAATCCGAAGCTGTTCCGCGACTGACAACCGTTGGAAGAACCCGTGCTTTCACTGACCCACGATTGTCAGACCGGCCGCGCGATTCCGAGCCGCCCCATGCGGGATTGCAGCGTGGTTCTCTTCAGGCCCAGCCGCGCCGCCGCGCCGTCGGGGCCGCCGAGCACCCACTTGCACTCGGCGAGCACGCGCAGGATGTGCTCGCGTTCGACCGACTCCAGGGTTTCGTCCCCGCCCGGCGCCGTCGCCGGACCCTGCAGCGCGCTGTTCGGCACTTCGAGCACGTCGCCATGGGACACGATGACGGCATGCTCGATGACGTTCTCGAGCTCACGGATGTTGCCCGGCCAGGCATAGGCTTCGAGCGCACGCATGACCCGCGCCGGCACCGATTCGATGCGTTTGCGCATCCGTCGCGACAGCTTCTGGGTGAACCAGTTCACAAGCAGCGCGATGTCGCCGCGGCGCTCGCGCAGCGGCGGCAGTCGAAGCGGAAAAACGTTGAGACGATAGTACAGGTCGGCGCGAAACTCGTTGTCCGTCACCCGTTTCTTCAGGTCGACGTTGGTGGCGGCGATGACGCGCACGTCCAGCGCGATCGTCTCGCTGGCGCCGACGCGTTCGATCTCTCGTTCCTGCAAGGCACGCAGCAGCTTGGCCTGCATGTCCCGCGGCATGTCGCCGATCTCGTCGAGAAAGATCGTGCCGCCGTTGGCCAGCTCGAACTTGCCCTTGCGCTGGCTGATCGCACCGGTGAACGAGCCTTTTTCGTGACCGAACAACTCGCTCTCGAGCAGGCCTTCAGGAATGGCGGCGCAGTTGACCTTGATCAGCGCCCGTTCGCTGCGTGCGCTGCGCTCGTGGATGGCGCGCGCGATGAGCTCCTTGCCGGTGCCGGTTTCGCCCTCGATCAACACGGTCGAGTCGGTGGGTGCAACGATGGCTACCTGGTCGAGCACATGCCGCAGCCCGGCGCTGCTGCCGACGATTTCGTCGAAACCGATGGCGCTTCGAATCTCCTCGGTCAAATACCTGTTCTCTTCGTCGAGCCTGTCCTTCAGGCTGCGGACCTCGTCATGAGCCCTGGCGTTCGCGATGGCCAGGGCCAGTTGCGTGCCGGTCTGGCCGATCAGGGCGATTTCATCGGCTGTGAAGGCCTCGCGGCGCCGTCGCCCCAGGCTCAAGGCGCCGATGACCTGGTCCTGGTCGATGATCGGCACGCTGCAGAAAGACACGAAACCTAGCGCGACCACCTTGGCGGTCGTACGATCGTCCGGAAACTCGGCCGCGTCGAGTTGCTCGCGGGCGAAGGGCACGCGTGTCTCGAGCATGCGGGCAAAGCGAGATCCGGCCTGAGGATGGTCGACGAAGCGGGCGATCGCCTCGCCATTCGGTCGCTCGTCGAACGCCACCACCTGAGATGCACCAGTCGTCGGGTCGTACAGGCTGAGGCCCGCCGCGTCGTGATCGACCAGGCGGCGCAGGGTGGTCGAAGCCGCGCGCAGAACGCTATCCAGTTCGCGCGTCGCCACCAACGTGTTGGTGAGGTCCAGCAGCATGCCGAGTCGATCGCGCTCATGCTCGGCACGCTCTTGCAGCTTCAGGCATCGCGCAGCGTTCTCGGCGGCTTCGACCGACACGGCGACGATGCGCGCTACCCGCTGCAGCAGGGCCGGGTGGCAGGTGCGGAAGGCGTCCGGCCGCCGATTGCCGAACGCGAGCGCTCCCAGTTTGTCGCGGGCCGTCGTCAGCGGCAGCACCCAGTACGAGCACAACCCAGCCTCAATGCATACGTCCTGAACGAAGCTGAAGCGATGATCTTGCCGGGTGTCGCTGATCATCACCGGTTCTTGCGTACGCCAGACGACGCCCTGCGGGCAGTCGTCCAGAGCAAACTCGTCGCCCTGTCGGCCGGTCGCCGTCAACGGGGCGCCATGCGCATAGGCACGCATCACGTTCTTGTCGGCGTCGTGCAGCATCACGCTGACGGAGTCGAACTCGATGACCCTGCCGATGACACCGGCCAAGGATCGCAACAGACTGGTCAGGTCCGCGTGGCCTGCCAGGGTATCGACCAGGGCCGCCAGCGTGTCGCTGGCTTCCCACGAGCCGGGGCGAACAACGGCGTTCGAACTCGGCGGCTGCGCGGCCACAGACGCGCGCGCGATGCCGGCCGTGTCGGCCGTAGATTCCGGGCTCGTGTCGGGGTTCATCCGGGGACTGTATCACTCGGCGTTTGCAACGCCGTTCGGATGTCATCGCGCTCAGCCCTGCAGGCCCGCGGCGACGCGCTCGCCCAGCTTGCGGTCGACGTTGCGCCAGTACTCGAGGGCGCGCGCCAGCACCGGTTTCGACACACCGGCCTTGAGGTGACCGACGATGTTGCTCACCAGCCGCTCGCGCGCCGCTTCGTCCATCACCTCGCGCACCAGCGTTCCGGCCTGGCCCCAGTCGTCGTCGTCCTTGCGCAGCGTGTAGGCCTTGCGGACCATGTCGCCGTCGGCGTACCACAGCCCGGCGTCGTCGGTGCGTGAGGGGTCGGCCTTCGGGCCGCCATAGGAGTTCGGTGCATACACCGGGTCGGCAACGTTGTGCACGCGCATCGCACCGTCCTTGCTGTAGCTGTGCACCGGCACCTTCGGCTGGTTCACCGGGATCTGCTTGTAGTTGACGCCCAGCCGCGCACGGTGCGCGTCGCTGTAGGCGAAGCCACGCCCGAGCAGCATCTTGTCGGGGCTCAGGCCGATGCCGGGCACCAGGTTGTTCGGCTCGAACGCGGCCTGCTCGATCTCGGTGTGGAAATCGGTCGGGTTGCGGTTCAGCGTCAGGCGGCCGACTTCGATCAGCGGGTAGTCCTTGTGCGGCCACACCTTGGTCAGGTCGAAGGGGTTGAAGCGGTAGCTCTTGGCTGCCTCGAACGGCATGATCTGCATGTGCAGCGTCCAGCTCGGGTGCTCGCCCTTGCGGATCGATTCGAAAAGGTCGCGGCGGTGGTAGTCGGCGTCGACGCCGGCGATGCGATCGGCCTCGTCCTGCGTCAGGAACTCAATGCCCTGGTCGCTCTTGAAGTGGTACTTGACCCAGAATTTCCCGCCCTTGGCGTTCACCCACATGAAGGTGTGGCTCGAAAAACCGTCCATGTGACGCCATGTCTTGGGGATGCCGCGGTCGCCCATCAGCCACGTCACCTGGTGCGCCGTTTCGGGCGACAGGCTCCAGAAGTCCCACTGCATGTCGTGGTCGCGCAAGCCGCTGTCGGCGCGGCGCTTCTGGCTGCGGATGAAATGCTGGAACTTCATCGGGTCGCGCAAGAAGAACACCGGCGTGTTGTTGCCGACCATGTCGTAGTTGCCTTCGCTGGTGTAGAACTTCAGCGAAAAACCACGCGGGTCACGCCAGGTGTCGGGGCTGCCCTGCTCGCCCGCCACGGTGGAAAACCGGATCAGCGTGTCGGTCCTGGTGCCGGGCTGGAACACGGCCGCGCGCGTGTACGCGCTGACGTCCTTCGTCACCTCGAAGTGGCCGAATGCGCCGGCGCCCTTGGCATGAGGCTGGCGCTCGGGAATGCGCTCACGGTTGAAGTTGGCCATCTGCTCGATCAGATAGTGGTCGTGCAGCACGATCGGCCCGTCGGCGCCGATGGTCAGCGAATGCTCGTCGCTGGCCACGGGGGCACCGGCGTCGGTGGTGGTGTGGGGTGTGGACTTGGTATCTTCGTTCGAGCGGGTCATCTTCGAGCTCCTTGATGTTCGGGATGTGGGATCTCCGAGCTTCGCGCGATGACGCATCTGCGAAGTCGGGTCTTGCAATATCGGGGTATGCAGAGCCTGTTCACCTGCAAACCAGGGTGGTTCAATAGCCCATCGCAGCACCATCGCCGCCCATGCAGAAGCTGCCGCGGTTTTTGCAGGATGACGCCGGTATCACCCGCCACGACACCAGAACCGAAGTCGTGGCAGATCGATTGGATGCTGGAAACGATCGGGCCATCGCCATCGGCGACGCAGACATAGTCGGTGTCTCCATCCGGAGCACGATGGTCAAAGGACGTGCCGCAAACGCGTCATCAACGCGCCGTGTACCCGCCGTCGATCACCAGTTCGCTACCGGTCACCCATCGCGCATGATCGGAAGCCAGATAGACCACGCCCCAGGCGATGTCGTCCGGATGCCCGGTGCCGCCCAGCGGATGCAGCGCGTCCAGGCTGGCCTTGGCCTGGTCGTGCTGCATGCCGGCGTCCTTGACGTAGCGATCGACCAGCGCCGTGAAGATGAAGCCCGGGTGAACCGAATTCACGCGGATCCTGTCGGGTGCGAAGCTCAGTGCATCGTTCTTCGACATCGTTCGCACCGCCCCCTTGGAGGCGTGATAGGGCGGAATGTCAGCGCCACCGACGATGCCGTAGATCGACGAGATGTTGACGATGGACCCGCCACCGGCCTTGCGCATCGGCGCGATGGCATGCTTGGTGCACAGAAAGACGCCGGTCGTGTTCACCGCCATCACGGCCTCCCATTCGGCGAGCTCGAGCTGGTCGGTCGGCTTGTTGACACCTTCGATACCGGCGTTGTTCACCAGCACGTCGAGGCGGCCGAACTGGTCGACTGCGGCCTGAACGGCCGCCTTCACCTGCGCCTCGTCGGTCACGTCGCAGGCCTGAAAGGCGGCCTTGCGCCCGGCCGCCTTGAGTTTCTCGGCAACTTCGCGCCCATGCGGGTCGCGATCGACGATCATCACCGCGCAGCCCTCTTCGGACATGCGCTGGGCGATCGCTTCGCCAAGACCGTTGGCGCCGCCCGTGATCAATGCAACTTTGTCTTGAAGTCTGGACATTTCAATCTCCCTGAAAATATTTCCGTGGAACGATCGGCCCAGTGTACGCACCCGCGGCCGCGCCCGTTCGAGCGGACGCGAGGCTTGTCGATGGGGTCGTGGCAAGCGTGGGCAAGACCGTCACGACGCGGCCCTCAGTTGGCGGCCCGCATCGATGAGAGCGCTCTGGACCATCTCTTCGATGCTGGGGTGGTAGTACGGCATCCCCAGCAGATCGTCGACCGTTTCGCCGCGCTGGATGGCCCAGGCCAGCAGGTGGGCCAGATGCTCGCCATGGGTGGCGATCAGGCTTGCGCCGAGCAGGCGGCTGTCGCCGCGGTCCACATACAGATGAACCAGGTTGCCCTCGGCCCCCATGATGCGCGAACGACCGTCTGCAGCGCCCCGGGCGATCCCGATCACGGTTCGCTCGAGATCCAGCGCGTCGTAGCCCCGGCCGACCATGGCGATGTCGGGGTCGGTGAACACGATCGCCATCGGCGTACGCCGCGATGGCAACTCGACATCGCGGCCATCGAGCATGTGTGCGGCAGCGCGAGCGGCGATTCGTCCTTCATCGGCGGCTTCGTGCATCAGTGGCCGCAGCGCGCTGGCGTCCCCGGCAACAAACACATTGGATGAGCCGGCGCGCAGCGTCTGAGGATTCAAGCTTGGCTGGCCGCGCTCATCGAGCGGCACGCCGGCCTGGTGCAGATCCAGGGCCTGGAGCTTGGGCTGGCGGCCCAGCGCGGCCAGAATCACATCCACCTGGGTTGTCGCATTGCCGCTGCGCAGCTCGACACCGTGACCCTGACGTGTGGCTTCGGCAGCTCGGCCGAACCACATCGTCAGTTCGGTGCCAAAGCGCTCGATCGCGCGCGCACCGATCTGCGGATCGGTGATGCCTGCGGGCAGGTCCTTCATGTCGGCGGCGACCACGCGAATCCCGAGCCGCGACAGTGCCAGGCCCATTTCCAGCCCGACGGCGCCCAGACCCAGCATGCCGACGCTGCCGGGCAGCGTGTCCAGGTCGAACAGGTTGTCGGTAGTGAGCAGCCGATCGCCCAAGGACGCCAGCGTTTTTGGCACGATGGGCTGCGAGCCTGTGGCGACGACAAAAGCCCGGGCACGGATGGTCTGATCGTCCACGAGCAGTGTGTCCGGCCCGGTGAAGCGGGCCGTGCCCATGATGAGTTGCTGCGCGGCGAAGTCACTGGTGCGCTTCGCCGCGTTGCCGGCCAGCAGGTCGCGTGTCGCGCGGGCCTGGCGCCATAGGTCGATGGGTTTCGTCGCTGCCGCTGGCGTCGGCGCCCCTTTCAGAAGCGCGCGCAGCGTGCCCCATTGGTGGCCGGCCTGCAAGGCTGCCTTGGAGGGCATGCAGCCCACGCGCGCGCAGGTGGTGCCCAGCGGGCCATGGTCGATGAGGACCGACGTCAGGCCGAGGCGACGCAGTTCACTGAAGGCAGTGAGCCCGGCGGTACCGGCGCCAATGACGGCGACGTCCGTGGTGAGGGTCGACGGCATGTCAGCGCTTCTCGTTCGAGTAGGTCTGGCGACTGCGCACGGACAACCAGCCAGCCACGGTGTAGACGAGGATGGTCGAGCCAACCAGGCCGAGGCCGAAGACCAGCGCAATCAGAAACCAGTCGATCGGGCCCGCGGCATCCGTGAAGCCCGAAGAAGACACCTTGGCCATCAGTATCAATGCCAATGCGCCACCGAGCAGGCCTGCCGCCTCGGATCGAACCAGCCGCCGCGAAACCAGTTCTTTCTCGCGAATCAGCAAGGCAACGAACGCCAACAGGCCGAGCACAACCACAGCCAGCAGCAGCCAAAGCAAGGGGCCGAGCATTTCCTGGAAGACGGCCAGCAGGATGAGGGGGTCGAGGTCTTTCACGATTTCATCTCCTTATGCGCGGCCGCGCAGCATGCTGATGTAGGTGGGCTTGAGCGCCATGGTCTTCATGACCCAACTGACCCAGAGCTCTTCCAGCGGCGCGATCACCCCGGGGAAGGACGGCGTCAGGTTGTTCTGGTAGTCGAACTCCACCAGCATGGCCCGACCCAGCCGAGTAATCAGCGGACAAGAGGTGTAGCCGTTGTAGCGCGCGTCCGAAGTCTTGCCGGCGATCTCGGCCACGAGGTGATCGAGGGCCACCGGCACCTGCCATTTCACGCTGGCGGCCGTCTTGCCCTTTGGCACGCCGGCGATGTCGCCCACCCCGAAGACGTTGCGAAAGCGTGCGTGGCGCAGCGTGCCTTTGTCCACCTCCATCCAGCCCTCGTCGGCCCAGGCGCCGGTTTTCCAGGGCAGCGGGCTGTTGCGGATGGCCTCGGGCGCGCGCATGGGCGGAACGACGTGGATGAAGTCGTAGCCCTGTTCTTCGGTGCCCTGGGGTGTTCGGAAAGTGGCGATGCGCTTGCCCGGATCTATCGCCTTGAGCACGCGCTCGTAGTTGACGTCGATACCGCGTTCCTGGAACAGCATGCGCACTTTCTCCGAGACGATCGGCACGCCAAACAGGCTCTTGTTGTTGGCGTTGTAGATCAACTTGGCCTTGCTGCGCTGGCCACGACGGCTGAGATGGTCTTCGGTCAGGAAGGTATACTTGAGCGGCGCACCGGCGCACTTCATTTCGGTGTCGGGCCGCAGGAACAGACCCGTGCCGCCCTTGTCCGCAAACGCCGACATCGACTGCCAGGTCGCCTGTGCCGCCGCCGGGCTGTGGTAAACGCTGCCGATGCCGTCCTTGCCGATCAGCGCTTCGCTCATGCCCTCGATCTGGCCGTATTCCAGCGTCATGCCGGTGGCCACGATGAGGAAGTCGTAGGCATGGGTCTGTCCGCCGTCGGTGACGACCTTGTTGCCTTCCGGGTCGAACTCCGCGACGCGCTGCTGAACCAGGCTCACGCTGCCGGGCACGTACTCGGCGGTGCTCGACACGACATAGCCTGTTGGCTTGACCCCGGAACCCACCAGCGTGAAGCCGGGTTGGTAGAAATGCTCCTTGCGCGGATCGATTAGGGTGATCTTCGCGCCCTCGAGTGCCGCCGCCAGGCGCGATGCGGCCGAAAGGCCCGCCGCGCCTGCTCCCGCGACGACGATACGAGCCTGGGTCTTGACCTTGCTGGCCGCGTGCGCGGTGCCCGGTCGAAGCGCCGCAGCTGTGGCCCCGGCAGCGCCGAGCATCAGGAAGGCCCGGCGCTGGTTGAGCGGCTCAGGACGGGTCTGGTCGGTGGCGGTGAGTTGGTCGTTGCGTTTCATGATGCTGAGTTCCTTTCAATGACGGCCGAATGCGAGCCGCTGCTGCGCCGGGCGGGCGGTGACTTCGAGAGAATTCCATCGACGGTGCTGGTTGCCATCTGAACTCGCTGCACCCATTCTCGCTGCACCCATTCTTTCACGCCCGACAGCGATGACGATGCAATTGGCATGCCAAGTCTCGGCCGAGGCCATGCCCGCGGGCGTTCCCGAGCCTGTGCATCGACCCCGTCGGCCCATGCGCAGGCCGCCTCTGAAGTGCCGGCGTGTCCCGGATCAGGCACCGGGGCCGGTCCCGGCAGGCGTCAGCGGGTGCCGACATGGCGGCAGACGCCGACGCCTCGGCAGCACCACGCCGCCACAATTGCGCCGCCCCGGCGATGGCGATGGCTCGATACCCACCCCAAATCAAGCGCATGCAGGGCTTCATGGCGATTCGGACGGCGCTGGCACGCCACTTGCAACTTGGTTCGCAACTCGGTTCGCATCCGCGCGCCGAGAGGGACGGGAAAGGCGAATGCTCAAGGTGACGATCGTCAACGACGAAGAGGTGATCCGGCTGGTGGTCGAGGGGCGACTCGTTGAGCCCGAAACAAGCGAACTGCTGCACACCTGGCTGCGCGCCCGGGCAGCCGATCCCCGCGCGTCGATCGAAGTGGACCTGTCCGGGGTCACCTACGCGGACCGGGCGGCGACCGAGTCGTTGGCGACGATGAACCGGCAAGGCGCACGATTGATCGGCACAGGCGTCATGACGCGCGCGCTCATCGATCAGGCCGGCCGTGTTTGCGCAAACCATCGAGCAGGCCCCGTAGACCAGCAAGGACGAAGCAAATGACCAAGACCACCGTGGCCGAATCAGGATCTGTCGGCGTTGCAAGCAAGCGCCCGGCGAAGACGCGCAAAGCCAGGCTGCGGACGCCGGCCGCGCCGCCCACTGCCGGCGCGTTGCCCGCGACAGTCGAACCACGGCCCTGCGCCAACGCGGACGACGTCGCGGAAGCGGCCGCCCGCCGCAACATCGATCGCATGATCAATGCGGCGCTGGGCCGGCTGACGCAAGGCCTGTCGCCGGTGACGATGGCCGCGTCGTACGCCGACTGGTGGTTGCATCTGGCGATGGCGCCGGGCAAGCAGAAAGAACTCGTCGAGAAAGCGTTGCGCAAGGCGGCCCGGCTCGCGACGTACAGCGCCCGAGCCGTGAGCGGCGAAACCCCACGCTGCATCGAACCCTTGCCGCAGGACAAGCGCTTCGCGGCGCCGCAATGGCAACGCTGGCCGTTCAACGTGATCCACGAGGCGTTTCTGCTCGTCCAACAGCAGTGGCACAACGCGACCACCGACGTCAGCGGCGTCAGCCAGCATCACGAACAGGTGAGCACGTTCATGACGCGCCAGCTCCTGGACATGGTGTCGCCGTCGAACTTCTTCGCCACCAACCCTGAACTGATCGCCAGGACCGCCGAGGAAGGCGGCGCCAACCTCGTGCGCGGTGCGCAGTACTGGCGGGACGACGCGCTGCGCCTGCTGTCGGGCGAGCCCGCTGAAGGCACCGAACGATTCCGCCCCGGATACGAGGTGGCGGTGACGCCGGGCAAGGTGGTCTACCGCAACGACTTGATCGAGCTGATCCAGTACGCGCCGCAGACCGATACCGTTTATGCCGATCCGGTGCTGATCGTGCCGTCGTGGATCATGAAGTACTACATCCTCGACCTGTCGCCGGAGAACTCCCTGGTGCGTTATCTCGTCGAACGCGGGCACACGGTGTTCATGGTGTCGTGGAAGAACCCGGATTCGAGCGACCGCGACCTCGGCATGGACGACTATCTCGAACAGGGCGTGTTTGCCGCACTCGACGCGACCACGCAAATCGTACCGAAGCGCCCGGTGAACGCGGTTGGGTACTGCCTGGGCGGCACGTTGCTGGCGATTGCCGCCGCCACGTTGGCGCGCGACGAAGACACCCGGCTGGGATCGTTGACGCTGCTCGCCACCGAGCTCGACTTTACCGAACCGGGCGAGTTGTCGCTGTTCATCGACGAGAGCCAGCTCGCCTACCTGGAAGACATCATGTGGGAGCGCGGCTACCTCGACGGCAAGCAGATGGCCGGCGCGTTCGCCCTGCTCAACTCGCGCGATCTGGTCTGGTCGCGCATGGTGCGTGACTATCTGTTCGGCGTCCGGCGGCCGATGACCGACCTGATGGCCTGGAATGCCGACGCCACGCGCATGCCGTACCGCCAGCACAGCGAGTATCTGCGCAGCCTGTATCTGAACAACGACCTGGCCGAGGGCCGCTACCGGGTCGACGGCCTGCCGATCGCGCTCACCGACATCCGCGCGCCGACCTTCGTCGTCGGCACCGAGCGCGACACCGTGTCGCCGTGGAAATCCGTCTACAAGATTCACTTGCTGACCGATACCGAAGTGACCTTCTGCCTGACCACGGGTGGCCACAACGTCGGCGTCGTCAACCCGCCGGGCCCGGGCGTCACGCGCAGCCATCAGATCACGACCCGCGCCGCCGACGGACGCTACGTCGACCCCGACACCTGGATCGCCAGTGCGCCGAGCATCGACGGCTCGTGGTGGCCAAGCTGGGAGCCGTGGCTGAGCGCGCGCGCCGGTGCCCGAGTGGCGCCGCCGTCGATGGGCGCACCGCGCGCCGGCCTGCCTGTCGTCGGCGACGCGCCGGGGCAGTATGTCCTGATTTCCTGAGGCATTCGAATGACCGCTGCCCCTTGCACACCCACGCCTCGCCGGCTTGGCCGTACCGAGGTCGAGAAAACCTCTCTGTTTACCTACTCTGACCAAATGAAAGGGCACCAAGCATGAACAGCAAACCTGAACGCGACGTGGAGAAAAGCTATCCCCTGCCGGAGTTCATCACGAAGTTGCGGCGCCTGGCCGACGCGCTCGAACAGGGCGAGCGCTTTGAAATCCAGATCGCCGGCGAGAGGGTCTCCGTTCCGGCGCGGGCAATCTGCAGTATCGAGCATGAACGCGAAGGCGAGTCGGAAGAGATCGAGTTCCAGCTCAAGTGGGAGAACCCACGTTGAACCCCGAACAGCATGACTCCAGGCTCGAGATCATGGCCATCGTGCGCGGCGACTGATTGATGCGGGTTTTTTCCTCGCTCAGCCAGCGCGCGATGCGCTGGTCGCGCCACCGTCATGCGCCGTGGTACCTGGGCGGGCTCAGCTTCGCCGAATCGTCGTTCTTCCCGATTCCGCCGGATGTGATGCTCGTGCCGATGAGCCTCGCCAATCCCTACAAGGTGTTCACCATCGCCGCCGGCGCTCTGTCGATGGCGCTGCTACCGTTTGCCCTGGCTTCGTTGATCGGTCGTGGTGCCCGCTTCTTCCTGGTTGCCGGGCTGATGGCCTGGGGCGGCGCACGCATGCGAGCCGTGCCGCATGGCGTGTGGCGCGTAAACTGCGCACGGCGCTCGTCGCAAAACCCGGCGATCTTCACCGGGGATGAGGCGCCCGACGATTTCGAACGAAGCGCGCAGGTGTTTCGCGCCTGACAACCCTTGGAGCTAACCCCCATGCATTCACTGACCCACGACTACCCCGCCGTGTTGCTGGCAGAGCGCGAGACGCCGTGCCTGTCGCTCTATCAGCCGACCCATCGACAGCATCCCGACAACGCGCAGGACCCGCTGCGCTTTCGCAATCTGGTCAAGCGCTTGGCCGCGTCGCTGCGCGAGAAGTACCCGGCACGCGACATCCCGGCGCTGCTGCGCCCGTTCGAGGCGCTTGCGGAAGATCGCGAGTTCTGGAATCACGCTGCCGATGGGCTCGCTGTTCTGGGTGCGCCGGGCTTCTTTCGGGTCTACCGGCTGCAGCGGCCGGTGGCCGAACTGGCGGTCGTCGCCGACAGCTTTCATGCCAAGCCGCTGATGCGAATCACGCAGTCGGCCGAC
>JAHDXY010000447.1 GCA_023384005.1 Burkholderiaceae bacterium | reverse complement strand
AGTCGATCCTGTTCGACGTTCGCGTGGTCCAGCTTTGCGGTGAAGCGTTCGTGCACGTCCACGGCCACGGCGCTGAACGCGCGGCGCGCGACCTTGGGCGAACGCGTGTCGTAGTCGCGTCGATAACCCTGGAGCATCTGCAGCGTCGAGCTCGCCGACTCCGATTCGGAGCGTGCGCGCGCCGCGAGGCCGGCGACGCGGTCGCGCTCGCGGCGCTGCAGTTCGATCAGAAACGACAGTGTCGCGCGCCGTGTCATCGGTCACCCGACGGGGCGAGAAGCGTCTCGAGCGCGTCGCGCGCCTGCGCCAGCGTGCTGCTCTCGTGCATCGACTGGTGCAGCATCTCGGCGATGCGCGGGTGCAGGGCGATCGCCTGGTCGATCTCGGCGTCGGTGCCGGCGACGTAGGCGCCGACCGAGATCAGGTCGCGACTGCGCTGGTAGCGCGACCACAGTGCCTTGATCCGGCGCGCCAGCTGCTGGTGCCGCGCGTCGGTGACGTTGTGCATGACGCGCGACACCGACTGCTCGATGTCGATCGCCGGATAGTGCCCGCTGTCGGCCAGCGAGCGCGACAGCACGAAGTGCCCGTCGAGGAACGAGCGGGCCGCGTCGGCGATCGGGTCGTTCTGGTCGTCGCCTTCGGCGAGAACGGTGTAGAACGCGGTGATCGACCCCTTGCCGCGGCCGCCGTTTCCGGTGCGCTCGACGAGCTGCGGCAGGCGCGCGAAGACCGACGGCGGATAGCCCTTCGTCGCCGGCGGCTCGCCGATCGCGAGTGCCACTTCGCGGGCAGCCATCGCGTAGCGTGTAAGCGAGTCCATCAGCAGCAGTACCTGCTGTCCGCGATCGCGGAAATGCTCGGCGATCGCTGTTGCGTAGACGGCGCCCTGCATTCGCAGCAACGGCGGCGAATCGGAGGGTGCGGCGACGACGATCGAGCGCCGCAGGCCCTCTTCGCCCAGGATGTCCTCGATGAACTCCTTCACCTCGCGGCCGCGCTCGCCGATCAGGCCGACGACGATGACCTGGGCTTCGGTGAAGCGCGCCATCATCCCGAGCAGCACGCTCTTGCCCACACCGGCGCCGGCGAACAGCCCGAGACGTTGTCCGCGACCGACGGTGAGCATCGCGTTGATCGCGCGGATTCCGGTGTCCAGCGGGGTGCGAACCGGCTCGCGCTCCATCGCTCCCAGCGCTCTTCGCTGGATCGGTTCGGCGCGTACGCTCTCGAGCGGGCCGAGGCGGTCGAGCGGCTCGCCGCGCGCATCGACGACGCGTCCGAGCAGGCCGGAGCCGATCGGCAGGTGACGCATCCGATCGGTGTTGCGCCGCCAGGGGTGCGACTCGGTGCCCAGGCGCGGGGCGCGCACCGGCATCTCGATCGGCATGACGCGAGCGCCGGGCGACAGGCCCTGTATGTGCCCGGTCGGCATCAGGTAGAGCCGGTCGTCGCCGAATCCGACCACTTCGGCCTCGATCGACGGCACGTCGGACCCGGGCGGCTGGTCGACCACGCAGATGCTGCCCACGGGAAGGCGAAGCCCGGTGGCATCGAGGACGAGTCCGGCGACGCGCACGAGCTTGCCGCAGACGGCGATCGGCTGCGACACCGCGACGAACTCGCCGTGGCGCCGCAGCAGCGACGACACCCGCGCCCGCCGCGGCGCGACCTCGTGCGCCGGCTGCTCGCGAATCGCTGCCTCAGCCATCGGCGGCCTCGACGCCAGTCGCGTCGATCCGTCCGATCGACGCGAGCACGCGCTGCCAGCGCGTGGCGATCGTCGCGTCGATGTCGGCGACCGGCGAGGTCACGCGACACCCGCCGCGTGCGATCGAGGCGTCGGCCGCGACGCGGCCGTTGCGCTGTTGCAGCGCGGCTCCGATCGCCCCCTCGACCTGTGCGAGGTCGGCGGGATTGACGAGCACCGTGAAGCTGGAGCGCTCGTCGATCAGCGAAGACACCGCCTCCTGCACCACGGTGACGATCGCGTCGCGGTCGGTGGCGATGGCCTTGCGCAGCGTGTGCCGCGCGATCTCGATCGCCAGGTCGACCAGTTCGTCGGCGACCGACTGCTCGAGCATCGCGAACTGCTCGGCGAGCGACGCGGCGAGTTGCGCCGCGCGCGTCGCCTGCTTTTGCGTCGTCTCGACGCCCTGGCGGAAACCCTCGCGTTGCCCGCGGCGGCGCCCGGCGAGGTAGGCTGGGTCGTCGCCGTAGAGATCGTCGTCGTTCGGCGGCGTGTCGGTCCCGGCAATCTCCGAGAGGTTGAAC
Source organism: Burkholderiaceae bacterium (assembly GCA_023384005.1). Taxonomy (GTDB): domain Bacteria; phylum Pseudomonadota; class Gammaproteobacteria; order Burkholderiales; family Burkholderiaceae_E; genus Quisquiliibacterium. The sequence continues at coordinate 64 of JAHDXY010000447.1, read as the reverse complement.
GGGCGAACTTCGGTGAGATCCTCGGCGCCGAGAGCGAAGGGGCGGAGGAGGAAGAGGAGGAGGG
>JAHDXY010000446.1 GCA_023384005.1 Burkholderiaceae bacterium | reverse complement strand
CGCCGCCGCGCGCCGTGCGCGCCGCACGCGCCTCAGCCGAGGATCTCCTCGACCGACTTGCCGCGCTTGGCGGCCACTTCGGCCGGCGTGTTCACCGCGCGAAGCGCGTTGAGCGTTGCGCGCACCATGTTGTAGGGGTTGCTCGAGCCGTGGCTCTTGGCGACGATGTTGCTCACACCGAGCACCTCGAAGATCGCCCGCATCGGCCCGCCGGCGATGATGCCGGTGCCGTCGGGCGCGGGCGCCAGGAACACGTTCGACGCGCCGTGTCGGCCGTGCACGGTATGGTGCACGGTGCCGCCCTTGAGGCTCACCTTGAACATCTTGCGCCGCGCTTCGTCCATCGCCTTCTGGATCGCGACCGGCACCTCGCGGGACTTGCCCTTGCCCATTCCGACGCGCCCGTCGCCGTCGCCCACGACCGTGAGCGCGGCAAAGCCGAGGATGCGTCCGCCCTTGACGACCTTTGTCACTCGATTGACCGAGATCATCTTCTCCTTGAGCCCGTCGTCGCGATCCTCGCCGCCGAACCTCGCCTGAATCTTCTTCGCCATGGTTCTATTCCGTCCGTCAGAACTTCAAGCCGGCCTCGCGGGCGGCTTCAGCCAGCGCCTTGACGCGGCCGTGGTAGCGGTAGCCAGCGCGATCGAACGCCACGCTGTCGATCCCCGCCTTGAGCGCCTTTTCGGCGAGTCGCTTGCCCACCGCAGTGGCGGCACCCTGATTGCCGCCCTTTCCCGCGAGTTGCGTGCGCATTTCCGGCTCCTGCGTCGACGCCGACACCAGCACACGCTCTCCGGCGGCGTCGGTGATGTTCGCGTAGATGTGCGTATTCGAGCGGAACACGGTCAGCCGGTTCACGCGCAGTTCGCGGATCTTGAGCCGTGTCTGGCGCGCACGGCGCAAACGACCCTGTTTCTTGTCCATCGTCTGTTGTCCTGTGCTGTTTGGCGGCCGTTACTTCTTCTTGACTTCCTTGAGCGCGACCACTTCGTCGGAATAGCGCACGCCCTTGCCCTTGTAGGGCTCGGGAGGGCGGTGCGCGCGAATCTCCGCGGCAACCTGCCCGACCTTCTGGCGGTCGGCGCCCTTGATCACGATCTCGGTCTGCGTCGGTGTTTCCGCCTTCACGCCCTCTGGAAGCCTGTAGACCACCGGATGCGAGAACCCGAGCGAGAGGTTCAGGTTCGCGCCCTGCGATTGCGCGCGAAAACCGGTGCCCACGAGCAGGAGCTTCTTCTGGAAGCCGGTGGTCACGCCGCTGACCATGTTGGCCACCAGCGCGCGAAAGGTTCCACTGAGCGCGTGCGACTCGCGCGACTCCTGCGCGGCCTGGAAACTGAGCGTGCTGCCTTCGTGCTGGATCCGGACCAGCGCGTTCAGGCGCTGCACCAGGTTGCCCTGCGGCCCCTTGATCGAAATCGAGTCCGCGGACAGCTTGGCATTGACTCCCGCGGGCAGGTTCACTGGCATCTTGGCGACTCGGGACATCTCGTTCTCCTTACGCCACGTAGCCGAGCACTTCACCGCCCACGCCGTCGGCGCGCGCCCGGCGGTCGGTCATCACGCCGCGCGAAGTGGTGACGATCGCCACACCCAGCCCGTTCATGACCTGCGGAAGCGCATGACGGCCCTTGTAGATGCGAAGCCCCGGGCGCGAGACGCGCTCGATGCGCTCGATCACCGGGCGGCCAGCGTAGTACTTCAGGTCGACCTGCAACTGCGGCTTGTCACTCTCGCCGCTGACGGCGAAACCCTCGATGTAGCCCTCGTCCTTCAGGACCTGGGCGATCGCGAGCTTCAACTTGGACAACGGCATCGTCACCGAACTCTTCTCCACGCGCTGGCCATTGCGGATGCGCGTGAACATGTCGGCGACAGGATCGCTCATGCTCATAATGAATACCTCGTTACCAACTCGCCTTGACGATGCCGGGCACTTCGCCCCGCATCGCCATCTCGCGCAGCTTGTTGCGCGCCAATCCGAACTTGCGGTACGTGCCGCGCGAACGCCCGGTGATCGCGCAGCGCTTGCGAATGCGCGAAGGACTTGCGTTGCGCGGCAGTTGCTGCAGCTTCAGCCGTGCCTGGTAGCGCTCTTCTTCGGACAGCGCCTGGTCCGCGATCGTCGCCAGCAGTTCGGCCCGCTTCCTGGCGAACTTCTTGACAGTCGCTTCGCGCTTGAGGTCGCGGTTGATCAAAGCGAGTTTGGCCACTTCATCACCCTCAGTTACGGAACGGAAAGCGAAACGCGGTGAGCAGCGCCTTCGCTTCGTCGTCGGTTTTAGCGGTGGTCGTGATGCTGATGTTCATGCCACGCAGCGCATCGACCTTGTCGTACTCGATCTCGGGGAAGATGATCTGTTC
>JAHDXY010000445.1 GCA_023384005.1 Burkholderiaceae bacterium | reverse complement strand
AGGTACTGCGCACTGCCGCCGGCTTGCCACGCCGGCGGGCGAAAACGCATCGCCAGGGCGCCCATTTCCGGGTCGTGCGGGGCGATCAGCGGCGCCGCCAGCGCGGCCAGGACGAAGGTTGCCATGATCGCGATCGAGATCACCGGGTAGCGCCGGAACGTGCCGGCAATGCGGATCCATCCAGTCACGACCGCCTGAATCGGCTCTTGCGCGCGCTCAGTCATAGCGAATCCGCGGATCGATCACCGCATAGAGAATGTCGACCATCAGGTTGACCACGATGATCATCGCACCCGCGAGCAGAACGACCGCCTGGATCACAGGGAAGTCGCGAAACGAGATGGCCTCGAACAGCAATCGGCCGAGCCCGGGCCAGGCGAACACCGTCTCGACCACGACCGCGGCGTTGACCATCGACACGAGGTTGATCGCCGCCAGCGTCAGAACCGGTATCAGCGCGCCCTTGAGTGCGTGGCGCACGACCACCTGCCATTCGGGCAGCCCCTTCAATCGCGCGAGCTTCACGTAGTCGGTGCTCAGGACTTCGAGCATCGCCGATCGCGTCAGGCGCATGTGCGAGGCCGCGAAGTACCACCCCAGCGTGATGGTCGGCATGACGATGTGGGCCGCCGAGCCGCTGCCCGACGAAGGCAGCCAGTCGAGATAGACCGACAGGAACAGGATCAGCAGCATCCCCATCCAGAACGCCGGCATCGACAATCCGGCGAGCGCGATCAGTCGCACCAGGTGATCCCACCACCGGTTCACGTGCAGCGCGGCGAATATCCCGCAGACCACGCCAAGCGCGACCGACCAGGAGAACGCCGCGCCGGCGAGCATCAGCGAACTCGGCAGGCGCTCGAGGTACAACTCGATCACCGGCGTTCGATAGTAGATCGAGCGCCCGAAGTCGCCCTGCAGCGCCGAGGTGACGAAATGCCAGAACTGCACCAGGATCGGACGGTCCAGTCCGAGGCGCAATCGAAACGCGTCGATGTCGCTCTGGCTCGCGCCGGGCTCGAGCATCATCAGCACCGGGTCTCCGCCAAGCCGGGCGAGAAAGAAGATAGTCATCGCCAGCAGCGTCAGCGAGACACACGCGTATCCGAATCGGGTGAGGAGGAATCGGGTCATTCGCGATCGATCATTCGCGCCAGTGCAGCTCGCCGTGAAACGAACTCCGCCAGTTCTGGTGTATTGGAGCCAACAGACGAAGGATAACCGCTCGGCAGTGGAAAATCATGCCAATTGTCCGCCTGGCAAGCGCAGGAAGTTGGAACACCGTACCCGCCACGTCGAGCGGCGAGCACGCGGCGTGGCGAAGCTCGCGGGTTGCGTCGCGGACGGGCGCGTCCCAGGAGCGTCGCAAGCGCGTGCCGGGCGATCGCGCGCGACGCCATGCGACGGCGCTAGCAAAATGTTCCAATCACGGCCCGTATTCGGAGCGACAAGAGGATCCGATTCGCTCGCGTATTCGCTACACTCGGTACAGTGCCCCGGGGCAACGCAGGTAACGACCGCGTCGATGCGGGCCGGGTCGGAATTCGAGGGAACCGAACGATGAACAAGCGCCAACGCGTCATGGCCGCGATCCGCGGCGAGCAGGTCGACCGGGTGCCGCACGCATTCTGGTTGCACAATTTCGCCCAGGAGTATTCCGCCACGGCGCTGGTCGACGAAACCCTGCGGCTCTACCGGCTGTTCGACTGGGACTTCCTCAAACCGCAGTCGCCGTGGCACTGCTTCGGCGAGATGTGGGGCCTGCAGTGCACGCCCTCGAAGCTGCGCACGCAGTCGCCGCTCATCGCGCGCCTGCCGGTCACCAGGCTGGCGGACTTCGGCCGCCTGGAGCCGGTCGACCCTTCGACCGGCGCGCTCGGCGTGCAGCTCGAGGTGATGAAGCGCGTGCGCGACGGCGTTGGCCCCGACGTGCCGGTGGTCTCGACGATCTTTTCGCCGAGCATGACCGCCCAGTTCATGGTGCCCGGCGGAATCGCCGGCGTGTCGAAACTGATGCAGGAACACCCGGACGCGTTCGAGCGCGGCCTGTCGGCGATCGCCGAGACGCTCGCCGGTTACGCGCGGCTGTGCGTGGACAACGGCATCGACGGGATCTTCTACGCGACGAAGATCGCGAACCACGACACGATGGACGCCGCGCAGTTCGCCCGATTCGAGCGCCCGTTCGACCTTCGCATCCTCGAGGCGGCCAGCGGCGCGCCGTTCAACATCATGCACATGTGCGGCGAGAGCATCCTGTTCGACGAGTTCGTCGACTACCCGCCGGTCGTCTACAGTTGGGCGACCACGCCGGGAAACCCCACGTTGTCGCAGGTCCACGAACGCACCGGGCGTGCGGTGCTCGGTGGGCTTCCCGCCAA
>JAHDXY010000047.1 GCA_023384005.1 Burkholderiaceae bacterium | reverse complement strand
TCGGTCACGATCGAGCGCAGGCCCTCCTGCATCCGCAGCAGCGCCGCGAGCAACTGCCCGATCTCGTCGCTGCCGCCGGCTGAAATCGGTCGACTGAGGTCGCCCGTGGCGACCGCATCCGCCGCCGCCGTGGCATCGCGGATCCGCGCGACGATCCCGCGCGTGATACGCAGCGCGAGCGCGGCGAAGACCAGCATCGCGACGACGCTGATCGCCGACATCGTCAATGCCTCGCGGTCGAGTTCGGCGACGCGCGCCTGCACTCCGGCGGCGAGGCGGGCGTCGACCAGGTCGGTGAGCGCGCCGGTCGCGGCGAGATAGCGTGCGACGATCGGCACCAGCTGTTTCTCGATCTCTTCGGACACGTCCTGCAACCCGGGTTCGGCCAGCAGCAACTCGGCGCGAACTCGGCGGATCTCCTCCTGCAGGAGCTGTGCTTCGCGGTAGAGCCGGTGCTCGTCGTCTCCGGCCAAGCCGGCGTCGAGCCTGGCCAGTGTCGAGTCGATCCCTCTGGCGGTTTCGACGTTGCGTTTCGCGATCCCGGCGCGCAGCGACGCTTCCTGCGTGGTGATCAGCTGGATCGCCGTGGCGACGTTGTGCGCGGTGGCCGTTCGCATGTCGCGCACGTCGCGCGCGATCGTGCTGTCTTCGAGGATCCCGCGAATCTGTGCGTCGATCTTGCCGGCCCTGTGCGCCATGCCGGCCACGACCAGCACGACTGTGAGCACGCACATTCCGACTACGAGGCCCAGCCGGGCCGACACCGTGCGCATCGCGCGGGGAAGTCGCTGGCTCGTTCGAGCGGACATCTCTGGATGACTGGGCATGGCACGCCGGCGCAAAAGTGCGCGATCGTGCGACGGTAGCGCCGCTCGGCGCGGCCCGATCGCGCGAGAAGCACGCCTCGAGCGGCGCATTTCCTCATGCTCCGGTCGCGCTGCCCCGGCGCGCGCGGGCCGATCGCGGTCAGTCGGTGATTGCGCTCAGTCGGGAACGAAACGCAGTGCCAGGCCGTTGTTGCAGTAGCGTTTTCCGGTCGGTTCCGGGCCGTCGTCGAACAAATGCCCCTGATGCCCGTCGCAGCGCGAGCAGTGGTACTCGGTGCGCGGCAGGATCATCCTGAAGTCGCGCTTCGTCTCGAGCGCTCCCGGCATTGCCTCGGAGAAGCTCGGCCAGCCGGTTTTGCTGTCGAATTTTGCGCTGCTCGCGAACAGCGCCTGCCCGCATCCGGCGCAAACGTAGGTGCCGTTGCGCTTTTCCAGGTTCAGCGGGCTGGTAAACGCCCGTTCCGTTCCTTCGCCGCGCAACACCGAGTACGCTTCGCGGCCGAGCAACTCGCGCCATTGGGCGTCGCTCTTGTCCCGTGGGTCGTCCATGGTTTCCTCCTTGCATCGCGAGCCTGCACCCGGATCGGGCGGCGTGCAAGCGGGCCGCCGGCCGGCGGCCGATAGACGAACGTCAATGCGTTTCGCGCCCTCCCGGGCGACGATATGGTCGAAATCAAGCGAGAGGCGGCCGGCCGAGCCGGTGCCTCGCAACCGGGAGTCCTCAATGTTCAGACGCATTCTTGTCCCCACCGACGGGTCGGAGCTGTCCAACAAGGCGGTCACCGCGGCGATCGCGCTCGCGAGAGAGAGCCGGGCATCGATCGTCGCGCTCAACGTCCAGGCGGAGTACCGCCCGCCGGTGGTCGCCGAAGTGCCGGTGGGAGACATCTATTCGCGCGAGGAATACGAGGCTGGCGCGACCAAGGTGGCCCAGAAGCTGCTTGCCGACGTCGCCGACCGGGCGAAGAGCGCCTCGGTCGAGGTCAAGAGCGTGGCGCAGCTCGCGCCCAACCCCTGGGAAGCGATCATCCGGGTCGCGCGCGAGGAAGGTTGCGACCTGATCTTCATGGCATCGCACGGGCGCCGCGGGGTGGTCGGCTTGCTGCTGGGCAGCGAGACCCAGAAGGTGCTCACGCACTGCAAGGTGCCGGTGCTGGTTTACCGCTGATCCGCTGCCGGGGCCGACCGGTTCCGGCCGGCGCCGCCGACGATCGACTCCGATGCGCCCCGTCCGGGGCGCGCGCCGTTCGGGCGACCCCCAAGGCGAGCACTCAGGCGAGCACTCAGGCGAGCGTTCAGACGATCTTCGAGTAGGTCGCGACCGAAGGCGCGTTCTTCAGGTAGCGGTCGAAGGCCATCGCCACCGAGCGCACGAGCAGGCGTCCGCGCGGCAGGATGTCGATGCCGCGCGCGCCGATGCGGATCGCGCCTGCGTCGTGCATCGGTTGCAGCGAGGCGATCGCGCTGCCGAAGTAATCCTGCGCGACGATCGAGTGGCGCGCCTCCACCTCGGGCCACCAGACGCGGAAGTTGCACATCAGGGACTGGATCACGTCGCGGCGCACGAAGTCGTCGTAGTTCATCTCCAGACCGCGCGCGATCGGCAGTTCGCCGTGCATCAGTCGCGCGTAGTAGGCCTCGAGCGACTTCTCGTTTTGCGCCTGGACCGCGCCGACCGCCGAGATCGACGAGACACCGAGCGCGATCAGGTCTCCCGCATCGTGCGAACAGTAACCCTGGAAGTTGCGGTGCAGCCTGCCCTCGCGCTGCGCGATCGCGAGTTCGTCGTCGGCGCGCGCGAAGTGATCCAGTCCCAGGAAGGCGTAGCCGGCGGCGCGAAAGCGCTGCACCGCGCGGTCGAACAGCTGCGCGCGCGTGCCCGCAGAGGGCAGCTCGTCCTCGTCGATGCGTCGTTGCGGCTTGAACAGGTGCGGCAGGTGCGCGTAGTGATAGAGCGCCACGCGATCGGGGTTCGCCTCGATCGTCAGGTCGAGCGTGCGTTCGAAACCCTCCAGCGTCTGGCGCGGCAGACCGTAGATCAGGTCGACGTTGATCGAGTGAAAACCTGCCTCGCGCGCCGCGTCGATCAGCGCGCGCGTCTCGTCGTACGGTTGCACCCGGTTGACCGCCTTCTGGACCTCGGGGTCGAAATCCTGGATTCCCAGGCTGATCCGGTTCAGGCCCAGCGCGCGCAGCGTCCACAGGCGTTTGGGCGTTACGGTGCGCGGGTCGACCTCGATCGAGTACTCGCCTTCCGCGCACAACTCGAAACGGCTCGAGATCGCGTCGAAGATCCGCGCGAATTCCTCGTCGAGCATGAACGTGGGCGTGCCGCCGCCGAAGTGCAGGTGGCTGATGTGCTGGCCGCGACCGGTGACCAGCGTGACGAGTTCCATCTCGCGAATCAGCGCCGAGACGTATTGCTCGGATTTCGCCTGGTGCCTGGTGCCGATCTTGTTGCAGCCGCAGTAGTAGCAGATGCTTCGGCAAAAAGGCACGTGCAGGTACAGCCCCAACCCGTCGCCGTCGCGCCCGGCGCGCTCGAGCAGCGCCTGGGTGTACGCGGCCGGATCGAAATCCGGCGCGAACCGGTCGGCGGTCGGGTACGAGGTGTAGCGCGGGCCGCGCCCGCCGAATCGCTCGATCAGGTCCTGATCGAGTACTAGCTCATCGAAAGACTGCATCTGCCGCTCCACATTGCGCCCGATCGTGCCGCAGGCGATATCGCGAAGCATTGAAATCGATCAATGAAGGCATCCCGGGGCCCGGGGCCGGGGCACGAGGCCGTGGGGCGGCGCACCAGGCCCGGGGGGCGGGGCACGAGGCCGGGGGTGGCCCCGGTCGCGGCGCTGCGGCGCCGGGGCGAGCCTCAGAACCCCGCGTCGCGCTCGGGCGTCGCCGAGATGCGGTGGATGCTGATGTCGGCGCCGTTGTACTCCTGCTCCTGGTCGAGTCGCAGGCCGGTCACCGCTCGGAGCACGAGATAGATCAGCGTCGCGCCCGCGACTGCGACGCCCACGCCGAGCACGGTACCTGCAAGCTGTGCGCCCAGGCTGACACCGCCCAGCCCGCCGAGCGCGGCCTGCCCGAAGATGCCGCAGGCGATGCCACCCCAGGCGCCGCAGATGCCGTGCAACGGCCACACGCCGAGCACGTCGTCGACCCGCAGGCGGTTCTGCGTGAGCGTGAACATCCGCACGAACAGCACTCCCGCGATCGCGCCGGTGGCGAGCGCACCCACCGGGTGCATCACGTCGGAACCGGCGCATACGGCGACCAGTCCTGCGAGCGGGCCGTTGTATGCGAACCCGGGGTCGTTGCGACCCGCCAGCGTCGCGGCCAGCGTGCCGCCGACCATCGCCATCAGCGAGTTCACCGCGACCAGGCCACTCACCTTCCCGATCTCCTGGGCGCTCATCACGTTGAATCCGAACCATCCCACCGCCAGGATCCACGAGCCCAGCGCGAGAAACGGGATGCTCGAGGGCGGATGGGCAGTGACGCGGCCGTCGTTCGCGTAGCGCCCGCGGCGTGCGCCGAGGAACAGCACCGCGACGAGCGCGATCCATCCGCCAACCGCGTGAACCACGATCGAGCCGGCGAAGTCGTGGAAGTTCTCGCCGAAGGCGTCCTTGATCATGTCCTGGACGCCGAAGCGGTTGTTCCACGCGATGCCCTCGAACAGCGGATAGACCATTGCGACCATCAGGAACGACGCGGCGACCTGCGGTCCGAAACGCGCGCGCTCGGCAATCCCGCCGGACACGATCGCCGGAATCGCGGCGGCGAAGGTGAGCAGGAAGAAGAACTTGACCAGCTCGTAGCCGCTCCTCGCGGCGAGCGACTCGGCGCTCACCAGGAAACCGCCACCGTAGGCGATCAGGTAGCCGATGAAGAAGTAGGCGATGGTCGACACGGCGAAATCGACCAGGATCTTGACCAGTGCGTTGACCTGGTTCTTGTAGCGCACGGTGCCGAGTTCGAGAAAGGCGAACCCGGAGTGCATCGCCAGCACCATGATCGCGCCCAGCAGCACGAACAGGACGTCGACGCCGTTCTTCAGTGCATCCATCGAAGCTCTCCCAGCGATGCACCGGAAAAGCACGAGCCGTGCCACTTGCGGGCGCGTCGCCCTCGCAGCGCACCCTCGCGTGCCGTTGCGGCCCGCCCCGGCGCAGTCGGTGGCGCGAATGTGCACTTAAATGGTGCGAAGTCGCGCCACCGGAAGGCGCAGCGCACCAACAGCTCTATCGATGCACCGTTGCGGGGCGTTCGAGGTGTCGGTCGATGAATGCGCGCAGACCGCCGGTGTAGGTCTGGCCGCTCAGCGCGAAGCCGGAGTTGTGGTCGCCACGCAGCGTCAGAAGCTGTTTGGGCTCGCCGGCCGCTGCGTACAGCGCCTGGGCGTGCGTGTAGCCGATGATCTCGTCGTCCGCGCTGTGAACGACCAGGACCGGCGCGCTAACGCGCGCCAGCAGCGCGCGCGTGTCGAGTCTGACCCTTGCGAGGCGGCGCGCCGGCAGCCACCAGTACAACTCCGCCGCCAGGTCCGGTATCGACGTGAACGAGGACTCGATGATCAGTGCGGCGGGCGCGTGCTCGGCGGCGACCGACGCGGCCGGCGCGCCGCCCATCGATCGTCCGAACACGACGACCCGGTGTGCCGGTTCGCCGATGTCGACCAGCAAGTGGCGCCATGCCGCCTGCGCGTCGCGCAGGATCCCCGCCTCGCTCGGCTTGCCCTCGCTGCGGCCGTATCCGCGGTAGTCGAAGATCAGCACCGACAGGTCGAGGCGGTTGAAGATCCGGATCGATTCGAGCCGGTGCGAGATGTTGCCCGCATTGCCGTGCATGAACAGCACCGTGCCGCGTGCGCGCTCGGCGGGAACGTGCCAACCGTGAAGGCGCAGGCCGTCGCCGCTCGCGATCTCGAGTTCGCGAAACGCCAGCCCGACGTCGGCCGGCGTGGCCTGGATCTCGCGCGACGGAATTCCGGGCAGGAAGAGCAGTCGTTCCTGCCCGAAATAGACCCCGGCGGCCAGCGCGGTCCAGGCGCCGACGACGCCGAGTACGATCGCGGTCAGCGCGGGCACAGGGGTCTTGCCGGGGTGGTCGCGGCCACGGCGATTCGCTGTCGGAACCCGCCCGGGCGGCTCGGTCGCAACACTGCGTGAGTGGCGCTCAGCCGTCGACCGCGACCGTGTAGTTGAGCGCCAGGCGACCGCCATCGGGATAGATCGTCTGACCGGTCAGGTAGGAGCTGTCCTCGCACGCGAGGAACAGCGCGACGCGCGCGACCTCCTCGGGTTCGCCCAGGCGTTTGAGCGGCGTTCGCGACATCAGCTTGCGGCGCGCCGCGTCGGAGCCGAGCACGGCTTTGCGCGCCAGCTCGGTGGCGATCGTCCCGGGCCCGATCGCGTTGACGCGGATCGTGTGCGGCGCGAGCGCGATCGCCATCACCCGCGTGAGCATGTTCACCCCTCCCTTGGAGACCGCGTACGGGACCTGGTCGGGGATCGCCATGATCGCGTTCACGCTGGACATGTTCACGATCGCCCCGCCATCGCCCTGCGCCACCATCCGGCGCGCGGCGGCCTGCCCGAACAGGAAGTACGATTTGAGGTTGACCGAAAGCACGCGGTCGAAGTCGGCTTCGGCAAGCTCCAGGAACTCGGCCTGGTGCGTGATGCCGGCGTTGTTGAGCAGCACGTCGAGACGACCGAAGCGCTTCACCGCCGCCTCGACCGACGCGGCGGCGAATCCCGTGGCGCTCACGTCGCCGGCGATGAACAGCGCGTTCGCACCGAGCGCTTTCGCCGCCTCGGCGCCGGCCGCTTCGTCGCGATCGACCAGCACGACCTTCGCCCCCTGCTGCGCGAACTCCCGGGCACATGCCAGGCCGATTCCCTGCGCCGCGCCGGTGACCAGCGCGACCTTGTCCTCGAGCTTCATCGATTCCCCCGTAGCGATCTGCGACGCCGCGCCGGACACCGTCCGGGCGCGCCAGTGAGATTGCCGTCAGAGGATACCGCCGACCGCTAGAATCGGCGCGATGTGCTCGGGAATCGTTCGCATCGGTCGCGCCGCGATCACCGGCCTCGCTTTGCTGACGGCAGCGGCGCAGGGCGTTCCTGCGCGCTCGCAGCCGCGTGCGTCGGGCGACGTGCAGGCGCAGCCGGTCGCGGCGACGCTCGCGGCACAAGCGGTGGCACAAGAGGTGGCACAAGCGGTGGCACAAGCGGTGGCACAAGCGGTGGCACAAGCGGTGGCACAAGCGGTGGCGCAGTGGAGCGCGGCGAGCGGCATCGAGCCCAAGCAGATCGGGCTCGTAGCGCTTCCGCTGGGCGGGGGCCCGGCGCTCGCGCAGCACAACGCGGGCGCCGCGATGAACCCGGCATCGACGATGAAGCTGCTCACCAGCGTCGCGGCGCTGGCCGTGCTCGGGCCCGACTACCGTTGGCGTACCGACGCGATGCTGCGCGGACGCCTGGTCGACGGCGTGCTCGACGGCGACCTCGTCCTGCGCGGCGGCGGCGACCCGAAGTTCGTGATCGAGGACCTGACCGAGTTCATCGCCCGTATGCGCGCGGCCGGCTTGCGCGAGATCCGCGGGGACCTGCTGATCGACGACGCGATCTACGACGTCGGCGCGGCAAGCGTGCAGGATTTCGACGGCGATCCGTCGCAGCCCTACAACGTGCGCCCCTTCGGCTTGCTGATGAACTTCAAGGCAGTGAAGTTCGCCGTCGACGCTCGCCGCGGCACGGCATCGATCGTTCTCGACCCGCCGCTCGATGGTGTTCGAATCGACAACAGGATGTCGGTCGCTCGCGGCCCCTGCCGGTTCGCGATCAGCGTCGCGACCGTCGACGACGCGGCCGTCGTGCCGGGAAACGGCAGCGCAGCGGGTGCGGGCGCGGCGAACGGAAAGGCCGGCGGCGCGGGCAGCACGAGTCGCGGTGGCAAGCCGGCGGCAGGCGCGGTGATACGCGTTGCCGGGTCGAGCGCGCCCTCGTGCGGCGAGCGCAGCGTGTTCTCCGCGGTGCTCGATCACCGCGGTTTCATCGAGGCGCTGTTTCGTGCGGCGTGGGTCGGCGCGGGCGGACGCTGGGACGGAACTGCGCGGATCGAACGCGGCGCGGCACGCGGCGCGCCCTGGCAGAGCTGGGAGTCGCCGCGCACGCTCGCCGACGTGGTCAACGACGTCAACAAGTTCAGCAACAACGTCATGGCGCGCCACCTGCTGCTGCACCTCGCGGTCGCCGCGGGTCGCGTGCCGGCGACCGAAGAGGGCGCGCGCGCGGCCTTGAGCGACTGGCTCGCCCGACGCGGCCTGGTCTTTCCGGAGCTGGTGGTCGAAAACGGCGCCGGTCTGTCTCGCAGCGCGCGGATCAGCGCGATGAGCCTCGCTCGCGTGCTCGAAGATGCAGCCGCCGGACCGCACGCCGACCTGATGCGCGCGTCGTTGCCGATCGCCGGGGTCGACGGCACGATGAAGTACCGCCTCGCTGGCGAGCGCATCGCCGGCAACGCCTACATCAAGACCGGAAGCCTGGCCGAGGTGCGCACGATCGCCGGCTACGTCGATGCGGCCTCGGGCCGGCGCTACGCGGTCGTGCTTCTGGTCAACGGCCCGCGCGCCGAGGCGGCCTCGCAGGTGCAGGAGCAGTTTCTTCGCTGGGTGCACGCAAATGGCTAGCCGCGGCAGCTTCGCGCTCGCGGCGCTCGCCTACGCGGCTTTCGTCGTGTACGGAAGCCTGGTGCCGCTCGAGTGGCGCTCGCGCGAATTCGGCGAGGCGCTTCAGGCCTTCGGCAGGATCGCATGGCTGGACCTCGGCGTTGGCTCGCGTGCCGACTGGGTCGCCAATGTTCTGCTGTTCATCCCGCTGGCGTTCCTGGCGCTCGGGTCGCTGTGGTCGCACGGCACGGGGCGCAGGGTCCTCGCGACGCTGGCGGTGTTGTGCGCATCGGTCGCGCTGTCTCTCGCGATCGAGTTCGCGCAGCTCTTCTTTCCGCAACGGACCGTGTCGCTGAACGACCTGCTCGCGGAGTCGATCGGCGCGCTGGTCGGCGTGCTCGCGTGGTGGTCTGCCGGCCCGGCGCTGCGCGACTGGCTGCGCGGATGGGCGAGCGTGCGCGGGCCGGCGAGCCTCGCCGAGCGCTTGCTCCTCGCGTACCTGCTGGTGTTGTTCGGATACGCGCTGTTGCCGCTCGATCTCACGATCAGCCCGGCCGAGCTGTTCGGGAAGTGGAGGGAAGGTCGGATCGTGCTCGTTCCCTTCGCTGCGCGCGTGCCGGGCCTGGCGCAGCGGACATACGATCTCGCGAGCGACATCGTGCTGTGGGTCCCGGCCGCTTTCCTGTGGCTCGTCGCGGGGCGCTCGAGTGTACGGCGCGTCTTCGCACTGGTGATCGGCAGCGCGGCGCTGCTCGAGTTCCTGCAGCTGTTCGTCTACTCGCGTGTCAGCGACGTGACCGACATCCTGAGCGCCGGGGTCGGCGCGGCGATCGGCGTGTTCGCCGCGCGCACGCTCGCACGCGGCAGCTTTGCGGGCATCGGAACGATTCCCGGGCGCGACGCCGCGCGCGGCGCCGCGCGCAGCGCGGCGCCGGGCGCCGGCGCGGTCTCCGGGAGCAGCCCGCGCGTGCTGCTCTGGTTCGGGTGCACGCTCGGCTGGCTCGGAGTGCTCGCGACGGTGTTCTGGTACCCCTTCGATTTCGACACCGACTGGGGATTCGTCCATCGCCGGATCGACGCGCTGGGCCAGGTTCCGCTTCGTGCCTATTACTACGGCAGCGAGTTCCGCGCGGTCACCGAGGTACTCCACAAGACCGGGTTCTTCCTGCCCCTGGGCGCGCTGCTCGGCCTGGCGGTCGTCTACCTGCGACCGAGGCTGCCGGTGCCGGTCGTCTGGGTGCACCTGGTGATGTTCGCGGCGATCGCCGGGGTGGCCGGCGCGATCGAGGCCGGGCAGCTGCTGCTTCCCGCGAAGAGCGCCGACCCGAGCGACTGGTTTCTCGAAACGCTGGGCGCGGGCCTGGGCTACGTCGGGCTGCTACGCGCGAAGCGCGCGCTCGATCGGGGCGGCGCTACGGGCGGCGGCGAACACGGCGAGCGACCAGCCGAGCAACAGGTACGACAGAGCCATGTCGTGGCGGCTGATGAACATCGCGGCGGCGACGAACGCGCCTAGCGACGCCTGTAGCATGATCGCCGCCGCACCGGGCCAGGTGCCGCGACCGCGCCGTGCGCCGCGATCGAGCAGGAAGATCGCGCCGGCGAAGATCGCGACATAGAGGACCGCGCCGGGCACGCCGGTTTCCGCGAGCACGTTGAGCAGCGAGTTGTGGGTCGGCGATGCCTCGTGGCTTGGCGCATAGCGGCCGATCAGTTGTGGCGCGTTGCCCGGGCCGACGCCGGCCCAAGGGTGATCCGCGACCATGCTCCGCGTCGCCGCCCAGAGTTCGAGCCGCGACGCGATCGTCGCGCGATCCAGTCCGGCGGTCGCGTGCCGCGCCTGCGGATTCCAGAGCACGCTGAACCGGTCGGCGTATCCCCTGAGCGGGCCGAGCAGCGCGAACGCGGTGGCGCAGGCGAGCGCCGCGATCAGCCAGATCGTCCATCTGCGCCCGGTGTGGCGCACGAGGAGCAAGACGGCGACGAGCGCGCCGATTCCGGCGGCGCGGTTGTGCGCGAGGAGCACCGTCGCCGCGGCGGCGATCGCCGCCGATGCGAAAGCGACGCGAAGCCCAAGGTGGCGCAGGCGGATCGCCCCGACGACGGCAACTGGAAGCGTCATCGCGGCGAGCACCGGCGCGTCGCTGTCCAGGTACAGCGTCGTTCCGGACTGGACCGCCAGACGCGACGCCACCGCCACGCACAGCGCCCCGGCCAGCGTCCAGGTGGCGCGAGCGCTGTGCAGCGTGGTCGCCGCGATCAGGCACAGGATCGCGCCGTGCACGAACAGGATCGGGTCGTGGCGGGGGTAGGGGGTGAAGACCCTGCCTTCGGCCTGCGCGACGATCCACGACAGTGCGAGCCACGCGAAGTACAGCGCGACGGCCGCGACGATCGGGTGACGCCAGGTCTGCGGCAGCGGGCGCGGTTCGCGCACTATCCAGCCGAGCCATCCACTGAGCCCGAGCGCGACGATCCAGCCGAGCGCGCCGCTCGCCAGCAGCAGGTCGAAACCCGATTCGTAGCGCGGGATCGCATGGGCGGCCAGCACATAGGCGACGGCGGCGATCCACGGCGATCGAACGGCAAAGTGCAGGCTCGCGAGCGCGGCGCCGAGCAGCGCGACCAGTGCCGGTTCGGCGCCAGGGCGCGCCGCGATGCGCAGCACCTCGAACAGCGCGTAGCCCACCAGCAGCGCCTGGACGAGGTACGCCAGTCGGGCGCCGGTATCGGGGCGGCGCGCGCCGCGCGCGGCGATCGTCATCGCGGCGCGGTCCAGGGCAAGCCGTCGCGATCGCAGTGCATTGCTATCCTTCGCACCGGAGGGGCGTGTGCAAGGGTTGACGACGACTGCGCGAACGGGGGGCGAGCGGATCGCCGCGCTCGACGGACTGCGAGGTCTGGCGTGCCTGATGGTGTTCGCTGTCCATTTCGGGCAGATCTCCGGCGTGACGGGAAGCTTCGGGCCCTTCGACCTGCAGCGCCTGATGGCCAACGGCAACGTCGGCGTCGCCCTGTTCTTCACGCTCAGCGGGTACCTGCTGAGCCTGCCGTTCTGGGAGTCGTGCACGCCGGGCGCTGCGCGCGTCGCGATCGGCGGATACCTGGCGCGTCGCGCCGCGCGGATCGTTCCCGCGTACTACCTGTGCCTGACTGCGCTCGTGCTGAAGAACCAGCTCTGGCGCGAGCCCGGCGGCTGGACCGACATCGGCCTGCACTACCTGATGCTGCTCAATCTGGGCGACCGCGCGATCTTCAGCGTCAATCCGCCGTTCTGGACGATCGCCGTCGAGGCGCAGTTCTATCTGCTGCTTCCGCTGCTGTTCGTCGCGCCGGCGCGCATGCGGCTGCGATACCGTCTTGCCGCCGTCGCGGCGCTGGGCCTCGCGTCTTACGTGGCCTACGCACTGGCCGGCAACGCGCTGCTCTCGGGCGCGGCGATGGCGGGCAGCGCGGCGATCGCTTCGGGCGCGCAAAGCACGGCGCTGCCGCCGAGCTTCACCTACTCGCTGGTCGGACACCTGCCGCACTTCCTGTTCGGCGTGCTCGCGGCGGGGTGGCACGAGCGTCTGCGCGACGCCGCGCGATCGTCGCCGCTTTTCGCCGATCTCGCCTGCTGGGGCGCGCTGAGCGCGGTGCTGATCGTGCTCGCCACTGCGCTCGACGAGATCGTGCGCGTTCCCTGGGGCCGTTACAACCTGCCCTACGTCCCGCTGCTGCTGCTCGCGATCGTCGTCGCGGTCCCGCACGCGCCGATCGCCAGGCGCCTGTTCGACGGTCGGGCGATGCGCGCCCTCGGCCTGATCTCGTACGGCGTGTACGTCTACCACCTGCCGATCCTCAACGTGCTCGCGCGGACGATGCCGAAGTTCGCGCTCGACGCAGGTTCGAACTGGCTCGTGTTCGGCGCGGTCGGCCTCGTCGTGACGCTGGCGGTCGCGGCACTCTCGCACCGTTTTCTCGAGCGTCCGATTGTTCGCGGCGTGCGACGCTGGTCGGCGCGGGTCAAAGTCCCAGCTCCTTCATCACCGCGTCGACCCGCCGGCTGACCGCGCCGTCGCCCACGATCGGGCGCCCCCACTCGCGCTTCGTCTCCCCCGCCCACTTGTTGGTCGCGTCCATTCCCATCTTCGACCCCAGCCCCGACACCGGGGAGGCGAAATCGAGGTAGTCGATCGGGGTGTTCTCGATCAGCGTCGTGTCCCGCGCGGGGTCCATCCGCGTCGTGATCGCCCAGATCACTTCCTTCCACTCGCGCACGTTCACGTCGGCGTCGACGACGACGATGAACTTCGTGTACATGAACTGGCGCAGGAATCCCCAGATGCCGAACATCACGCGCCTGGCGTGGCCGGCGTACTGCTTGCGGATCGACACCACCGCCATCCGGTACGAGCAGCCCTCGGGCGGGAGGTAGAAGTCGACGATCTCCGGGTACTGCCTCTGCAGGATCGGCACGAACACCTCGTTCAGCGCGACCCCGAGCATCGCCGGTTCGTCGGGCGGCTTGCCGGTGTAGGTGGAGTGATAGATCGGGTCGCGCCGCGTCGTGATCCGCTCGATCGTATAGACCGGGAACCAGTCCTGTTCGTTGTAGTAGCCGGTGTGGTCGCCGAACGGCCCCTCGGGCGCCATCTCGTAGCCCGCCAGCGCGTGCGCGGGCGGCTCGCCGGCCACGCCGAGCGCCTTGCCGTTGGCTCGCGTGAGCGCCCCGTCGGGGTCGGGAAGAATCGCGCCCTCGAGGATTATTTCAGCGCGCGCCGGCACCTGCAGTTGCGATCCTATGCAGCGGGCCAGTTCGGTCTTCGAGCCGCGCAGCAGCCCCGCGAACTGGTACTCGGACAGCGTGTCGGGTACCGGGGTGACGGCCGCGAGGATCGTCGCGGGGTCGGCTCCGAGCGCGACCGCGACCGGAAACGGAGTTCCAGGATGGCGCGCGCGGTGGTCGCGAAAGTCCAGCGCGCCGCCACGGTGCGACAGCCAGCGCATGATCGTCCTGTTCGGGCCGATCGCCTGCTGGCGGTAGATGCCCAGGTTCTGCCGCGTCTTTTCCGGGCCGCGCGTGACGACCAGCCCCCAGGTGATCAGCCGTCCCGCGTCGCCGGGCCAGCATGTCTGCAACGGGATGCTCGCGAGGTCGACCTGGTCGCCCTCGCGCACGATCTGCTGGCAGGGCGCCGACGACACGAGCTTCGGAGCCATGCTGAGCACCTGGCGCAGCATCGGAATCTTGTCCCACGCGTCCTTGAGCCCCTTCGGCGGCTCGGGCTCCTTGAGCGCGGCGAGCAGCCTGCCCACCTCGCGCAGCGCCGCGGTCGACTCGGCGCCCATGCCAAGCGCCACGCGCAGCGGCGTGCCGAACAGGTTCGCCAGCACCGGGACCTCGTAACTGCGCGCGTCGTCGCGCGGCTGCTCGATCAGCAGCGCAGGCCCGCCAGCGCGCAGCACGCGGTCGGAAAGCTCGGTGATCTCGAGTTTTGGCGATACCGGCGTGCGCACGCGCAACAGTTCGTCGCGGGCCTCGAGCAGGGTGAGGAACTCTCGCAGATCCGCGTATTTCATCTCGGCGACGCCCAATGCATGCAATAAAGTGCCGGTTCGTGCACCGCTTTGCGTTGACCGGCCCCGCAGCGCTCCCTAAAATCCGCCCCGAACTTGGACCCGACGCATCGCGCGCCGAGGACCATGACCGACAGACTCGGCGGGCTGCGCCCGCGAACGAGCGTATCAGGAACCGGCATCGGTGCCGGCCTGATCGGGGTGGAGACGACCGACCGCTTGGCAGATTGTCGCCGACGGTGGTTGAATCCGGCATCGGGCCGGCGGGAGTCTAGATGTTCAAACACGATACGCACGGCGCATTGGCCGTGCGGTGGCCGCGAATGGAGCTTGCGCTCGCGGCGCGGCGAATGGCCGCGAGCGTGTTGCCGGCGATGGTCGCGCTCGCGCTCGCGGGAACGACGTCGGTCGATACCGGTTTCGCCGGCTACGCCGGCCATGGCGGCGACGACATGGCGTTCGGCGCGCGCGACCGCGCCGGCAGCGCGTCGCTCCCGGCGCCCGGCGCGCGTTCGCCCGAGTTGCGCCCGCCCGCTGGCAAGTCCGGGGCGCTTGGCGCCGAGCAGAACGATGTCGCGCAGTTCATCGCCGAGCGCTACCGGGTCGCGCTCGACCAGACCCGGCAGTTCGTCGACTTCGCGTATCGCACGGCACGCGAGTCGCGACTCGATCCGCTGCTGATCCTCGCGGTGATGTCGGTCGAGTCCAGCTTCAACCCCCGGGCGCAGAGTGCGCAGGGCGCGCAGGGACTGATGCAGGTGCTCACGCGCGTGCACCTCGACAAGTTCGCGCCCTTCGGTGGAGCGGCGGCGGCCTTCGACCCGCTGGCCAACATTCGCGTCGGTGCCCGGATCCTCAGTGACTACATGCGGCGCGACGGCACGATCGAGGGCGCGTTGAAAGGCTACGTCGGCGCGGCGCTGCTGCCCGACGACGGCGGCTACGGTCGCAAGGTGCTCGACGAACGCGAGCTGATCGCGCGCGCCGCGGGCCGCTCGGACAGGTAGCCGCCGATGCGCGCGAGCGCCTCGCGGATCATCCCGATCGGCGTCGCGTACGACATGCGCAGGTAACGCCGGTGCTCGTGGCTGCCGAAGTCCGCACCCGGCACCACCGACACCAGCGCGTTTTGCAGCAGCTCGTCGGCGAAGGCCGCGCTGTCGGGCGAAAAACGACTGCAGTCCACGTAGACGTAGAACGCGCCGTCCGGCGCTGCCGGCACCTCCAGGCCGATCGCGCGAAGCGCGGGCACGACATGGTCGCGCCGGCGGCGGAACTCTTCGCGCCTGCGCTCGAACTCTGCGCCCGCCTCGGCGGTGAAGCACGCCAGCGCCGCGTGCTGCGCCAGCGCTGACGCGCAGATGTAGAGGTTCTGCGAGAGCTTCTCGAACGCGGCTTCGAGCGCGGGCGGCACCACCAGCCAGCCCAGGCGCCAGCCGGTCATGTGAAAGTACTTCGAGAAGCTGTTGGTGACGATGATGTCGTCGCCCAGCTCGAGCGCCGAGCGCGGCTTGCCGTCGTAGCTCAGCCCGAGATAGATCTCGTCGACGATCGTGAAACCGCCGCGGGCGCGCACCGCGTCGACGATCTGCCCCATTTCGTCGAACGCGATCGACGTCCCGGTGGGGTTCGCCGGCGACGCGAGCAGCGTGCCGATCACGCCGTCGCGCCAGTGGCTCTCGAGCAGTTCGCGGGTCATCTGGAACCGCGTCTCGGGCCCGACGGCGACGAGCTCCGGGATGCCGTCGTACGAGGCGACGAAGTGGCGGTTGCACGGGTAGCTCGGATCGGTCATCAGCACGCGCTCGCCGGGATTGACCAGCGCGCAACAGGCCAGTGTGAGCGCCGCGCTCGCGCCCGCGGTGACGATGATTCGCGACGGCGAGACATCCAGACCGTAGCGTTCGCCGTAGTGCCGCGCGATCGCTTCGCGCAGCGGCTCGATGCCGGTGGCCGAGGTGTATTGCGTCTTTCCGGCGCGCGCTGCGCGTTCGAGCGCTTCGATCACCGGCGCCGGTGCGGTGAAGTCGGGTTCGCCGATGCTCATGTGGATCACGCGCTTGCCCGCGCGCTCGAGCTGCTGCGCGCGCTTGTGCAGTTCCATGGTCTGGAACGGTTCGATCCGGGCGGTGCGGCGGGACAGGCGTGGGAGCGGCATCGCGGACTCTGGCAAAGGAATCGATTCTATCCGCGACGGAGGTCGCGGCCCGCGGCTCGTCGGCATCGTCGCGTCCCGCGCCGTGCGCCCCGACTCACGGACCCGCGCGCGCACGGCCCTCAACAGGCGACGATACCCTCTTCGAGCAGCGACGCGATCTCGTCTTCGGTGTAGCCGGCCTCGCGCAGGATTTCGCGCGTGTGTTCTCCCAGCGCAGGCGCGGCGCGCGTGACGCGCGCCGGCGTCGCAGACAGCCTCACGGGAAAGCCGAGCGAGCGGGTCGGGCCCGCGTCGCGGTGCTCGGTCTCGACGATCATCCCGCGCGCCGCCACCTGGGGGTGCTCGAGCGCCTGCCCGATCGAGTGCACCGGTCCGGCCGGCACGCCCGCCGCGTCGAACACTCCGACCCAGTATTCGGTCGTGTCGCTCGCCAGCACCGCCTCGATCGCGGCGCTCAACTCGGCGAGGTGGAGCATCCGCCCGTCGTTGGTCGCGAAGCGCGGATCGGTGCGCCACTCGGGATGCCCGAGCACGTCGCAGATGCGCTCCCAGTTCGGCTGGTTCGCCCCGCCCACGTTGACGTAGCCGTCCGAGGTCCGAAACGCCTGATAGGGGGCGGCCAGCACGTGGCCCGAGCCGAGTGCGCCGGGCGAGCGTCCGGTGGCGAAGTAGATCGCCGCGTGCCAGTAGGTCTGCTGCAGCGCGGCCTCCATCAGCGAGGTTTCCACGACCTGGCCGCGACCGGTCTTCAGCTTCTCGATGTACGCGGCGAGAACGCCCAGTGCGGCCAGGATGCCGGCGTTGATGTCGGCGACCGAGTTGCCCGACTTGGCCGGCGGGCGACCCGGCTCGCCGGTGATGCTCATCAGCCCGGCGAAGCCCTGCGCGATCAGGTCGAAGCCGCCGTGTCCGCCCATCGGCCCGTCGCGTCCGTAGCCCGAGACCGCGCAGTAGATGAGTCCCGGGTTGATCTTCGCCAGCGTCTCGTAGCCGACGCCGAGCTTCTCGAGCGTGCCGCGGCGGTAATTCTCGGTGAGGACGTCGGCTTTCGCGACCAGGCGCAGCAGCACCTCGCGCCCCCTCGGATGCTTCAGGTCGAGCGCGATGCCGCGCTTGTTGCGATTGAGCATCATGAACGGCGCCGAGACGCCGTTGACGCGCGGCTCGCGATACGCGCGCGAATCGTCGCCGCCGTTGGGCTTTTCCACCTTGATCACGTCCGCGCCCAGGTCGGCGAGCATCATTCCGGTGGTGGGCCCGGCCATGATCTGGGCCAGTTCGAGCACGCGCACGCCGTCGAGCGGGCGCGGCCCCGTGGCGGCGTTGCGGTTCTCGTAGGGATCCGTCATGGCTGGTCCGCTCCGTTGCGTGCGGGCGTCGCGCGTCGCACGGTCTCAGCGCCCGGCGAAATCGGGCCGCACCTTCGCCAGGAAGGCGCGGTAGCCGATGCGGAAGTCCTCGGTGTCGAAGCACTCGAAGCACTCGAGCGCCTCGGACTCGTCGATCGCGCGCGGATCGCGCAGCCGGCGCGCGAACTTCTTGTGCCAGCGCGCGACGAGCGGCGCGCCCTCGGCGATCCGACGCGCGCTCTCGCGCGCCTCGGCGGCGACGCGGTCGTCGGGCACGACGCGCGTGACCAGGCGCTTGTCCTTCGCCTCGGCGGCGTCGAAGATCCGCCCTTCGAGCAGGATCTCCAGCGCGACGTCGGCGCCGGCCAGGCGCACCAGCGGCGCCATCTCGGCGTACGCCATCACCAGGCCGAGGTTCTTGATCGGCGCGCCGAAGCGGCTCGATTCGCCGCAGATGCGGATGTCGCACAGCGCCGCGATTTCCAGCCCGCCGCCCACGCAGATGCCGTGGATCTGCGCCACCAGCGGATGGCGGCACCGTTCGAATGCGGCGGCGGTCGCGTGCATCAGCGCGCCGTAGGCGCGCGCCTGTGCGCTGTTCGATCGGTCGGTTTCGAACTCGGCGATGTCGTTGCCGGGCGAGAACGCGCGTTCTCCGGCGCCGCGCACGAGCACGCAGCGCACCGAATCGTCGCCCGAGAGCGCTTCGATCGCCTCGCCGAGCGACTTCCACATCGTCTTGGTGAGCGCGTTGAGTTTCGCCTCGCGATCGATGACGACGGTCGCGATCGCGCCGTCGCGCTCGACCAGGATCGTGCCGGTCACGCTCATCGGTAGAACACCTCCACCAGCCACATCGGAACGGCCGGAACGTAGGTCACGAGAACCAGTACCGCGAGCAGCACCGTGACGAAAGGCAGGTTCGCGCGCGAGACGTCCCAGACGTTTTCCTTCGCGATCGAGCACGCGGTCATCAGCACGCTCGCCACCGGCGGCGTCTGTTGCCCGATCGCGAGGTTGAGCGTCACGATCAGGCCGAAATGCACCGGGTCGATTCCGGCGCTGGTCACCACCGGCATGACGATCGGAACGACCAGGATGATCGCCGCGGCCGAGTGCAGGAACAGTCCGATCAGCAGGAAGAACACGTTGAGCAGCGCCAGGATCGCCCAGCGTTCGCCGGTGAGGCTGGTGATCGCCAGGGCGAGTTTTTGCGGGACCTGCGATTCGGTCAGGTACACGCCGAGCAGCGCGCTCGAAGCCACCAGCAGCATCACGACCGCGGTCTGCACCGCGCCGTCGATCACAGCGTGCCAGAGCTGCTTCCACGCCATCTCGCGATACCAGATCGCGACGAAGATCGCCGCGACTACCGCGAGTCCCGCGCCTTCGGTCGCCGTGACCAGGCCGCCGAAGATCCCGGCAAGGATGATCAGCGGCAGCAGCAGCGCCAGCGCGGCTTCCCTGAAGGTCTTCCACACGCGGCGCAGCTGGAACACCTCTTCGACCGGATAACCGTGACGCACCGCCATGTAGTAGCAAAGCCCCATCATCGACAGCCCGCCCAGCAGGCCCGGGATGATCCCCGCGACGAACAGCTGCACCACCGAGGTGCCCGCCATCACCGCGTAGAGGATCATCGGAATCGAAGGCGGGATGATGATCGCGAGCGAGGCCGACGACGAGGTCACGGCGGCGGTGAACGGGCCCGGATAGCCCTTTTTCTTCATCGCCGGCATCAGGACCGACCCGAGCGCGGCGACGTCGGCCACCGCCGAACCGGAGATCTCGGCGAAGAAGAGCGAAGTCCCGACGTTGACCATCGCCAGCCCGCCGCGCACGAAACCCAGCAAGGCCGAAGCGAGCGCGATCAGGCGCCGGGAGATCCCGGAGGTGTTCATGATCGCACCGGCGAGCACGAACAGCGGGATCGCGATCAGCGGGAAGTTGGTCGCGCCGTTGTACATGACCAGCGGCAGGTTCGGCAACGAGTCCACGCCCTGCGCGGCGACCATCGCGACCACCGCGGCGATGCCCAGTGCGACCGCGATCGGAACCTTCAGCAGGACCAGCAGCACGACGCCGAGAAAGAGCAGCAGGATCGCCATCAGAGGTCGATCTCCAGGCGCTTTCCACGCGCGTCGGCGACGATGTCGGGCAGGCGCAGCAGTTCGCCGACGATGAACAGCACCGCGCCGATCGGAATCACCGACTGCGTGTACATCACCGAGATCGTCGGCAGGCTCACCAGCGTGTCGGTCGCGAGCACGTCGAGCACGTAGACGCCGACCCAGGCGAGCAGCGCGAAGAACGCGATCACGCAGGCTTCGGCGAACAGCGTCGTCGCGATTCTCAGCTTGCGCGGCATCGCGTCGACCACCGAGGTCACTGCGATGTGCGCGCCCTTGAACGCGGCGAGAGCGGCGCCGTAGTAGGTGATCCAGGCGAGCAGCACCGATGCGATCTCGTCGTACCAGACGAGCGAATCGCCGAACTTGCGATAGGCGACGCCGACCACGACGACGATCGCGAGCGAGGCCATCAGCACGAAGCAGATGACTTCGAGCAGGCGCTGGTAGGCAGTGCGTACCCGCGCCAGCGGGGGTGTTTGCATGCAGGCTCCGCCGTATTCAGGAGACGCGCACCGGGTCGTGCGCGGCGCGCCGCGCGGGCGCCGGCCCGCAAGGCCGGCCCCCGGATCGGCCTACTTGCCCAGCGCGATCGCCTTGTCGATCAGCGGCTG
>JAHDXY010000046.1:10965-20442 GCA_023384005.1 Burkholderiaceae bacterium | reverse complement strand
CACGGCAGCGACGACACACCGGTCACTGCGGTGCGCGGTCCGGAGGAATCGAGTCCGGACGCGGGTTCCGGGTCTTGGTCGTGATCTGTCATTAATACTTTATGTATTACATATACTTACAAGATATTGTTCAAGTGAATTCCTTATCTCTTCGACCGATTCCGTGGCGTCGATCACGACGAAACGTTCGGGAGCGGCGGCTGCCCTCTCGCGGTACGCGTTGCGCACCCGTTCGAAGAAACCGAGATCCTCGGTCTCGAAACGATCTGCTGCCCGCGCGGCCGCCCTGCGGCCTGCCGCCACCTCGGGAGGCAGGTCGAACAGGAAGCTGCGGTCGGGCTGCAGATCGCCGTGCACCCACTGCTCGAGCATCGCAACCCGCGAGGCAGGCAACCCCCGCCCGCCCGACTGGTAGGCGTAGGTCGAATCGGTGAATCGGTCGCAGACGACGATCGCGCCGCGAGCGAGCGCAGGTCGGATCAACTGCTCGAGGTGTTCCTTGCGCGCGGCGAACATCAACAGGGTCTCGGCTTCGATCGACATCTTCTCGGCCAGCAGGAGCTCGCGCAGCCTCTCTCCGAGCGGCGTCCCCCCGGGCTCGCGCGTGAGCAGGACTTCGCGGCCCGAAGCACGCAGCCGGTCCACGGTCCAGGCCAGATGGGTGCTCTTGCCCGCACCGTCGATCCCCTCGAAGCTGATCAATCGCCCCTTCGGCACTTTCGCCCCCGTGCTGTTGAGTCGTTCATCGCCGCAACTGGTAGCGGGCGACGGCGCGGTTGTGCGCGTCCAGGTTGTCCGAGAACTCGCTGCTGCCGTCGCCGCGCGCAACGAAATAGAGCGCGCGCGTCTGCGCCGGATTGAGCACCGCCGCGACCGACGCCCTTCCGGGCAAGGCGATCGGCGTCGGCGGAAGCCCGGCGCGCGTATAGGTGTTGTACGCCGTGTCCTGGAGAAGGTCGCGCTTGCGCAGGTTGCCGTCGAACGCAGCGCCCAGCCCGTAGATCGTGGTCGGATCGCTCTGCAGGCGCATTCCGAGGCGCAGGCGATTGACGAACACGGCCGCGACCCGGGCGCGATCCTCGGTGCGTCCGGTTTCCTTTTCGACGATCGATGCGAGCACCAGCGCCTGATAGGGGTCGCTCAGCGGGAGATCGGCCTGGCGCCCTTCCCAGAGTTCGGACAGCGTGCTGGCCTGGCGCTGGTAGGACTGGCGGTAGATCTCCAGATCGCTCGATCCGGGCGAGAAACGGTAGGTGCTGGGGAAGAACAGCCCCTCGGGATGCGTCTGCGGCGCACCGATGCGCGCGAGCAGCTCGTCGTCGCCCTGCCCCGCGGTGTCGTGCGACAGATCGGGATGGCGGTCGATCGCGAGTCGCATCTGGCGCCAGGTCCAGCCCTCGACGATCGTGACCTCGGCCATGACCACGTCGCCGCGCACCATCCGGTCGAGAAGCTCGCGAAGCGTCAGTGGCGCGCTCAGCTGGTAGACGCCAGCCTTGATCGAACGAGCGTCGCCACGAAGTCTCGCCGCCGCCTTGAGTGTCAGCTCGGGCAGCGCGACGCCCTGCGAGCGCGCCTGCGCGGCGATCGCCTCGAGCCCCATTCCGCGCTCGACGCGAATCCGCACGACCGCGGAATCCATCGGCAGCGGGGCGACCCCGTACAGATACCAGCCGTAGGCCGCGAGGGCGCCGGCCGCCAGAAACAGCGCGCATAGCAGTGTCAGGGTACGCTTCATCATCGATCGATCCATATAATAAGGCTGAGTCCCAGGCTCGCCCGAGGCCCCGCCCAACCCATGCCCATCGCCACCTCCGAACCCGTCGCAGCCGCCGACGCCTCCGATCTCACGCCTGCGTCGATCGCGCGGGCGTTCGCGATGGACCTGCTCGACGACGCATACGGTGCGCAGACGGTCCCGCCCGGCGGGTCCGCGAACTGGTGGCGCGGCGGCTTCTTCGCGCCGCTCGCCGACCTTGGCCTGCTGTCGGTGAGCGGCGAAGATGCGGCGAAGTTTCTGCACGGGCAGCTGACCAACGACGTCGAGCACCTCCCCGAAGCGCAGGCACGCTGGTACGGCTATTGCACTGCCAAGGGCCGGATGCTGGGCGCATTTCTCGGGTGGCGCGACCAGGAGGCCATCCGCCTGTTGACAGCGAGTCCGTCGCTCGAGCCGCTGCGCAAGCGCATCTCGATGTTCGTGCTTCGCTCGAAGGTGAAAGTGCTCGACTCGTCGCCCCGTTTCGCCGTGATCGGGCTGGGCGGCGGCGCCGCGCTGCCCGCGCTCGCCTCACTGGGCCTGGCCGCCCCCGCGCCGATGAACAGCGCCGCGGCCGACGACCTCACCGCGATCGGGCTGCCCTCGGTGGCGATGGAGGGGGTCGAGGTGCGCCGCTGGTTGCTCGTCGTTCCGGCCGGGGCGCTCGAGCGCGTTGCCGGGTCGCTTCGAACTTCGCTCGCGCCGATCGGATCGGCAGCCTGGCGCTGGACCGACGTCCTGGCGGGGGTCGCCCGGATCGTCCCCGCCACGAGCGAGTTGTTCGTCCCGCAGATGGTCAACTTCGAACTCGTCGGCGGGGTCAGTTTCACGAAGGGTTGCTATCCCGGCCAGGAGGTGGTCGCCCGCAGCCACTATCTGGGCAAGCTCAAGCGCCGGATGTTCATCGGTCACCTGCCTGCCGATCCGCCGCCGCCGGGCGCGGACGTGTTCGACCTCGCGGGCGGTGAAGCCTGCGGTCAGGTCGTGATGGCGGCGCCCTCGCCGTTTGGCGGCGCTGATCTGCTGTTCGAGTGCAAGACGGCCTCCGCGCAGGCCGGCGGCTTGCGCGTCGCCGACTCCCCGATCGAACTCTCGAAGCTGCCCTACGCGTTGCCCGGCTGAGGCCGGGCGTCGAGCGCGGCGAGCCAGCGCTCTAGGTCTTCGTAGACCGCGGCACGCGCGTCGGGCAGCTCGTGAAACGGTTCGTGGCGCATCCCCGCGTAGTCGTGCAGGCGCAGCAGCGCCGCCGGCGCGTCGGCGGCATAGCGACGTGCGCCCTGCGGGTTGACGATCCGGTCGGCCGCCGGAACGAGCAGCAGCGTGGCCACGTCCAGCCGTGGCGCGCCGGCCAACGCGTTTTGTCCCCAGCGCACCAGGTCGCCGAACAGTCGCGCGCAGATCCTGCGGTGCACGAGCGGATCGTCCACGTAGGCCCGCACCTGCGACGCGTCGCGCGAGAGGTGTGCGGCGTCGAGTCCGTTGTCGAGCGTGAGCGTGGGCGCGATTCGTCCCAGCACGCTCGCCGCGGCGCGCTGCAACGCGGTCGCCCCCGGGTCGAAGGCCGGGGCACTGAGCAGCATCGCCTCGACCCTGATCGCGTGCGAATGCACCAGTGCGGCGGCCAGCGCGCCGCCCATGCTCTGACCCACGATCAGCGGAGGACGCGAGAGTTCGCGCGCGAAAGCTTCGATCAGTTCGACCGCGTGATCGCGCATCTGGTCGCGCCGCGTGACCACGCCGCGCGCGCCGGAGCTCTTGCCGTGTCCGACGTGGTCGTGGCCGCACACGCGCCAGCCGCGCGCGCAGAACCAGCGCGCAAGCGCGTCGTGGCGGCCAATGTGTTCGCCCAGTCCGTGCAGCAGGTACACGCCGCGCCCGGCATCGGTCGCGGGTCGCCACTGGCGCACGAACAGCTCGCTCGCGTCGCCGACCCTGATGCGCGCCGAGTCCTCCAGCGGCGGGTCCGGGTGCCGGTGCTTCGACGGTTCCAGCCCCAGCGTCATCTCCTGATGCTCGATTCCGACTTCGTCGTAGGGTACGCCACGCGCCTCGAAACCGTGGCGCGCGTAGAAGCCGACGACGTAGGCCTGCGCACTGAGCACGACCTCGGTCTCGCCGCGGGCGCGCGCCGCGTCGACCAGCACCCCCAGGATGCGCCCGCCTACTCCGGTGCGTCGATACGGCGCGAGCACGGCCATGCGCCCGACGTGCGCGTCGGGCAGGAGCCGCCCGGTCCCGACCGCTCGATCGCCGTCGTAGGCCACGCAGTGCAGGCAGCGCGCGTCGGCGGCGTCCCATTCCAGCTCGGGGGCAATCCCCTGCTCGCCGACGAACACCTCGGTACGCACGCGCGAAGCGTCCTCGCCCAACGCCGTCCAATCGCCGCTGACCAGACGGATCGCGCTGTCCGGGCGCGATCGGTGCGGGGGCGACGCGCGCAACGCCCGGTGGGGCGTCTTCCCGGCCTGGGGATCGGTCACCACGCTTTCGATCGCCGCACTGCCGATCGCCCCTTCACTCCCCGGGCTTGGAGCCGAACTTCGGGTCGGGCTTGAAGCTGTATGGGTCGCTGGGATTGCGTTGTGCGACGATGTCGTGCAGCCGCAGCTCGACGCTTTGCAGGATTCTCGGGTGCGTGATCACGTAGAAGCGCTGCTCGCGAATCGCGTCGAAGGTTCGCTCGGCCACATCGGCGGCGCTGAGCTTTCCGGCGCGCGCCGCCTGCTCGCCCTGGCGCTGCGCGGCCTCTTGCGACTCGGTCTGCGGGCCGTCGTTGCGCAGCGACGCGGGCCGGTTGCGGTCCGAGTCGAAGATCGCGGTGGCGACGAAGGCCGGGCACAGCACCGACACCCCGACCTTGGCCTGCGCGATGCGAAGATCCTGGAACAGCGTCTCGCTCGCGGTGACGACCGCGTGCTTGCTCACGTTGTAGACGCCCATCATCTGCGGTGAGACGAGCCCGGCGACCGACGCGGTGTTCACGACGTGGCACTCGCAGTCCTGCGCGAGCATGATCGGGACGAAGACCCGGATCCCGTGCACCACGCCCCAGAGGTTCACGCCGAGCGTCCAATGCCAGTCGGCCTCGCTGTTCTCCCAGATGAAACCGCCGGTGCCCGTGACGCCCGCGTTGTTGAACGCCAGGTGGATCGCGCCGAAGCGCTCCAGCGCGGAGTCGGCCAGCGCCTGCACGTCGGCGCCGCGCGCGACGTCGCAATGCCGAGCGAGAACCCCGGCGCCTTGCGCGCGAAGCTCGCTCGCGACCGCGTCGAGTGCGTCGTCCTGCACGTCGGCCAGCACCAGCTTCATGCCGAGCTTCGCGCCGATGCGCGCGAACTCGCGGCCGAAGCCGCTGCCCGCGCCGGTGATCACTGCCACTTTGCCGGAGAAGTCCTTCATCGTCGCCCTTTGCACTCGCCGTTCAGGCGAGCCTGACCAGTTGCTTGCCGAAGTTGTGCCCCTTGAGCAATCCAAGGAAGGCTTGCGGCGCCGATTCGATGCCTTCGGAGATCGACTCGCGGTGCTTCATCTCGCCGCTCGCGACCAGCGCCGCGAGTTCGGCGAGCGCCTGCGGCCAGATCTCGAGATGCTCCGAGATCACGAAACCCTGCACCTTGAGCCGGTTGACCAGCACCGAGCGGAACTTGTGGACCGGCATCGGGACGCCGTTGTAGCCGGAGATCAGGCCGCAAACCGCGATCGTTCCAAAGGCGTTCATTCGCGCGAGGACCGCGTCCAGAACCGCACCGCCGACGTTCTCGTAGTAGCCGTCGATTCCCTGTGGCGTCGCCGCGGCCAGATCCTCGGCCAGACGCCCCGCCTTGTAGTCGACACAGGCGTCGAATCCGAACTCGTCGACCACCGCCGCGCACTTGGGCGCGCCGCCGGCCACTCCGACGACGCGGCAGCCCGCGCGTTTGGCGAGCTGCCCAGCGACCGCACCCACCGCACCGCTCGCGGCCGACACGACGATCGTCGCGCCGCGCTTCGGTTCGATGATCCTGTTGATTCCGTACCAGGCGGTCACCCCAGGCATTCCTACGCACCCGAGATAGGCCGAGAGCGGGACGTTCGCGACGTCGACCTTGCGCAAGCCAGCGGGCGCGGCACAGCCGTACTCCTGCCAGCCAAGCGCCGCGACGACGTAATCGCCCCGTGCGAAACCGGGCGCGCGGCTCTCGAGCACCACGCCGGCCGTCGCGCCCTGCATCACCTTCCCGAGTGCCTGCGGCGCCGCGTAGGACTTGGTGTCGTCCATCCTCCCGCGCATGTACGGATCGACCGACATGAAGTGGTTGCGCACCAGCACTTCGCCTTCCCGGGGTCGCGGAATCGGCGTGTCCACGAGGCTGAAGTTCTCGGCCACCGCCTCGACTTGCGGTCGGCTCGCCAGGATCCATTGTCGATTCATCGTCATTCGTCGCTCCTGGTTCGATTCGTCGCGCGCCCCCGCGTGGCCCGACTCGCCGAGGCGAACGCCGAGGAGTCGCGGAAACGGAAGCAGTCGAGCGTGCCGGTGTTCGCCGCCACTCAGATTACCGCGCTCGCGCCACCGTCGACGGCGAGGATCTGACCCGTGATGTGTCGCCCGGCGTCCGAACAGAGCAGCAGCGCGGCGCCCTTGAGGTCCTCCTCGCCGCCGATGCGCCCGAGCGGAACGCCCGCGGTGAGCTTGTCGCCGTACTGCTCGATCGCCCCCTGGGCCATCTTCGAGCGGAAGAACCCCGGAGCGAGAGCGTTGACCGTGATCCCCTTCTCGCCCCACTCGGCCGCGAGCGTGCGCGTGAAGTTCACCAGCCCGCCCTTGGTCGTGTTGTACGCCAGCGTCTTCATCGCGCCCGGCGGGTTGCCGGCCAACCCCGCGATCGACGCCACGTTCAGGATCCGCCCGTAGGCGCGTGGAATCATCGACTTCGCGCCGACCCGCTGGCACAGCAGGAACACGGCGGTGAGGTTGAGGTTCAGCAGCTTGTGCCAGGCCTCGATCGGGTGCTCTTCGGCCGGGGCCACCCAGTTCGCGCCGGCATTGTTCACCAGGATGTCGACCTGCCCGAGCCTTGCGATCGCAGCGTCCACGAATCCGGGCACTGCGTCGGCGCGGCCCAGATCCACCGGCATCGCGTGCGCGGTGATTCCCAGGCCCGACAGGTGCGCGACCGCCTCGTCGAGTTCCGCCGCCTTGCGTGCCGAGATCACCAGCTCCGCGCCCATCTCTCCCAGCGCTTCGGCGATCTGCAGCCCGAGCCCGCGCGAGCCGCCGGTCACGATCGCCTTGCGCCCGCTCAGATCGAGCAGTTTCTTCAATGACATCAGCGATCTCCGTTGCGACTCAGCCCCGGGGCGCCGCGCCCGCGCTCGCTGCGCCAGCATCGATCCCGAAAGCGTCGAGCGCCGCTCGCGCGATCGCATCGCCGTGCTCCTGCGCGAAGTGCCCGGCGCCGGGAAACTCGATCGGGGGCGCGCAACCGCGTATCGAACGCGCAAGCGCTTTCATCGCCGGCACGCCCAGCACGGGATCCTGCACGCCGACCGCGGCAAAACTCGACCCGGCCCACTCTTCACGCCAGAACGCGAGCGCGCGCCGCGAGATCTGCGCTCCGGGAGCGTCAGGCCGATCGGGGACCATGTTCGCGAACACCCGCAGCGCTGCCTTGAAACGCGCGTCCGGAAACGGCGCGTCGTAGGCGGCGATTTCCTCCGCGCAGAGCTGCGGATTGCCGCGCGCGATCAGCTTTCCGACCGCGAGATCCGGGGTGCGGTTCGAGTATTCGCGCCACTGCAGGAATCCCTCGCCCAGCGATTCGCCGGTGGCCAGCGCTGTGTTCATCACGAACACGCGCGTGTAGCGCGCCGGGTCGTCCATCGGCAGGGTGAGCCCGAGCAGCCCGCCCCAGTCCTGGCACACCAGCATCACGTCGCGCAGCCCGAGCCGGGCGACCAGCTGCTGCAGCATCGTGCGATGAAACTCGAATCGATGGACCGCTTCGTCGAGCGGTTTGTCCGAGCGGCCAAATCCGATCAGGTCGGGCGCGACGACGCGCAGGCCCGCCTGCAGGAATACCGGGATCATTTTCCGGTACAGGTAGGACCAGGTCGGGTTTCCATGCAGGCACAGCGCCACTGGCCGACCCGGCCCGCCCTCGTCCAGGTAGTGCACGCGCAGCCCGTCGCAACCGGGCAGGTCGTCGACGTAATGCGGCGCCCAGGGGTAAGCCGGCAGCCCGGCGAATCGATCGTCGGCGGTGCGCAGCGCTTCGATCGCCATCGCTCAGACGATCTCGAACAGCCCGGCGGCGCCCATGCCGCCGCCCACGCACATCGTCACCACCGCCCATTTCGCGCCGCGGCGACGGCCCTCGATCAGCGCGTGCCCGGTGAGCCGCTGGCCGCTCACTCCGTACGGGTGGCCGAGCGCGATCGCGCCGCCGTCGACATTGAGCCGGTCGTTCGGAATACCCAGTTTGTCGCGACAGTAGATCACCTGGACTGCGAAGGCTTCGTTGAGCTCCCACAGATCGATGTCCTCGACCTTGAGCCCGGCACGCTCGAGCAGCTTGGGCACCGCGAATACCGGACCGATGCCCATCTCGTCGGGTTCGCACCCCGCCACCGCGAATCCGCGAAAGTAGCCCAGTGGCTCGAGCCCCCTCTTTTCGGCGAGCTTCGCGTCCATCACCACGCACGCACCTGCGCCGTCGGAGAACTGGCTGGCGTTGCCGGCGGAGATCACCCCGCCGGGCAGCGCCGGGCGGATCTGCGACACCGCCTCGAGCGTGGTGCCCGGGCGGCGGCCTTCGTCGTCCGAGAGCGTGACCTCTCGCGTGATCATCTGCCCGGTGTCGCGATCGGCAACCGCGGTGCGCACCGTGATCGGGACGATCTCGTCCTTGAAACGCCCCGCTTCGGCCGAGGCGCAGGCGCGCTGCTGGCTCTGCACGCCGAACTCGTCCTGCCGCTCGCGTCCGATCGAATAGCGCTTGGCGACCGTCTCGGCGGTCTGCAGCATCGGCCAGTAGATCGCGGGCACCTTCTCCTGCAGCCGCAGGTCCACGAGCATGTGCTGGTTCATCTCGTTCTGCACGCAGGAAATCGACTCGACCCCGCCGGCGACGTAGACGTCGGCCTCGCCGGCGATCACCCGCTGCGCCGCGATCGCGATCGTCTGCAGCCCCGACGAGCAGAAGCGGTTCACCGTGGCCCCCGAGACCGTGACCGGACAGCCGGCCGCCAGCACGATCTGTCGCGCGATGTTCGCGCCGGTGGCGCCCTCGGGGTTCGCGCACCCCATCAGCACGTCCTCGACTTCGCCCGGCTCGATGCCGGCGCGTTCGATCGCGGCGCGAACCACCGCTGCGCCCATCGTCGCGCCGTGCGTCATGTTCAACGCGCCCTTCCACGATTTCGCCAGGCCGGTGCGGGCCGTGGACACGATCACTGCTTCACGCATGGTTTGCTTCCTTCGATTCGTTGGGTTCAGCCGCCAAAGCCCTTGCCCTCGGCGGCGAGTTTCTCGAGCAGCGCCGCCGGTTTCCAGGCGCCCGGATCGCCGTTTGGCGTCGCGGCCGCGCGCGCGGCGAAATCGGACATCCTGTTGAGCACGTTGTACAGGCCCGTCATTTCTGCGTAGAGCATCGGCCCGCCGCGGTGCAGCGGAAACCCGTAGCCGCTCAGGTAGATCATGTCGATGTCCGACGCGCGCAGCGCGATTCCCTCTTCGA
>JAHDXY010000046.1:0-10955 GCA_023384005.1 Burkholderiaceae bacterium | reverse complement strand
GAGGATCTTCGCGCCCTCGTTGGCGAGGGCGAACAGCAGCCGGTGCACGATCTCGTCGTCCGGGATCTTGCGCGGCTCGATGCCGAGTTCCTTGCGGTGCGCCGCGATCAGCTCGTCGATCACCGGATCCGGAATCGCGTCGCGCTTGCCCGGCGCGTAGCGGTAGAAACCGGCGCCGGTCTTCTGGCCGAAGCGCCCGAGCTCGCAGACCTTGTCGGCGATGCGCGGATACTTCATGTCGGGGCGCTCGACGTAGCGGCGCTTGCGGATGTACCAGCCGACGTCGTTGCCCGCAAGGTCGCTCATCCGAAACGGACCCATCGCGAAACCGAACTTCTCGATCGCGCGATCGACCTGCTGCGGGCTCGCGCCCTCTTCGAGCATGTAGCCCGCCTGCCGGCTGTACTGCTCGATCATCCGGTTGCCGATGAAACCGTCGCACACGCCCGAGACGACGGCGAGCTTCCTGATCCGCGAGGCGAGCTTCATCGTGGTGGCGAGGACGTCCTTCGCGGTCTTCTCGCCGCGAACCACCTCGAGCAGCCGCATCACGTTGGCCGGGCTGAAGAAGTGCGTGCCGATCACGTCGCCCGGACGTTTCGTGAACGACGCGATCGTGTTTACGTCCAGCGTGGAAGTGTTGGTGGCGAGGATCGCGCCCTTCTTCATCACCTCGTCGAGTTTCCTGAACACCTGTTCCTTGACCGACATCTCCTCGAACACCGCCTCGATCACGATGTCGGCGTTCTTCAACTCGTCGTAGGACATCGTCGGGCGGATCAGCGCCATGCGCTTGTCGACGTCCTCGGGTTTGATCCTGCCCTTTTTTGCCGAACTCTCGTAGTTGCGACGGATCGTCGCGAGCCCCTTGTCCAGCGCCTCCTGCTTCGCCTCGAGCAGCCACACCGGGATACCCGCATTGGCGAAGTTCATCGCGATGCCCCCGCCCATCGTTCCCGCGCCGATCACTGCCGCGCAGGCGATCTCGCGCAGCACGATGTCCGCGGGAATGTCGGGAATCTTCGCTGCGGCGCGCTCGCCGAAGAACGCGTGGCGAAGCGCACGTGATTCGGGCGACTGCATCAGTTCGACGAAACCCGCGCGCTCGACGGCGAGCCCTTGCTCGAAGGGCATCGACACCGCCGCAGCGATCGCGTCGATGCACTTGCGAGGTGCGGGAAAGTTCCGCGCGACCGTTGCGACCGTGTTGCGGGCGAACTGCAGGTAGGCCTCGGCATCCGGATACGAGACCTGCAGGTCGCGAACCTTCGGCAGGCCCCTGCCCTCGGAGAGCGCCTTGCGCGCGAACTCGACCGCTCGCGCCTCTACGTCGCCCTCGACGATCTCGTCGAACAGCTTCGTTGCGGCGAACTTCTCCGATTTCACCGGCTCGCCCGAAACGATCATGTTCACCGCCATCTCGAGCGGCACCACGCGGGGCAGGCGCTGCGTGCCTCCCGCGCCCGGAAGGATTCCGAGCTTGACCTCGGGCAGCGCGATCAGCGCGCCGGTGGCAGCGACCCGGAAGTGACATCCGAGCGCGAGCTCCAGGCCCCCGCCCATCGCGATCGAGTGAATCGCCGCGATCACCGGCTTGGGCGAGGCTTCCAGTTCGCGAATCACGGTGTGCAGGCTGGGCTCGGCGAGCGCCTTCGGCGTATTGAACTCGCGAATGTCGGCGCCGCCCGAGAAGGCCCGTCCGGCGCCGGTGATCACGATCGCTTTGATCGCCGGATCGGCGTTGGCCTTGCGCAGCCCCTCGGAGAGTCCGCGCCTGAGTTCGGCGCCCAACCCGTTCACCGGCGGGTTTTCCATCGTGATCACGGCCACGTCGTCGTGGCGTTGGTAGTTTGCTTGGCTCACTGCGTTCCTCTCGGTTCGTTGGCGAACGCCGGTTCGTTTCT
Source organism: Burkholderiaceae bacterium (assembly GCA_023384005.1). Lineage (GTDB taxonomy): Bacteria > Pseudomonadota > Gammaproteobacteria > Burkholderiales > Burkholderiaceae_E > Quisquiliibacterium. The sequence continues at coordinate 9,051 of JAHDXY010000046.1, read as the reverse complement.
GGCTGAAAAAAATGAGGGCGGGATCAGCGTCCAATTGAGGAGTTTAACCGTTGCGCGCCTCGGGCCGAGCGCCGAGCGCTGCGCCCCGACGAATTGCGGCGAAGGAACTCAGACCTCGAGCCACTCGCGCCGGATCTGCGCGCTCGCGCCGAGGTCCTCGGGCGTGCCTTCGAACACGATGTGCCCGTGGCCCATCACGTAGACGCGCTGCGAGATCTGCAGGGCGATCGCGAGCTTCTGCTCGACCAGCAAGACGGAAATCCCGCGGCTCTTCAGTTCGTTAAGGTAGTTCGCGACCAGTTCGACGATCTTCGGCGCGAGCCCCTCGGTGGGCTCGTCGATCATGATCAGGTCCGGGTCGCCCATCAGCGTGCGGCAAAGGGCGAGCATCTGCTGTTCGCCGCCCGAGAGAACTCCGGCCTGCGTGTGCTGGCGTTCCTTCAATCGCGGAAACATCGCGTACATGTCGCCCGCCGACCAGCGCCCGGCGCTCTTGCCCTTGAGCCCGAGGATCAGGTTCTGTTCGACCGTGAGCGTGGGAAAGATGTCGCGGTTCTCGGGAACGTATCCCAGCCCCTTGTGCGCGATCTGGTACGACTCCAGCCCGCGGATTTCCTCGCCCATGAAACGCACCGAACCGGTGGCGTCGACCATCCCCATGATCGCCTTGACCGTGGTCGAACGACCGACCCCGTTGCGTCCCAGCAGGCTGACGATCTCGCCCTCGCCCACGCGCAGGTCGACGCCGTGGAGCACGTGGCTCTTGCCGTAGAAAGCGTGCAGGTTTCTGACTTCGAGCATGCCTGTTCCGTTGGTGGGGCTGGCGCCGCCGCGTCGGGCCGCTTCAGTGACCCGATACCGCGGTGCCGAGATAGGCTTCCTGCACCGCGGCGTTGTTGCGGATCGCGCCGGGCGTGTCGGTCGCGATCACCTCGCCGTAGACGACCACCGATATCCGGTCGGCGAGATCGAACACGACGCTCATGTCGTGCTCGACCATCACCAGCGTACGATTTTCCGTGACACGGCGGATCAGCTCGACCGCGCGCGTCGTCTCGGAGCGGCTCATCCCCGCGGTCGGTTCGTCGAGAAGCACGACCTTCGCACCGCCGGCGATCGTGATCCCGATCTCTAGCGCGCGCTGTTCGGCGTAGGTGAGCGAACCGGCGAGCGTGTCGCGACGGCTCGACAGGCCGATGCGCGCCATGATGTCCTCGGCGCGCTCCCTGGCGTCGCCGAGCCCGGCGAGCCGGTGCCAGAACGAATACTTGTAGCCCAACGCGAACAGCGTCGCGCAACGTATGTTCTCGAACACCGACAGCCGCGGGAAGATGTTCGTGATCTGGAAACTGCGCGAAAGGCCCTTGCGATTGATCTCGAACGGCTTGTCGCCAGTGATGTCGCGCCCATCGAGCTCGATCTTCCCGCGGGTGGGGGCGAAGCGCCCGGAGATCAGGTTGAACAGCGTCGACTTCCCGGCGCCGTTGGGCCCGATGATCGCGTGGCGCTCGCCCACCGGGATCTCCAGGTCGACGCCGCGAATGATCTCGGTCTTGCCGAAGCTCTTGTAAACGCCGGACAGGCGCAGCGCCGGGGCGGTCATCGGCTAGACCCTGATCTCGCGGGCGATCTGTTCCTCGATTCGCTCCTGCACCTCGGCCCACGCGCGCACGAAGCGCCTTCGCATCGCCTCGAAGGACAAGGCGCCGCCGGCCAGGATGCCGGATGTCAGGACCCAGTTCTCCACCGAGGCGGCGTCGAGCCTGAAGCCGTAGAAGTTCAACACGGTGCCGCCGCTGAGCGAGAGAGTGAGCTGGTAACCGAGTTCGACGACCAGGATGACGCCGAGCAGCATCACCAGCCCGGACAGCAGAAGGCCCAGGTACGGGTCGCGAAGCCGCCCGAAGAGGCCGTACTTGAGCACCCTGAGGTTCATCAGCACGATCGAGGCGACGCCGCCGGGCGCGAACATGACCATCAGGATGAAGAACGCGCCCAGGTACAGCTGCCAGGCGTTGGTGAACTCCGAGAGCGCCACCGCGAAGACGACGAAGATCACCGCGCCGAGGATCGGGCCGAAGAAGAACAGCGAGCCGCCGATGAAGGTCGCGAGCAGCACCCCTCCGGAGCGCGCCGCCGAGACGTTCTCGGCCGACACGATCTCGAACATGATCGCCGTCAGTCCGCCGGCGATCCCGGCGAAGAACGCCGAGGCGATCAGGACGAGGAATCGCACCCGTTGCGTGTTGTAGCCGATGAACTCGACCCGTTCGGGGTTCTCGCGCACCGCGTTGGAAATCCGTCCCAGCGGTGTTTGCGAGAACGCGAACATCGCGACCATGCAGACGAAACACCACGCGGCGATCAGGTAGTAGACCTGAATCGAGCTGGCGTAGGTGATGCCGAGGAACGCTTCGCCGACGACGCGATTGGAGGTGATCCCGCCCTCTCCGCCGAAGAACTCCGGGAACATCAGCGACGAAGCGAACACCATCTCGCCGATCCCCAGCGTGATCATCGCGAACGGCGTGCCGGCTTTCTTGGTGGTGACGTAGCCGAAGATCACGCCGAACAGCGCGCCGAACACGCCTCCCACCAGCGGGATCAGCGAAATCGGCAGCCAGATCGTTCCCGCGCCGACCCAGTTCATCGCGTGGATCGCGAAGTACGCGCCCAGGCCCGAGTACACTGCGTGGCCGAACGAGAGCATCCCGCCCTGGCCGAGCAGCATGTTGTACGCGAGCGCGAAGATGATCAGGATTCCCATCTGCGAGAGCAGCGTGAGCGCGAAGCCCTTGGTGAAGACCGCCGGCAGTATCGCGAACAGGACGAGGGTCGCGCCCCAGATGAACCATCGCCCGACGTTGATCGGCACGAAACGCAGCACCGGCTCGCCGTCGACGCGACGATTCGCCGGACGCCAGTTAGCCACGGCGCCCTCCGCGCCCGCGGCGCCGATCCGGTTTCATCCTTCCCTGGTCCCCATCAGTCCGCGCGGCCTGAAGATCAGCACCAGCACGAGCAGCAGGTACGGCAGGACCGGCGCGAGTTGCGAGATCTTCAGCGACCAGACGCTGTAGAGGAAGGACTGGTCGCTGATCGCCAGCCCGATTCGCGCGAGCGCCGACGCGATCGAGACGTCGATCGCGATCGCGTAGGTCTGGAGCACGCCGATCAGCAACGAGGCGACGAAGGCGCCGGCCAGCGAGCCCATCCCGCCCACGACGACCACGACGAAGATGATCGATCCGACCAGCGAGGCCATCGCCGGATCGGTCACGAAGGCGTTCCCGCCGATCACCCCGGCCAGCCCGGCGAGCGCCGCGCCGCCGCCGAACACCAGCATGAACACGCGCGGCACGTTGTGCCCGAGCGCCTCGACGATCTCCGGGTGCGTGAGCGCGGCCTGGATCACCAGGCCGATCCGGGTGCGCGTGAGCATCAGCCAGATCGAGGTCAGCATCAGCAGCGCGACCAGCATCATGAATCCGCGGTAGGCGGGAAACGTGGTGGTGAAGATCTTGAACAATGGCCCGTCGAGCTCGGCGGGAACCCGGTACGGCACGGCGAGCCGCCCCCAGATCACCTGCACCACTTCGACGATGATGAAGGCCAGGCCGAAGGTGAACAGCAACTCGGGGACGTGACCGAACTTGTGCACCTTGCGCAGCCCGTAGCGTTCGATCATCGCGCCCAGCGCACCGACAGCGAGCGGCGCGAGCACCAATGCCGGCCAGAATCCGATCAACTCGCTGATCTGGAACGCGAGGTAGGCGCCGATCATGTAGAACGAAGCGTGCGCGAAGTTCAGCACGCCCATCATGCTGAAAATCAGCGTCAGGCCGGACGAGAGCATGAACAGCAGCAGCCCGTAGCTCAGCCCGTTGAGCAGTGAAATGACCGCGAGTTCCAAAGCGCAGGCTCGTTCAGCGGTACACGGAAAAGACGCCGGCACGCAGGGCCCTCGGGCCCCGGGTGCCGGCGTATCGTCTTGTCGGCCCGGTCAGCGTCGGCCAGTCGGAATCAGGGCCGCGACGGACGCTTCATCTGGCAGGACGTGGGTTGGGCGGCGACGTAGGCGTCGAGCTGGGCGTCGTTGCGCCAGCCGTAGCCGGTCTTCTCGCTGTCGTACCTGACCGCCTTGCCGTCGACCTTCGCCCAGGTGGCGATCGTGATGTTCTGCTGCAGCTGGTGGTCGCTGGCGCGCATCTCGGCCTCGCCGTTGAGCGTCTGGAACTTGGCGCCTTCCATTGCGAACGCGACCCTGATCGGGTCGATCGAGCCGGCCTTCTTCATTCCCTGCGCGAGCATCGTCAGGCCCGAGTGCGTCTGCATCGTGTAGAAATCGTCGTCGTACTTCTTCTTGAACGCGTCGTAGATGTCGCTGCTCTTTCCGCCCGGGTTGTTCGGGATCCAGTTGGCGGCGATCTTCACGCGCTCGGCGCCCGACGCTCCCATCGCCGTCGGCACGCCGGTCGTGCCGGCATAGTAGGTGTAGAAGTCGACGTTGGCGTTCGCGTCCTTGGCGGCCTTGATCAGCAGCGCCATGTCCGAACCCCAGTTCCCGGTGACGACGGTGTCGGCGCCTGCGGCCTTGATCTTCGCGACGTAGGGCGCGAAGTCGCGCACCTGCGCGAGCGGGTGGCGGTCCTTTCCGACGATCTGGATATCGGGGCGCTTGCGCTTGAGGTAGTCCTCGGCCGACTTCTCGACCGCGTGACCGAAGGAGTAGTCCTGGTTGATCAGGTAGACCTTCTTGATCTTCGGCTCCTTGGCCATCTGCGTGGTGAGCGCCTCCATCTTCATGTCGGCGTTCACGTCGAGCCTGAAGTGCCAGAAGCTGCAGCGCTCGTTGGTGAGCGAGGGGTCCACCGCCGCGTAGTTCAGGTAGACGATCTCCTTGCCGGGATTGCGTTCGTTGTGCTTGGTGATCGCGTCCGAAAGCGCGATCGCGGCGCCCGAACCGGCGCCCTGCACGACATAGCGAATGCCCTGGTCGATCGCCTGCTTGAGCACGGTGAGGCTTTCCTGCGGCGAAGCCTTGTTGTCGAGCGGAACGAACTCGAACCTGACGTCGCCGGCCCATTTCTCGGCGTTCGCCTTTTCCGCCATGAACTGCCAGCTGCGCAGCAGGTTCTGGCCGACCGGTGCCATCATCCCCGACAACGGGTCGATCCAGGCGATCTTGACGGTGCCCTTGAGCTCGCCGGCGGCGGGCATCGCGGGCCTGTTTCGCTGGGCCTGCGCCGGTTGAATCGCGAATGCCGTCGCCAGCGCGATGGACAGGGTCAGTGCACGAAATGCGCGCATCGAATAGTCTCCTCTGTTGTTGGATCGGGTCGCTCAGGAAGGCGCCCACTCTCGTATCGGATAATAACCGAGAAGGTAGCGCACCCCGCAAGCGCGGGTTTCACCTGATGCAGGAGGATCGATGAAGGCTTGGGTCGTACGACAGTGGTGTGAACCGCAGCAGATGAGCTTCGAGGATCTGCCGCTTCCGCAGCCGGGCAAGGGCGAGGTCCGGGTCAAGGTCGCGGCGGCGGCGCTGAACTTCCTCGACACGCTGATGATCAGGGGCAAGTACCAGGTCCAGCCCGAGTTCCCGTTCACCCCCGGGGTCGAACTCTCGGGCACGGTCGACGCGGTCGGTGAAGGCTGCCGCCTCGAGCCGGGCACCGCGGTCGCCGGCAACGTTTCCACCGGGGGCTATGCAGAGTACGCGATCGTCGCTGAAAGCAACCTCGCGCCTTTGCCCGAGGGTGTGGACATGGCGGTCGCGGCGACGATGCCGGTGGTCTACCCGACCGCGCACCTGTGCCTGCGCGACGCGGCCAACATGGCCGAAGGCGAGACGGTGCTGATCCTCGCGGCCGCGGGCGGCGTGGGACTCGCCGCGATCCAGCTCGCGAAGGCGTGGAAGGCCGGGCGGATCATCGCCGCCGCTGGGGGCAAGGCGAAGCTCGCCACCTGCGCCGAGTTCGGCGCCGATACGCTGATCGACTACAACGACAAGGACTGGGCCGAGCAGGTCAAGGCGCTCGCGCCGAAAGGGGTCGACATCGTGATCGACATGGTCGGCGGCGAGTACGCGAAACAGGGGTTGCGATTGCTCGGCTGGCGCGGGCGTTTCGTGGTCGTCGGCTTCGCCGGCGGCACGATCCCCAAGCTCGCCGCGAATCGGCTGCTGCTCAACCAGGCGCGAGCGATCGGCGTGTTCTGGGGCGGCACCGCGTTGCGCGAGCCCAGGCTCGCGCAGCAGGTGTTCGCCGACCTGTTCGCGATGCTCGCGCGCGGCGCGATCCGCCCTATCCTGACCGCGCGCTATCCGCTGGCCGAGGCGCCGCGTGCGATGGACGACCTCGCCGGCAGGCGCACGACCGGCAAGGTGGTGCTGATTCCCTGAGCGGCGGCGGGCGCCGCGATCAGGCGGCCCGGACCGGGGCTTGTTCGCTGCGGCGAAACGCCACGTAGTAGAGCAAGGGGATCACGACCAGCGTGAGCAGCGTCGAGACGGCGATTCCGAACAGCAGCGAGATCGCCAGGCCGTTGAAGATCGGGTCGTCGACGATGAACAAGCCGCCCAGCATCGCCGCGACCGCGGTGAGCACGATCGGCTGCGCACGCACCGCGGCCGATTCGATCACCGCGTCGTGCAGCAGCGCGCCCTGTGCGACCCGCAGCCGGATGAAATCGACCAGCAGGATCGAGTTGCGCACGATGATCCCGGCGAGCGCGATCATCCCGATCATCGAAGTCGCCGTGAACTGCGCGCCCATCAGCGCGTGTCCGGGAAGGATGCCGATGATCGTAAGCGGGATCGGCGCCATGATCACCAGCGGCACCAGGTACGACCCGAACTGCGCGACCACGAGCAGGTAGATCAGCACCAGCCCCACCGCATAGGCGGCGCCCATGTCGCGAAAGGTCTCGTAGGTGATCTGCCATTCGCCGTCCCACTTGATCGCCCCGCCCCGGTACGGATCGACCGGCACCGAGATGAAGTGCTCCGCGAGCGGAGACCCGCCAGGGCCGACGACTTGCACGATCGCGTCGCGCATCGCGAACATCGCGTACAGCGGCGAATCGGTCGCCCCTGACGCGTCGCCGACCACGTACTCGACCGGGAGCATGTTCTTGCGGTAGCGCGGCTTGTCGCGCTCGGCCGGCACGACACGGACGAACTCGCGCAGTTGCGCCGTGCCCCCGTCGGAGGTGCGCACCGAAAGCTTGAGCACGGTCTCGATTTCGGCGATATCGGCGTCGGCCAGGCGCAGCTGCGCGGCGGCCGGGTACTTGCTGGCGTCGCGCAGGTAGGTCACGTCCTCGCCAGCGAGCGAGAGCGACAGCGTCGCGACGATCTCCTGCTGAGAGACGCCGGCGGCCGCCGCCTTTCGGCGATCGATCACCAGCCGCGCCTTGGGCGCCGACGCGATCAGCGTGTCGTCGGTATCGACTACCCCTGGCGTCGCGTCGAATACTGCGCGCACCTGCGCGGCGGTGGCTTCGCGCGATCGCGCGTCGGGCCCGTAGACCTCGGCGACGATCGGCGCGAGCACGGGCGGGCCCGGAGGGACTTCGACCACCTTGACCGCCGCGCGGTGGCGCGCGCCGATCGCAGCGAGCGCCGGGCGCACGCGTTGCGCGATCTCGTGGCTCTTCGCGTCCCGGTCCGCCTTGTCGAACAGGTTGACCTGCAGGTCTCCGAGTTCCGGGCTGGCGCGCAACGCATACTGGCGAACCAGCCCGTTGAAGTTGATCGGCGCGGCGCTGCCGGCGAAAGACTGCACGCTGCGCACCTCGGGCGCGCGCGCGACTTCGCGTGCGAGTTCGTCGAGCACCGCGGCGGTCTTCTCCACCGGTGTACCTACCGGCAGGTCGACGATGACCTGGAACTCGGATTTGTTGTCGAAGGGCAGCATCTTCAGGATGACCAGTTGCGCAACCGGCAGCGCCACCGAGGCCGCGATCAGCACCGCCATCGCGAGCCAGAGGATCAGCCGATTGCGCGCGCCACGCCTGGCGTCGAGCAGCGGAGCGAAGATCCGTCTCGCCAGCGGCATCAGCCGGGAGTCGGCGCCGGCATGAGCTGTCTGAGCGTTTTGCGTGCCGTGGCGCCCGAGCCAGCGAAGCGCCATCCAGGGGGTGACGACGAAGGCGATCGCGAGCGAGATCAGCATCCCCAGGCTCGCGTTGATCGGGATCGGTGCCATGTACGGTCCCATCAGCCCGGAAACGAAGGCCATCGGCAGCAGCGCGGCGATCACCGTGAGCGTGGCGAGAATGGTCGGACCGCCGACCTCGTCGACCGCCGCCGGAATGATTCGCGCCAGCGGCGCGTCGGGTTCGAGCGCGCGATGCCGGTGGATGTTCTCGACCACCACGATCGCGTCGTCCACCAGGATGCCGATCGAGAAGATCAGGGCGAAAAGCGAGACGCGGTTGATGGTGAAGCCCCAGGCCCACGAGGCAAAGAGCGTGGCCGCGAGCGTGACGATCACCGCCGCCCCCACCACCACGGCCTCGCGCCGGCCGATGGCCACCAGCACCAGCACCACCACGGAGATCGTGGCCAGCATCAGCTTCTGGATCAGCTTCATGGCCTTGTCGTTGGCCGTCACCCCGTAGTTGCGGGTGACGGTCAGGGTGACGCCGTCCGGGATGAACGTGCCCCGGAGCAGCTCCACCCGCTCGATCACCTGCGTGGCCACGTCGATCGCGTTCTCGCCGGGCTTCTTCGACACCGCGATGGTCACCGCGGGCTGGTGGCCCCCCTGGCCGGCACCGGCAGCTGCGCCCGCCCCGTGCCACACGTAGGCCGTGGGCTCATCCGGCCCGCGGACCACCGTCGCCACGTCCCCGAGGTAAACGGGACGGCCGTTGCGCACGGTGACCACCAGCGACGCCACCTCGTCGGCGCTGGCGAGAAAGCTGCCGGCCTGCACGGGGCTGTAGCGGCCGTCGCCAACGATGGCGCCGGCCTGCTCCGCGACCCCGGCCGCGGCGAGCGCGGCCACCAGCTCACGGGCGCTCAGGCCGTGGGCCGACAGGGCG
>JAHDXY010000045.1:8223-20447 GCA_023384005.1 Burkholderiaceae bacterium | reverse complement strand
GATCGCATCCCAAACGCTCGAGTATCTTTTCTTGCTCATTTCCGCAGTTCCTGAGTGAATATACAAAATATTATATACCCAGGCAAGCGCTCCGGCGCGGCTGCGCCGTGGTGCAAATGAGAGGACACCTAGAGCAACACGAACCCCCACACGACGACAACACCGATCAGCGACAGCCCCACCGCAGCACTGCCGAGGTTCTTCGCCCGGGCCGCCAGCTCTACTAGCTCGCCGGGTTCGCGGATCACGGCACCACTGCCACCCTGCCCGGAACGATTCCCTGGTTTGCGTTGATCAGTCCGTTGGCGGTGACGCCGGCACAGGCCTGCGAGTGGATTTCCTCGCCGGCGCCAGGAGGCACCGTGATGAAGTTCATGTTGAAAGTGACGTTGGTCACCGCCGGGTTGGGGCAGCCCAGCATCGCCACGCCGCCGCCGAAGAACGCGCGGTTGTGCGCCACCGTGCCGCCGGTCATCGTGAAACTGGGGCAGCTGATCGCGGCCACCGCGCCGCCGCGCGCGGACTGCCCCGGCATGAACACCTGGTTGTTCTGGAACGTGCTCGCGGTGACCGTGAGCGCAGTGCCTTCGCCCCAGACGCCGCCGCCCGGGCCGGCCTGCTGCACGCGGTTGTTCTCGAAGGTGCACTGCGTGAGGTTGGTCGCGAGCGTGTAGTGACTACCCAGCGCGCCCACGCCGCCGCCGCCATTGCGCGCGAAGTTGTTCGCGAAGTTCGCGCCGCTGATGTTCGCGGTCGTGCCGCCGCGCGCGACGTAACCCCAGCGCGCGAGAAAGACCGTGTAGTGCGCGTCGATGTCGGCGGTGCGCGTGAACACCGCGCCGCCGCGTCCGCGACGCGCCACGTTGTGACTGAACGACGAGGTGCCGCTCACCTGCAGGTCCGCGTTGCGCAGGCTGATCGCGCCGCCGTCGCCTTGCCGGCTCAGGTTGTGCTCGAAGGTCGACGAGGTGACGTCGAGGGCGGAAGCGTAGGTGCACTGGATCGCGCCACCGTTGTTCTGGCACGAGTTCTGCGTGAAGCTGCAGTCGGTGACGATTCCAAGCGAAGACGAGGACACGTAGAGCCCGCCGCCATCGTCGCGCGCCTCGTTGCCCGCGATCGTGCAGTTCTCGAGCGCGACGTAGGTCTTAGCGACGCGATGCGCCGCGGGCGCGTGCCCGCCGGCGTTGCCCAGGTTGTTCACGCTGACCGCGCCGCCATCGACCTTGGCGGTGTTGGCGCGGAACTCGCAGGCGCGAAAGGTGACCCAGCTCTGGCGCATCATTCCCGCGCCGCCGCCGCGATGGTCGCTGGCGTTGGCCGAGAATCGCGCGTTGGTGACGAGCACGGCGGGCGTGCCCCCCGAGCAGTCGGTCGCGAACAGTCCGCCGCCGCCGTAGGACGACTGGTTCGTGGTGAACGAGGCGCGGTCGATCACGATCTCCTTGCTCTCGCGCACGTGCACGCCGCCCCCGCCGACGTTGCCGCCCGAGGTGTTGCGGTTGTCGATGAAGCTGTTGTCGTTCACTACGCGCACGCCCTTGGCGCTGACGATCGCGAGCCCACCGCCGCCGCCGTCGGCGACGTTCATCCAGAACAGGTTGTCGTCGAAGGTGATGGTGGCCGAGGCCGTGTCGACGCACGCGCCGCCGCCATCGGCATCCGCGGTGTTGGCGATCAGGCAGCAGGCCTTGACCTCGATTTCGCGCCCGAGGATGTAGACGCCGCCGCCCTTGTTGTTCTGGTCGGCGTCGCCGCGCACGATGTTGAAGTTCTCGACCTTGACGTTGTTGACGTTGGCCAGCGCGATCACGGTGCCGCCCCCAGTGCCGTCGAGGATCGGTTTGCCGGGGCAGACGTCCACGCCCTCGCCAAAGCTCGGCAACTCGAGCGGCTGCGCGCCGGCCACGGGTCCGTAGCCCTTGAGATTGACGCCGGTCTTGCCGGTGACGCGTTGGGCGTAGTAGCCGTGGGCGACGTGCACCGTGCCCCCGCCAGTGGCGGCGCAGTCGTCGATGCCCTTTTGTACCGTGGCAAACGCGACGTTCCAGTTGTTGCCCGGATTGGCGTCTGCCCCTGTGGTGGATACGTAGCGGTCAGCCATCGTGGGTCCCTCCATGGTCGCAGTACCTGCCAGTACTAACGCGATCGAGACCGCGGCGCATCCTATTCGCACGGCAGGGGTGGGACTTCCGTCGGACCACGCAGGACTTCGGCCGGCCGCGCGCTGCCGCCGGTACGCCTGCCACTGAAGCACGCGGCGCGCGAACGGTTTCGACTACGTGGCGTAGGTCCAGGCGCGAGGTTCAGAGCAACACGAACCCCCACACCACGACAACTCCAACAAGCGACAACCCCACCGCCGCACTGCCGAGGTCCTTCGCCCGTGCCGCCAGTTCGTGCTGCTCTGGCGAGGCGAGGTCGACCACCGCCTCGATCGCGGAGTTGAGCAACTCCACCACCAGAACCAGCAGTAGTGGGGCCACCAACAGCGCGCGCTCGGTGCCGCTATTGCCCAGCCACAAGCCCAGGGGAGCCAGCACCGCACAGGCGGCGAGCTCCTGGCGAAATGCCGACTCGTGACGCCAGGCCGCGGAGAGCCCGGCCTGCGTGTAGCGGGTGGCGTTGATCAGCCGCGCGAGACCGGGGCGGCTCTTGAACGGTGATGTTTCGGGCAAGTGCGCACGCTCCAGCAAGTGAATCGCGAACCCCGCGATTCGCTTGCGAAGCGTACTTCAGTCGCGGCGCACACGGCGGCGCCGGGCGATCGAACCGACGAGCCTGGAGTTGGCCCGGTTTCACGGACACCCGATCTTTACCAAGAAAGGAGTCCATTCCCGCTCCCCCGACGCAACTTCCACGGTAACCTGCACCCTCCCATTCGCCCGGCGCTTCCCGCGTGATCTCGTCACTCGTTCGGTGGTTCTTTCGCCACATCAGGGCCTTCGTCGTGATCCTCCTGATCGTCGCCGCCGGCATCTGGATCAAGGGTGAATACGCGAAGGTCGGGGGAAAGAGCGAAGAAGTGCGCGTGGGCCGCGCGATGCTGGCCCAGCTCGAGGCGGACCGGGAACGCGTTCTCGACTGGGCCCGCCGCATCGAGTTGCCCAAGCCCGAGGCCGGGGTACAACAGATCGCGGAGTGGCTGCTCGCGCGAGCGACCGAACTGGAGGAAAAGACCGCCGAGCGCGACCGCCTGGCGCGCGAACACCGGCTGTTGAAGAACATCCCCACGAGCAAGGTGTTTCGCGACCTCGCCGTGCTGAACCTCGAGATCGCGATCCTCACGCCCTTTGTCGAGCAGGGCACCACGCTGCTGAGCGCGCTGACCGCGGCCCGCGGCGCCGAGGCGCAAGGTTCCGCGTGCGAGAAGCAGCTGGCCGCGACAAGCGCGGAGATCGCGGCCAATCGCGCAGAACGCGAGCGCGTGGAGCGCGAGCATCCGGTGCTGGCCAGGCTGCCCGGCTCCAGACACTATGCCCAGGCGTTCGCGCTGGACCGGCGTCACGATAGGTCGCTCAAGCCAGCGCAGGCAGCCGCGGACAAGTGCGTTGTTCAACAGCGGGCGACAGTCGAGTCCCAGCGGCGACGCGCCGCGGGCATCAGCGTGGCGCTGCGCGCCGATCGGGTCGATTCGAGCTTCGACAACATCAGGCGAAAGATCGACGAGGGCGTCGCGTCGCGCGAGCGCGAGCTCGACGACAGCTTCTTTCACAAGCTGAAGACCGACGTCGAGCGTGCGCTACGCGACGCGGTGCCCACCGCACTCGCCATATTGGTCGCGGTGATCGCGCTCCCGGTCCTGATCCGCGCCCTGCTGTATTTCGTCTTCGCCCCGCTCGCCGCGAGGCTGGCGCCGATCCGCATCGTTGCGGCAGCAGACGGCCGGCTGGGCGCCCAACCGGAGCTCGCAGCCCCCGAGGCGAGCCGGCGAAGCGTTTCCGGGGTGTCGCTCGAAGTGGTGCTCGAACCAGGCAGCGTGCTGCACGTGCACCCGGATTTCATCCAGAGCTCCGCGGTGGCGGCGCGCAAGCGCACCCGCTGGCTGCTGGACGCACGCTACCCGTTCACCAGCCTCGCGTCGGGCCTGTATGCGCTCACGACGGTGGAAGCGCAGGGCGGCGAGCCGATCGTGATCTCGTCGACGAAAGACCCGCTCGCGGAAGTGGCGCTGCTCAACATCGACGCCGGGTCGGCGGTCGTTCTGCAACCGAGGTCGCTCGCGGGCGTGATCGAATCCGGCGCGGCGCCGATGCACGTGACCAGCCACTGGCGCCTGGGTTCGCTGCACGCCTGGCTCACGCTGCAGTTTCGCTACCTGGTGTTCCACGGCCCGTGCAGCCTGATCGTGAAGGGCTGCCGTGGCATCCGCATCGAACCGGCGCGCGCCAGCCGCTCGGTGAACCAGGCCGCCACCCTCGGGTTCAGCGCGAACCTGGAGTACTCGAACACCCGCTGCGACACCTTCCTCGCGTACTGGCGCGGGGACCAAGATCTGTTCAACGACCGCTTCTCGGGACCCGGCTATTACATTTACGAAGAAGCGCCGGCAGCGAATCGCAGAACCGGGATGACGGGGCGAGGGCTGGAGGGGATTGTCGACGGGGTGTTGAAGGCGTTTGGGGTTTAGGCAGGTCGGGCCTCCAAGGATCGCACCCGAGCCAACGACCGACATCGCGACCGGTCTGAACCGGCGCTCGGCGGGTGCCTGCTCGCAGGGTTCGACCCGGTCGCCGACCGCGTCGACGAGCGCGTTCATCATCGCGATCGTTCGCGCGTACTGCTTCGCCGATCGAATCCGGCGCAGCCGCGAACGCATCCCCGATACGGTAGGCGCGACGCGCGATCCGCTCGATCGCCCGTTGGCCCTATCGCGCACCGAGCCCGCGCCGCCGGTCGGCTTCGTTCGTCTTCATCGGGAATGCGCCGATCGGCCCTGCCCCCCGCTGCGCACCCGCCCCTCGAAGCTCGAGCGCTCGCGCGACAGCGCGTCGTGCACGTATTCGACGAAGGCGCGCACCCGCGCGTTGCGGCGCAAGTCGGCGTGCACCAGGATCCACAGCGCCGACGAGGCCTCATCGTGCACCGGCCCCAGGCGCACGAGCGCCGGGTCGGGATCGGCGGCGAAGCAGGGGAGCATCCCGAGCCCCAGGCCCTCGCGCACCGCTAGCACGCGCGCGAGCATCGAGTTGCTGCGAAACGCGGCCGCGTCGGGCGCGGTGTAGCGGTCGATGAAGCGCTCCATCGGCAGGCTCGCCCGGCCCTGGTCGGCACGCACCACGCGGTGCCCGGCGAGCGCCCCGGGGCCGGCGGGCTCGCCGTGTCGCGCGAGGTAGTCCCGGCTGGCGTAGAGCGCGACGCCCACCGTGCACACGCGCCGCGCGATCAGGTCGCCCGTGGCGGGGCGCGCGCCGGGCCGGATCGCCACGTCGGCCTGGCGTCGGGCGAGGTCGGCGAAGTCGCTGTCGATCGAGACCTCCAGCCGCACGCCCTCGTGCAGCCGCGAGAAGTCGCGCAGCACGCTGCCCAGCACCATCACGGCGAGGTCGTCGACGGTGGACACGCGGATCGTGCCCTGCGGGCTCTGGTCGCGTCCGCTCACGCGGCGCTGCGCGGCCACCACCTCGTCGTCGATCGACTGCGCGTGCGCGAGCAGCTCGCTGCCTGCCGCGGTCAGGGAGTAGCCGCGCTGGCTGCGCGCGAACAGGCCGGTGGCGAGCTCGGCCTCGAGCCTCGCGAGGCGCCGATGCACGGTGGCCGCGCTCACCCCGAGCGACTCGGCCGCCGCGGCGAGCGTCGCGCCGCGTGCGGTGGCGAGGAAGAACTGCAGGTCCTGCCAGGAAAGGAGTCTTGCATTCATGGAAGATGATTTTGCATTGATACGCTTTCCGTTTCAACGGCGGACGATGCACCCTTGGATGCAGGAGGACATACGCAATGAAAATCGCTCGCCTGCACACACTGTTCGGACTTTGCTTCGTCATCGTCGGCCTCGCGGTCGGCGTCTACATGGGCGCCTCGGGCAACCACACCCAGCAGGTCACCCACGCCCACATCCTGCTGATCGGCTTCGTGCTCTCGCTGCTCTATGCGTCGATCTACCGGCTGTGGATCCCGGAGGGCCCCTCCAAGCTCGCGCTCGCGCAGCTCGTGCTGCATCACCTCGGGGCGGTCGGGCTCGGGGTCGCTCTGTTCATGCTGTTCGGCCAGATCGCGACCGAGGCCAGCCTCGGCCCGCTTCTAGGGATCGCGTCGAACGCCGTCCTGCTCGCGGCGGTGCTGATGCTGGTGATCTTCCTTCGCTCGGCGAAGGCGGGCTGAGCGCCCGGGCTAGTTCCAGCGGCTGCCGGTCAGCACGACGGTGAGGAAGAACACGACCGCGAACAGGCCGGGAACCGCGAGCGCGGAGAGGATCGCGCTCGCGGTGCGCGGGTGGCCGGCGGCCTTCAGCGCGCGCCCGCCCCAGAGCACCGCGGACAGCGCGACCAGGATCGCGGCCCACAGGCCGGCGTTGAACGACGACACGGAGCCATCGCCCAGGCCGATCACGAAGAACCCGACGATCACCACCGCGACGCACACGTCGAACCACCAGAGCAGCTTGAACAGCATCGGGCGCACCTCTTGGCCGGGGAGCCGGCGCGACGCACGGGATCGGGGGGAAAAGCGCGACGAGTCTACGCGGTCCTAACCTCGGGCGGTACTGCGCTCGTCGCGCAGCGAGGGCGCGTGCACCTCGCGCTGCGCCAGCGCGGCGGGCGCCCAAACGATCGACCCCCGTGATAGACGCCCGGCGCATCGCGGACGGCCTGAGCCTGCTGCACAGCATTCTCGACTTCGACGTGTTTGAGGAGCACCTCGGACCGCGATGCCTGGGCAGAGCGACGCTCATGGCAGAGTGAAATCAGAACGTATTTCGATTGACGTATTACGTTGCGCGTAATATCCTTTGCAATGATTCAGTCGTTCCGATGCAAACACACACCACCTGGAAACCAACTGGAAGCGCTGCGTGGAGACCGTAAGGGCCAGTACAGCATTCGTGTGAACGGCCAGTTTCGCCTGTGTTTCGTTTGGACTGAGGCCGGGCCCGCCAACGTCGAGATCGCGGATTACCACTAAGGGGTTGCAATGAACCGTCCAGTCAATCGCATGCGCGCAGTGCATCCGGGGGAAATCCTGCGCGAAGACTTTCTCGTCCCGCTGGGGTTGAGCGTGAACGCACTCGCGATCGCGTTGAGCGTACCTGCGACGCGAATCCACGAGATCGTCAAGGAGCGACGTTCCGTCAGCGCCGATACCGCCGCGCGCCTTGCCCAATACTTCGGTGGCGACCCTGGATCGTGGATGAACTTGCAAGCCACCTACGATCTGAAGACCCTCCCTACGCGCGAAGAGATTCTCAAGCGCGTTGAACCTCGGGCTAGCACACCTTGAAGCTCACGCACGCTCACATGCTGCTGATCGGGTTCGTGCGGGTCTTGCTCAAGGCGCAGTTGCCGAACGCTGGGCGTTGACCGCGCGCTGCACGGTTGCCGCAACTGCACCTGCGAACAACACCGCCACCGACAGCGCGAGCCCCGGGCGCAGCGAGCCGTAGAGGTCCGCCAGCCAGCCGGTGACGGTGGGGCCGATGATCTGACCGGCCGCGAACACGATCGTAAAGGTGGCCATCGCCGAGCCCCAGGCCGGCTTGCCCAGGCTGTGCTTGACCAGCGTGTTCACGGCGGCCGGCACCGAGAACATCGCGCAGCCGAACAGCGCCGCCGAGAGCAGCATCGCGGGCAGGGACGCCGAGGCGAGCGGCAGCCACGCGCCGATCGCGAGCACTGCGAGCACGGCGGCCATCGGCCGCCCGCCGCGCCAGCGCTCGAAGGGCACGCGCCACACGAGCGGCGCGACCACGGTGGCCAGGCCGAGCATGCTCCACACCAGGATCACGCTCGTGGTGCTCGCGCCGTTCTCGCGCATCCACGCCACTACGAAGGTCATGTAGCCGATGTATCCGAGCGCGAACGACGCGTAGGCGACGAATGCCGCGACGAAGGCCGCGTGCGGCCAGCGTGCCGCTTGCGCTGCGTGCGCGGCGCCGCGGCCGAGTGCGGTGGGTTCGTCGATGCGCATCGCGGCGAGCGACGAGGCGATTGCGATCGCGAACGACGCGACGCCCATCGCGACCCACGGCGTTGGCCACGCCGGATTGCCGCCCACATCGAGGATCAGCGGAATCGCGACGCCGCAGGCGATCAGCCCCACCCCCGAGCCGGCGAAGAACACCGTGATCGCGAAGGTCGCGCGACGCGGGTCGTCGGGGAAGATGTTTCCCGACAACGCGCCGCCGCAGATGAACACCGCCGCGCCGCCGATGCCGGCGATCACGCGAAACGCCGCGAGTAGCGCGAAGTCCGAACTCAGCCCGGTGCCTAGCAGCGCGAGCGCGGTGAGCGGTAGCCCGGCGATGAACAGCGCGCGGTTGCCGACGCGATTGACCAGTACCCGCGTGAGCACGGCGCCGCCCAGGTACCCGATCGCGTTCGCGGTGTTCAGCGCGCCGGCCTGCGAATAGTTCCACGCGAGCTCCTCGCGCATCGCCGGCAGCACCAGTGCGTAGGCGAATCGCGCGAACGAGTTCGATACGACGGTGCCCAGCGACAGAACGGCCGCGAGCACGAGCCCGTTCACGATGCGGCGTGCCGTGCAAGAGCGTTCATTGCGCGGCGCGCGGGATCAGCGTGCCGCGGCGCGAGGCCTGCCGCGGCGATCGGTCACGCTTCGAGGATCGTCTTGAATCCGCCCCAGAACATCCTCTTGCCGTCGAAGATCGAAACGGAGTCCATCAGCGCCTTCGCTTTCGGGTCGCTCATGAAACTGGCCATCGTGCGATTGCGCTGCGCGCGCGACGCGAAGGTGACCCACGACATCGCCACGATCTCGTCGGCCTTGAGTTTGACGCTCTGCGGAAACGACGTGCGTTTGCCGGGCTTGACGTCGTCTCCCACGCACTCGATCACCGACAGCGCGCCGTGCGCGATCCAGATCTTCGCGAACTTGCGCGCGAGGCTGCGATAGGCAGCCAGGTTCTTGCTCGGCAGCGGGATCATGAATGCTTCGACATAGTGGGCCATGAGGAGTCTCCTGATGTTCGTCGATGTTGTTGGAGCCGTCATTCTATGCCCGCGACGCGATGATCGTGCGGCGAAGCGCACGCTGCTCGTGCGCGCAGCCGCGTTCGTGCGCAGGGTGACCGCCACGCGCGAAGCGCGCGCTGCTACGATGCCGGCCGATGCCGGCTTCCCGCCACCACCACAGCGTGTACGTGATCGAGCTGCACAAGGACGTGCTCTACGAGGCGCGTTTCGTCGCGGCCAATCCGCGCTTCGATCGCTTCATGCCTTGCGTCTACGTCGGCTGCACCGGGCTCGCGCCCGCCAAGCGCTTCGACAACCACAAGGCGGGCGTGCGCGCGAACCGTTTCGCGATGAAGTACGGGCTGCGGCTCATGCCCGAGGTCTACGAAGTGTTCAACCCGATGCCCTACCGCGCGGCGCTCGAGATGGAGCGCGAACTCGCGCAGGAACTGCGCGACAAGGGCTGGGCTGTGTGGCAGGGGTGAAGGCGGTGCACAGCGCCGACATCCGCGCCGACTACCACGACGCGATTCCGCTGAACCGCTACGGCACCGAAGAAGAAATCGCGGCGGCGATCTGGTACCTGTGCAGCAGCGAGGCGAGCTACGTCAACGGGCAGACGCTCGCAGTGGACGGAGGCTTCGACGCGATCGGGATCGGGCTGCCGAGCTTGCGCGGGTCAGGGCGTTAGCCGCATCCGCGATGCAGTGGCGCGGCAAGGCCCCGACGCTGATCTCCCTCGACACGGAAAGACCGCGCAGGATCGCATCCTTCAGCAAACCGGCCCCTGTTCCACGACTTACCGATCGAATATCGATTTCGACGCGAGCAGGCGCAGTACTTTGGCATTGGGCTTCGCGGGAGAGTTCAGCGCCTTCTCGAACTGCCTGAAGCGTTTGGCATCGAGCGCAAAGAACGAACGATCGAGCAGGACTTCCTCGGCTTTCTCGCAAGCTGCCGAGAGAACGAATTCGGCACGCGTCGTGTGTCGAACGCTTGCCGCCAGATCGATCAGGTCGCGCTGCGACGCAGTCGCGCGAACAGTGATCGTCATGTTTCTCGAAGCCCCGGAAGCCACCATGTCACCCTTGATGTTCGTGAGACGTCATATTCTGCTTCATACGCAACTTCTATTCGACATGCGGGCTTTTCCGATCGGCCGAATCAGCCGCGCGATTCTGCAACCCGCGCCAGAAGCTCGACGTATTGGTCGAGCGTTGGCGTGGCCATGCCGGCTACTTTGGCCTGGTCGTCCCACAGGCGCAGGCTGACCGCGTCCCCGGCGCCGAGCTCACCGCGGTTCGCGTCCCATCGTGTAGAACTGCTCGTTCGGGCGCATCGACATGAAGTTCGCCATCCGGTTGCTCAGCCCGAAAAACGCGGTAATGCCGGCGATGTCCCAGATGTCTTCGTCGGAAAACCCGTGCTCGCGCAGCGCCGCGAAGTCCTCGTCGGCGATCGACTTCGAATCGTTCGTGACCTTGACCGCGAAGTCGAGCATCGCGCGCTGTCGCGCCGTGATGTCGGCCTTGCGGTGGTTGATCGCGACCTGGTCGGCCACCAGCGGGTCGTTCGCGCGGATGCGCAGGATCGCGCCGTGCGCGACCACGCAGTACTGGCAGTTGTTCAGGCCCGAGGTGGTGGTGACGATCATCTCGCGGTCGGCCTTGGTCAGCCCGCCCTTCTTTTCCATCAGCGCATCGTGATAGGCGAAGAAGGCGCGAAACTCGTCGGGGCGGTGCGCCAGCGCGAGGAACACGTTGGGAACGAAGCCGGCTTTTTCCTGCACCGCGAGCACCCTCTCGCGGATGTCGTCGGGAAGGTCCTTGATCTCGGGGACCGGGTAGCGGCTGATCGGGGGCTTGCTCATGGCGATGTTCCTCAGCGATTGACTGATATTCCTCAGCGATTGACGTCGACCACGACCCGCCCGCGCACTTCGCCGGCGAGCTGCTTCGGCGCCGTCTCGAGCACGTCCGCGAGCGCAATCCCGGTGGTGATCGACTCGAGCAGCGCGACGTCCAGGTCGCAAGCGAGCCGCTCCCACGCCTGGCGGCGCAGCGGTTGCGGGCAGTAGACGCTGTCGACGCCGGCGAGCGTGACGCCGCGCAGGATGAAGGGCATCACGGTGGCGGGGAAATCCATGCCCTGCGCGAGGCCGCAGGCGGCCACGGTGCCGCCGTACCTGAGCGTCGCGCAGACGTTGGCGAGCGTGTGGCTGCCCACCGCGTCGACCGCGCCGGCCCAGCGCTCCTTGCCCATCGGGCGGCCCTTGCCGGAGAACTGCGCGCGATCGATCGTGTCGGCGGCGCCGAGCTTCTTCAGGTACTCGGCCTCGTGCGGGCGGCCGGTGGACGCGACCACCGTGTAGCCCAGCTTCGCGAGGATCGCGATCGCGACGCTGCCCACCCCGCCCGCCGCGCCGGTGACGAGGATCTCGCCCTTGTCGGGCGTGACGCCGTGGCGCTCGAGCGCGAGCACGCACAGCATCGCGGTGTAGCCCGCGGTGCCGATCGACATCGCCTGCCTGGACGTGAAGGCGATCGGCAACGGCACCAGCCAGTCGCCCTTGACGCGCGCCTTCTGCGCCAGCCCGCCCCAGTGGGTCTCGCCCACGCCCCAGCCGTTGAGCACGACGCGCTCGCCGGTCTTGTAGGCGCTGTGCGTGCTCGCCACCACGGTGCCGGCGAAGTCGATCCCCGGCACCATCGGAAAACTGCGCACCACCGGCGAGGCGCCGGTGATCGCGAGGCTGTCCTTGTAGTTCAGCGTCGAGTACTCGACCGCCACCGTGACGTCGCCCTCGGGGAGCCTCGCCTCGTCCACCTCGGCGAGTCGCGCCTTGTAGCCGTCGTCGTTCTTGTCGATCAGGATCGCTTTCATCACGGTTTCATGCCTTGCTTGCGTTGCCAGTCTCCTATTGGACCGATGCGCGGGCGGGGCGTCAAATGAGGATCGGGGCACGACCTGTTCGTGGACCTGCGGGGCCCTCGGTCGGCGGGGCCCCCCCGGGGGGGGCCCCAGGAAACCCGTTTGGGTGGGGGCCCCCCCCCCCGCGGCGCGCGGGGGGCCCCACACCCCGGCAACCACCCCCAG
>JAHDXY010000045.1:0-8213 GCA_023384005.1 Burkholderiaceae bacterium | reverse complement strand
CGGGCCCGCCCGAGTCGCTTCCCGATACACGCTTTGTCGGGCGGGCCCGCCGACCGAGGGCGAGCGTGGCGCACGCAAAGCAGTGCAAACCACACTTCGCCTCGACGTCGAAGGCCGATTCGACCAAGCGAGTATCGGGGAGCGACTCGAATCGGCCTTCGGCGGCGAGGCGCAGCGCGCCCCGACAGCGACCAAACGCAAGCCGCCGCAGCGACCGAACGCAGAGCAGCGGACCTCAGTCCGCCTCGCCACGCACCCGTCGCCCCACGTCCGGCCAATGCCATCCGAGCCAGAACCACGCCACCAGCCCCACGCTCATCATCGTGAGCGACGCGAGCGCGAGCGCCACGGTCGAGTGCATCACCGCAGGCGCGATCACCCCCGCCACGACCCCGTTCGCCGCGCTGCCCACCACCGCCTGCAACGACGAGGCCATCCCGCGCCGCGCCGGGAACAGGTCCAGCACCAGCAGCGTGATTACGGGCACCATCAACGCCCAACCGAAGGCGAACAGCGAGATCGGGATCAGCGCCCAGGAAACGTCGGGAACGAAGACGAGGTTCAGCCCCGCGTTGCTCACCGCCATCGTCGTCATGATCACGAAACCGATCCGGATCTGGCGTCGCGGCGAGATGCGCCCCGCGACGCGCCCGCTCAGCCACGCGCCGGCCATGATCCCCGAGATCGTGCTGACGAAGAACCACCAGAACTCGGTGGGCGCGAGCCCGAGGTGCTCGCCCAGGAAGGCCGGAGAGGCGAGCACGTAGAGGAACATTCCGTTGAACGGGATGCCGCTCGCCAGGCACAGCAGCAGGAAGCGCGCGCTGCCCACCAGCTCGCGGTAGCCGCGCATCAGGTTGCCCAGGTGAAACGGCTGGCGCAGCCGCACCGGGTGCGACTCGGGCAGCAGCCGCCAGTTCGCGATCAGCAGCAGCACGCCCAGCCCGGCGAGGAACCAGAAGATCGCGTGCCAGTTGGTGTGCACGAACAGCCAGCCGCCGACGATCGGCGCCACCGCCGGCGCGATGCCGAAGATGATCGTGACCAGCGACATCATCCGCTGCGCCTGGTCCTGCGGGAACAGGTCGCGGATCACCGCGCGCGAGACGACGATCCCGGCGCCGGTGGACAAGCCCTGCAGTCCCCTGAAGAACACCAGCGCGCCGATGCTGGTCGACATCGCGCAGCCGATCGACGCGAGCGTGAACATCCCCAGCCCCGCGAGGATCACCGGCTTGCGCCCGATCGTGTCCGAGATTGCGCCGTGGAACAGGTTCATGAAGGCGAACCCGAACAGGTACACCGACAGCGTCTGCTGCATCTGCACCGGAGAGGCGTCGAGCGAGGTCGCGATGCCGGCGAAGGCCGGCAGGTAGGTGTCGATCGCGAACGGGCCGATCATGCCCAGGCTGGCGAGCAGCAGCGCGAGCGCCCAGCGGGGGGCTTTGCTCAGATCGAGGGTGGCGTGTCGCAAGCCCGGGATTCTACGTCCGGCGCCGGCGCGGCGCTGCGCCAGCGTCTATCATCGAAATGCCCCCAACCCAAGGAGCATCGAATGGCCCAGCCAAGAATCGCCCAGAAAGCCCCGTTTCCGGTCGTGGTCGAACAGGGCAAGGACTATTGGTGGTGCGCTTGCGGGCGCAGCGCGAACCAGCCGTTTTGCGACGGCAGCCACAAGGGCAGCGAGTTCACGCCGCTGAAGTACACAGCCACCGAGGACAAGAAGATCTATTTCTGCGGCTGCAAGCAAAGCGCCAAGCGCCCGCTGTGCGACGGGACGCACAACAAGCTCTAGGGTTTCACGGCGATGAACACGATCTTCGCCGCGCGTCGCGTGCTGACGATGAACCCGGCGCGGCCGGCGGCCACGCACGTGGCGGTGCGCGACGGTCTCGTCGTGGGCGCTGGCTCGCTCGAAGAACTCGCCCGCTGGGGCCCGCACACGCTGGACGCGCGCTTCGCCGCCAAGGTGCTGATGCCCGGTTTCGTCGAAGGCCACAGCCACCTGCTCGAGGGCACGCTGTGGCGCTTCGTCTACGTGGGTTTTCACGACCGGGTCGACCCCGACGGGCGGCGCTGGCCCGGCGCGACCTCGATCGAAGCGGTGCTCGAGCGGCTGTCGCTGGCCGAGCGCGAGCTCGGCGACCGCGACGCACCGCTGCTCGGATGGGGCTTCGACCCGATCCACCTGCCGGGCGCGGCGCGCTGCAACCGCGCGCAGCTCGACCGGGTCTCGTCGACCCGCCCGATCGCGATCGCGCACGCCAGCCTGCACATCCTGAACGTGAACAGCGCGGCGCTCGGCCTGGCGCAGTGGCTGCGCGAGGGGATCGACCACCCCGGCATTGCGCTGGGCGAAGACGGCCTTCCCACCGGAGAGCTGAAGGGCCCGGAGGCGATGTTCCCGGTGGGCGAGAAGGTGGGCTTCGATCGCGAGATCTTCGCAGGCGACGAGCAGGCGCTGCGCGCATTTTCGCGGCTTTGCGTGCGCAAGGGCGTGACCACCGCGACCGACCTCGCGAGCCCGCTTCCCGAGGCGGCGATCCCGATGATGATCGCGGTCACCGGCGAGGAGGGCTTTGCGACGCGCATCGTGCCGCTGCTGCGACTGCTCGCCGAGCCGGTGCCGCAGACGGTGCAGCGCGCCGCGGCCCTGCGCGCGCGCAGCACCGAGCGCCTGCGCCTGGGACGCGTCAAGATCGTGGCCGACGGTTCGATCCAGGGGTTCTCGGCGCGGATGCGCTTTCCCGGCTACTTCAACGGCGCGCCCAACGGACTCTGGTACACCGCGCCCGAGCAGATCGCGCAGGCCTACGAGCTCGCGCTCGCCGCCGGCGTGCAGGTGCACACGCACACCAACGGCGACGAAGCCACCGAGCTCGCGCTCGAGTGCATGCGGCGCGCGCTCGCGAAGCACCCTGTTCCCGACCATCGCTTCACGCTGCAGCACTGCCAGCTCGCCGACGCGGCGCAGTTCCGTCGCATCGCCGCGCTCGGGCTGTGCGTGAACCTGTTTTCGAACCACCTCTACTACTGGGGCGACGCGCATCGCGACATCACGGTCGGGCCGGAGCGCGCCGAGCGGATGAACGCCTGTCGCACCGCGCTGGCGAACGGCGTGCCGCTCGCGATCCATTCCGACGCGCCGGTGACGCCGCTCGATCCGCTGTTCACCGCCTGGTGCGCGGTCAACCGCATCACCTCCTCGGGCGCGCCGCTCGGGGCGCACGAACGCATCGAAGTGGACGAAGCGCTGCGCGCGATCACGCTGGGCGCAGCGTACACGCTGCGCCTGGACGGCGAGATCGGCTCGATCGAGGCGGGCAAGCGCGCCGACTTCGCGGTGCTCGAACAGGACCCCACCGAGGCGGACCCGAAGCACCTGAAAGACGTGCCGGTGTGGGGCGTGGTCCAGGGCGGGCGCGTGTTCGCGGCCAGCGAACTCTGAGCCGCGACGCGCAGTGGACACGCTCGCCGTCACGGTGATCGGCGGCTACCTCGGCGCCGGCAAGACCACGCTGGTCAACCACCTGCTGCGCGAGGCGGCGCTGCGCAGCGGCTGGAGTGGGGTCGGCGGGAACGGGGTCGGCAGGGGTGGGGTCGGCGAGGGTGGGATCGGCAGGGGTGAGATCAGCGGGGGCGGGATCAGCGGCGACGAGTTCGGCGGGAAGGGTCACGGCGACGATGGCTACGGCGAACGCATCGCGGTGCTGGTCAACGACTTCGGCGACATCGCGATCGACGCCGAACTGATCGAATCGCACGACGGCGACGTGATCAGCCTGGCCGGCGGCTGCGTGTGCTGCAGTTTCGGCTCGGACCTGGTCGGCTCGCTGGCCAAACTGCGCCGCCTGCCGCGCCCGCCGCAGCGCGCGATCGTCGAGGCGAGCGGAGTCGCGCTGCCGCGCGCGATCGCGCGCTCGGTCGTGCTCGCGCCGGGGGTCGAACTGGACGCGGTGATCGTGCTCGCCGACGCGCAGTCGGTGCGCGAGCGCGCCGCCGACCGCTTCGTCGCCGACACGGTGCTCGCCCAGTTGCGCGAGGCCGACCTGCTGCTGCTCAACAAGACCGACCTGGGCGACGAGCGCGCGGTGCGCGCCTGGCTTGGCGAAGTCGCGCCGCAGGCGCAGGTGATTGCCACCGAGCACGCGCGCGCGCCCTACGAGCTGGTGATCGGGCCGCGCTTCGCCGCCGCGCATCGGGGCACGCCGCGGCGCCGCACCTTCGCCGCTGCCGCGCCGCTGCGCGGGCGGCAGATGGCGCCGCCGCGCGCCGACGCCGCGCAACTGTTCGAGCAGTTCTCGCTCGCGCTCGCGCCGGGCGTCGACCCAGCCGCGCTCTCCGGAGCGATCGCTCGCGCGGGCCTGGGCATCGCACGCGCCAAGGGTTTCGTCACCGACGGCGACGGCCAGCGCTGGCTGGTGCAGGCGGTCGGGCGGAGGGTGAACGTCGCGCGATGGGGCGAATCGGCGATCGGCGACGTGATCGTCTTCGTCGGCGCGCGCGGCGAACTCGAACGCGATGCGATCGAAGCGGCGCTGGCGGGCCTGGTCGCGGCGACGAACGAGCGCGAGGAGCGCGACGCGACGAACGAGCGCGAGGAGCGCGACGCGACGAGCGCGCACGCCGCGCGCGCCGCACCCGACTGGGCCGGCGACGCCGACTGACAGCGACGCGCATCTCGCGCGACAATGCCCCGATGTGCGGCCGCTACGTGATCCAGTCCGACCCCGCCGACGTCGCGCGCGCCGCCGGCGCGCAACTGGCCGAGACCTACGCGCTGCCGCCGACCTGGAACGCCGCGCCGGCGCAGTTCCATCCGGTCGTCATCGCAAGCGAGTCGGGCGAGGTGCGGATGGGTCCGGCGCGCTGGGGACTGGTTCCGTCGTGGGCGAAGGAACTCCCGAAGACGCGGCCGATCAACGCGCGCAGCGAGTCGCTATTCGAGCGGCCGATGTTCCGCCACGTCGCCGCGACGCGCCGCTGCCTGGTCCCGGCCGACGGCTGGTACGAATGGGTCGACCTGCCCGAGGGAAAGCAGCCCTGGTACCACTGCGCCGCGCGCGGCGAACCGATGTTCTTCGCCGGCCTGTGGGACCTGTGGCAGTCGCCCGACGGACCGCTGCCCACCTACACGATCCTCACCCGCGACGCGGTGGCCGAGACCGCCGAGATCCACGACCGCATGCCGATGGTGCTCGACGAGCGCGACCGCGCGCGGTGGATCTCGCCGCAACTGCGCGAGCGCGACGCGGTCAACGCGTTGATCGCGCAGTCGCGCCCGCCCCCGATCAGGCGCTGGAAAGTCGGGCGCGCGGTCGGAAAACCCTCGGTCGACGGGCCGCAACTGATCGAGCCGATCGAGGCCTGAGCCGAATCGAATCGAATCCAAACGAACCGAAGCGAAGCGAAGCAGTTCCACACGAGGAGACGACCGCGATGCATACCGAATTCCTGAACCCAGAAGGCCTCTCGCGCGGCACCTACTCGCACGTAGTCGTCGTGAGCGGCGGGCGCATGGTCCTGATCTCCGGACAGGTCGCCTACGACGAACGCGGCCAGGTGGTGGGCGAGACCTTCGAGGCGCAGTGCGAGCAGGTATTCGCCAACCTCGGTCGCGCGCTCGCGGCGGCCGGCGCCGGTTTCGGCGACATCGTCAAGTTCAACATCTACGTCTGCGCGCTCACTCCCGAACGCGTCAAGGCGTTTCGCGCCGTTCGCATCCGCCACCTTGGCGAGCACCAGCCCGCGAGCACGCTGGTGGGCACGACCGCACTGGTCGACGAGCGCCTGATGATCGAGGTCGAGGCCACCGCCTTCGTCGCGTAGACGGCGCCACGAACGCGCGCGGCGCGGCTCCGCGGGATCGGTGCGATGACGCGAAGCGATCGGCCCTTCGAGGCCTTCGCCGGCGAGATCCGCGGGCTGTCGGAAACGCGCGCGCATGTCGCCGACGCGACGCGCCGCCCCGAGCGCGAAGCGGTCGCGACGCTGCTCGAAGCCGCGACGCTGGGCCCCGAAGCGGCGGCACGGGTGCGCGCGAACGCGCGCGCTCTGGTCGAAGCGCTGCGCGAGAAGCGCCGCGGCGGCGGTGTCGAGGCGTTGATCCACGAGTACGCGCTCTCCAGCCAGGAAGGCGTCGCACTGATGTGCCTGGCCGAGGCGTTGCTGCGCGTGCCCGACGACGAAACGCGCGACGCGCTGATCCGCGACAAGCTCGCAGCGGGCGACTGGCTCGCGCACGTCGGGCACAGCCCTTCGCTGTTCGTCAACGCCGCCACCTGGGGGCTGGTGGTGAGCGGCAAGCTCGCCGCGACCAACAGCGAACGCGGACTCGCCGCGGCGCTCGCGCGACTGATCGCGCGCGGCGGCGAGCCGCTGATCCGCAAGGGCGTCGACCTCGCGATGCGGATGATGGGCGAGCAGTTCGTTTCCGGGAGGACGATCGACGAGGCGATCGCGAACGCGCGCGCGCGCGAGGCGCGCGGCTATCGTCACTCCTACGACATGCTCGGCGAGGCCGCGGTCGGCGCGCAAGATGCGCGGCGCTACTACGACGCCTACGCCCACGCGATCGCAGCGATCGGTCGCGCCTCGGCCGGCCGCGGGATCTACGACGGGCCGGGCATCTCGATCAAGCTCAGCGCGCTGCATCCGCGCTACTGCCGCGCGCAGCGTGCGCGCGTGACCGGAGAACTGCTGCCGCGCCTGCTCGAACTCGTGCTGCTCGCGCGCGAGGCCGACATCGGGCTGAACATCGACGCCGAGGAGGCCGACCGGCTCGAGATCTCGCTCGAACTGCTCGAAGCGGTGTGCGAGGACCCGCGCCTGCGCGGCTGGAACGGCGTGGGTTTCGTCGTGCAGGCCTACTCGAAGCGATGCCCGGCGGTGATCGCGCACCTGATCGCGCTCGCGCGGCGCACCCGGCGCCGGCTGATGGTGCGCCTGGTCAAGGGGGCGTACTGGGACAGCGAGATCAAGCGCGCGCAGGTCGACGGGATGGAGGACTTCCCGGTCTTCACGCGCAAGGCGCACACCGATCTTTGCTTCATCGCCTGCGCGCGCAGCCTGCTGGCCGCGCCCGACGCGATCTATCCGCAGTTCGCCACGCACAACGCGCAGACGCTCGCGTCGATCGTCGAACTCGCGGGCGAGCCGTTTCGCGACCGGCAGTACGAGTTCCAGTGCCTGCACGGCATGGGCGAGCCGCTGTACGACGAGGTGATCGCGCCTGACGGGCTCGCACGACCGTGCCGGATCTACGCGCCGGTGGGCACGCACGAGACGCTGCTCGCGTACCTGGTGCGGAGGCTGCTCGAGAACGGCGCCAACACCTCGTTCGTGAACCGGATCAACGACGCGTCGATCGCGATCGACACGCTGATCGCCGACCCGGCCGACGAGGTCCGCGCCTCGGCCTCGCCCGGCGCGCCGCACCCCGCGATCGCGCTGCCGCGCGCGCTCTTCGGCGCGGCGCGCGTCAACTCGGGCGGGATCGACCTCGCCAGCGAGCGGGAACTGGCGCGGCTCGCGGGCGAGCTGCTCGACGCGAGTGCCGGCGCGGGGCTGGTAGCGGAGGCACGCGCGGCCGGGGCCGGGGCCGCGGTCGCGCCGGCGGCAACACCGACGTCCGCATCGGCGCCCGCATCGGCACCGCTTTGCCAGCGAATCGTCAACCCGGCCGATCACGACGACGTCGTCGGCAGCGTCGTCGTGGCCAGCGACGCGCAGATCGAAGCCGCGCTCGCGCGCGCGGCGGCGGCCGCGCCGCGCTGGTCCGCCACGCCGGCCGCGCAGCGCGCGCGGCTGCTCGAGCGCGCCGCCGACCTGCTGCAGCAGCGAATGCCGGCGCTGATCGGCCTGGTGGTGCGCGAGGCGGGCAAGTCGATTCCGAACGCGGTGGGCGAGGTGCGCGAAGCGGTGGACTTCCTGCGCTACTACGCGCATCGGCTACGCGTCGACCCGCGCGACGGGCAGGCCAGCGGCCTGGGCGCGCTCGCGTGCATCAGCCCGTGGAACTTTCCGCTGGCGATCTTCACCGGCCAGGTGGCGGCGGCGCTGGCCGCCGGCAACGCGGTGCTCGCCAAGCCCGCCGAGCAGACTCCGCTGGTCGCCGCGCTAGCGGTGGACACGCTGCTGCGCGCCGGTATCGCCGACGACGTCGTCCAGCTCCTTCCCGGCGGCGCCGAAGTGGGCGCGGCGCTGGTCGCCGA
>JAHDXY010000044.1:13431-20814 GCA_023384005.1 Burkholderiaceae bacterium | reverse complement strand
CGGCGTCCAGGGAACGCTCGCGCAAATGGGCTGGTTCTTCACCAAGGCGGCGCTGTTCACCTTCGGCGGCGCCTATGCGGTGCTGCCCTATGTCTACCAGGGCGCGGTCGAACAGCACCACTGGCTCGCCGGAGCGCAGATGATCGACGGCCTCGCGCTCGGCGAGACCACGCCCGGGCCGCTGATCATGGTCGTGGCTTTCGTCGGTTTCGTCGGCGGCTGGACCAAGGCGGTGCTCGGCGCCGACGCGCTGTTCCTCGGTGGCGCGCTCGCCGCCACCGTGGTCACGACCGTGACCTTTCTGCCCTCGTTCATCTTCATCCTCGCCGGCGGCCCGCTGGTGGAAACCACGCACGGCAAGCTCGCGTTCACCGCGCCGCTGTCGGCGATCACGGCAGCGGTCGTTGGCGTCATCGTCAACCTGGCGATGTTCTTCGCCTACCACGTGCTCTGGCCGGCGGGCTTCGAAGGTCGATTCGATGTCGTTTCAGCGCTCATCACCGCGGCGGCCACGATCGCGCTGTTTCGTTTCAGGGTCGGCGTGATGGCGCTGCTCTCGGCGAGCGCGCTCGTCGGACTAGCGATCACGTTGCTGGCACCCAACCTGCGCTGAAAGAGCCCAGATGGACGCACGAATCCGGCACCTGCCGTTCGACGCGGCGACGCTCGTGGGTCTGTCGGGCAGGCTGATCGAAAGCCACCATCAGAACAACGACGCCGGCGCGGTCAAGCGCTGGCGCGAGGAGTTCGTCGCGCTGGGCAAGGCGCAGGGAGGCGGCTCGGGTTGGGTGCTGCTGATGTTTCAGCCGCGCGAAGGAACGCTGGTCAATCAGTGGGCGGCTGATCACACCCGCGCGCTCGCGGTGTCGCAGCACGATGCCAGTGGCGCAACCCTGATCAACGTGCGTCGCGCCGGTGTCTACGCCGACGGGCCGAAATGGTAGCTTCGGCGTGCCCGTTCGATGCGGGCGAGAGTTCCGTGCCCGATGCAACCGATACCGGCTCGCAGCGCGGCCAGACGTTTCGCCACATGATCGCCCGCCCAGAGGGCGACGACGTCGTCCACTTCGAAACCGGTGCGGCGCGCGCTACCATAGGCTCGGTGAGCCGCCTGAACCACGAAGAAGTCACGACACCGCCGCGCGACGCGGCCACGGTGCTGCTGCTGCGCGACACCGCCGGCAAGCTGGAGGTGCTGATGCTGCGCCGCCATCGCGACTCCAAGGTGCTGGGCGACGCATTCGTCTTTCCGGGGGGCAAACTCGAAGCGACCGACTCCGACCCGGCGAACGGCCCGCGCACCGACCTCGACAGCGCGACCCTGCACGCGCAGCTCGGCGAACCGACGCTGACGCCGGACCAGGCGCGCGGCCTGTTCGTCGCCGCGTGCCGTGAGACCTTCGAGGAGGTCGCGGTGCTGCTGTCGCCGCAAGCTGACGCGGCAGGCGAACTGGCGCGCAGGATCGCCGCTGGCCTGCCGTTTTGCGCCGCGCTCGGCGCGCTGGACATCGCGCTCACGGCGAGCACGATGCATCCGTGGACGCGCTGGATCACGCCGCGGGTTCCCTCGATGATGAACAGGCGCTTCGACACGCGCTTCTTCGTCGCCGCTTTGCCCGAAGGCGCGCGGGCGCGACACGACGCGCACGAGGCGGTCGAGGCGCGATGGCTGGCGCCGCGCGATGCGCTCGAGCGCTACTGGGAGGGCGAGATCGTGCTGGCACCACCGCAGATCCAGTCGCTTGCGCATCTGGCGCGACACCGCGACGTCTCGGGCGTGCTCGCCGAAGCGTCCTCGCGACCGCCCCCGCTGATCCAGCCGCACCCGTTCGCGCTCGACGGGCAGCGAATGATCGCCTACCCCGGCGATCCCGAGCACCCGAGCCCGGCGCGCGCGATGCCCGGCCCCACGAGGCTTGCGGTGCGCGCCGATCGCTTCGAGCCGGTCGAGGGCTTCGAGGGTTTCTTCCGTTGAGGGGCTTCGACTACGGCGACGGAATCAGCGCGATCGACGCGCGATACGGCGGACGCGAGAAGCGCGTCGCGGTGCACCTGATCGTCGAAGGCGCACAGGCGGCGATCGTGGACACCGCGCACAACGCGGCCGCCCCCGCGGTGCTCGCCGCGCTCGCCGAGCGCGGGGTCGCGCCCGAGGCGGTCGCGCTGATCGTGCTGACCCACGTACACCTCGATCACGCCGGCGCCGCCGGAACGCTGATGCGCGCCTGCCCGAACGCCCGATTGACCGTGCACCCGCGCGGCGCGCGGCACATGATCGACCCTGGCGCGCTGGTCGCCGGCACGCGTGCGGTCTACGGCGCCGAAGCCGCGCAGGCGATGTACGGCGAGATCGTCCCGGTCGCGGCTGATCGCGTCGTCGAGACCGGCGAAGGCGCGACGATCGCGTTCGCCGGGCGCGAACTGCGCTTCTTCGACGCCCCCGGCCACGCGCGCCACCACGTCTGCGTTCGGGACATGCGCACCGGACACCTGTTCGCGGGCGACAACTTCGGCCTCTCGTATCGCGAGACCGATCGCGACGGGCTCGCTTTCGTATTCCCGACCACGACGCCGGTGCAGTTCGAACCAGGCGCGCTGCACGCGACGATCGACCGGATTCTCGCCCTGGCCCCGGGCGCGATCTACCTCGCGCACTTCGGTCAGGTCCGCGACGTCGAACGGATCGGCGCCGACCTGCACCGGCTGGTCGACGAACACGTTCGCGTCGCGCGCGCCTGTCCGCACGCCGAGGGAGCGCCGCGCCAGCAGTGGCTGCGATCGGGGCTGTTCGAGGTGCTGCTCGACGAAGCCGCGCGCCAGCGCTGGAGCGGCGAACGCAAGAGCTGGCTGGCGCTGTTCGGCGACGATGTGCAGCTCAACGCCGCCGGCCTCGGGGCGTGGATCGATCGCGGCATGCCCGAAGGCTGACAAGCGGCTCCGGCCCGGACTGCCAGCCCGCCGCCGCGAGCGCGCGCCGCATCGGCGGCGCGATCATCGGTTCAGTGCACGCGCACAAGCGCCCCCACCTCGCGCAAGGCCACCGAGAGCATCGCCAGGTCAGGACGATCGACCAGCCGCAGTTCGTCCAGCGTCGCACGCACCCGCGCCACCGCTTCGCCGTTCACCTTCAACCACTTCTCGAGCAGCTGCTCCTGCGCGACGCCCTCGCCGTTTGCCCGCAGCGCACTGGTCGCAAGCTGGCGCGCCTGCTGGTAGACGCCGTCGACCAGCGCCGCCTTGGCGCGCGTTTGCCACTGCCCGGTCGCGGGAAGCGAGATCGCCGCATTTCGTAGCCAGCCTAGATCGAGCCGGTGATAGAGACCAAAGTACACCGCACCGACCGTGTCGACCGGCATCGCCGCGTGGTCCGCCGCCTCGACGATGTCGAGCGCGCAGTAGATCAGGTCCAGGCACGCGACGCGCTCGGCGAGTTGCCCCGGCACGCCGGCCGCGACAAGGCGCGCGCCGCTGCCGTCACAGGCCCTGCGCTCGGCCTCGGGCAGCAGCGCCGACATCTTGCCCGAGAGCGTCGCGATCTTCTCGCCGAACTGTCGAACGATCGACTCGATCGACAGTGGCGCACGGCGGTTTCGCAGCAGCCACAGCGTCGCGCGTTCGACCAGCCGCTGGGTGTCGGAGAGCATTTCGAGCTGCAGGCGCGCCGGCACGGTGTTGTCCAGCGCTTCGATCTCGCGCCACATCGTGCGCACGCCGAAGATCTGGCGCGCCGCGGCGTACGCGCGCGCGAGCGACGCGGTGTCCGCGCCGCTCGCCTGGCGCAGGCGGGTCGCGAAGCCCGGGCCCATCCGGTCTAGCATGCTGTTGGTGATGTAGGTGGCGATGATCTCGCGGCGCAGCGGGTGCGTTTCCATCGCCGCGACGAAGTCCTCGCGAAGCTGCGGAGGAAAGTACGCGATCAGATCGCCGCGCAGGTAGGGATCTTCAGGCACGTCCGACGCGATCAGCTGCTCGAACAGCGAGATCTTGGCGTAGGCGAGCAGGACGGCGAGCTCAGGGCTGGTCAGCCCCTTGCCCGAGGATTCGCGCGCGCGCAGTTCCTCGTCGTCGGGCAGGAACTCGATCGCGCGGTCGAGCTTGCCGCCCTTCTCCAGCGCGCGTATCAGCGCGACGTGGTCCTGGAGCAGTTCGAAGGCGCGCGCGCGCGCCATTCCGATCGCCTGTGGCTGCAGGTAGTTCTCGCGCAGCACCAGGCTGGCGACGTCGTCGGTCATCTCGACGAGCAGCTGGTTGCGCTGCTTCTCGGTCATGTCGCCGGCGCGAACGACCTGCGCGAGGAGGATCTTGATGTTGACCTCGTAGTCCGAGCAGTTCACGCCAGCCGAGTTGTCGATCGCGTCGCTCAGCACCAGCACGCCCGCCGAGGCCGCTTCGATCCGCGCGCGCTGCGTGACACCGAGGTTGCCGCCCTCGCCGATCACCTTCACGCGCAGTCTGGGCGCATCGATGCGCACCGCGTCGTTCGCCCGGTCGCCCACGTCGGCGTGGGTCTCGGAGCTCGCCTTCACGTAGGTGCCGATGCCGCCGTTCCACAGCAGATCGACCGGCGCCCCGAGGATGGCCTGGATCAGCTCGGTCGGCGCGAGCTGCTGCGCGTCGACGCCAAGCGCCGCGCGCGCCTGTTCGCTGAGCGGAATCGACTTCGCGCTGCGCGGCCAGACCCCTCCTCCCGGCGAGATCAGCGTGCGGTCGTAGTCGTCCCACGACGAGCGCGGCAGCGCGAACAGGCGCTCGCGTTCGGCCCACGAGGGCTCGGAGTCGGGCTCGGGATCGATGAAGACGTGGCGGTGGTCGAATGCGGCGACCAGGCGGATCCTGCGCGAGAGCAGCATCGCGTTGCCGAACACGTCGCCCGACATGTCGCCCACGCCGACGACCGTGAACTCCTCGTTCTGGATGTTCTTGCCCAGTTCGCGGAAGTGGCGCTTGACCGACTCCCACGCGCCGCGCGCGGTGATCCCCATCTTCTTGTGGTCGTAGCCGACCGATCCGCCGGAGGCGAAGGCGTCGCCGAGCCAGAATCCGTACTCGTTGGCGAGCGCGTTGGCGACATCCGAGAAGGTCGCGGTGCCCTTGTCCGCAGCGACGACCAGGTACGGGTCGTCCCGATCGTAGCGCACGACACGCGCTGGCGGCACCACCTTGCCGTCGACCAGGTTGTCGGTCAGGTCGAGCATTGCGCGGATCATGCTCCTGTAGCAGTAGAGGACTTCCTCGTGCATCTCCTCGCGCGACTCGGGCAGGCGTTTGCATACGAAGCCCCCTTTCGACCCGACCGGAACGATCAAGGCGTTCTTGACCATCTGCGCCTTGACCAGGCCGAGCACCTCGGTGCGGAAGTCCTCCTTGCGATCGGACCAGCGCAGCCCCCCGCGCGCGACCGGCCCGCCGCGCAGGTGAACCGCCTCGACCCTGGGCGAGTGCACGAAAATCTCGAACATCGGCCGCGGCAACGGCAGTTCGGGGATCAGCCGCGGATCGAACTTGAACGACAGGTACGGCTTCGCTTCGCCGTCAGGCGCGCGCTGGAAGAAGTTGGTCCGGATCGTCGCCTCGATCATCGCGAGGAACTTGCGCAGGATCCGATCCTGGTCGAGCGAGGTGACCGCTTCGAGCGCATCGCCGATCGCCACCTTGAGCGACGTCGTCTCGCGCGTCGCCTCGGCCACCCGATCCGGATCGAAGCGCGCGTGAAACATCGCGATCAGCAGTCGCGCCAGCTTCGGGTGGTCGAACAGCGCCTGCTCGACGTAGGCCTGGCTGAACGGCATACGCGTCTGCAACAGGTAGCGGCAGTAGGCTCGCAGCACGACGACGTCGCGCCAGGCAAGACCGGCGCCCAGCACCAGGCGATTGAAGCCGTCGTTTTCCGCGTCGCCGCTCCACACGCGCGCCAACGCTCCCTGGAAGATCTCGCGCACCTCGACCGCCTGGACCTGCACACCGGGCGCTTCGCGCAGGTCGAACTCGAGCATCCAGAGCGCTTCCCCGGCGCGAGTCTCGAACTCGTAGGGCCGGGCGCTGACCGCCTTCAGTCCCATGTTCTCGAGCATCGGCATCAGCTCCGAGAGCGGGACCATCGCGCGCGGCCCGTAGAACTTCAGCCGCAGCGGACCTTCGGGATCCTCGACCGGGCGGTACAGGTGCATCTGCAGCGCTTCGCCCGCACGCACCTGTTCGAGGCGCAGGATGTCCCCGACCGCGCCGCGCGCGCTGTAGTCGTCCTTGTAGGCGGCGCTGAAGGCGCCCTCGTAGCCGGTGAACAGTTCATTGCCCTTCTCCTCGCCGCACTGCGCCAGCAGGGCCTGCTGCAGCTTTTCCTCCCACGACAGCAGCGCTTCGCGCAACCTCGCCTCGAGCACCGGCACCGAGAACTCGGGCAACGTTCCCGGCGTCGTGTAGATCGTGAGAAGCACGCGCGCGAGCACCGATTCGGAAAACCGCGTCGTGAACTCCGCCGAAACCCCGCGCAGCGCCTCGATCAGAATGTCCTGCATCTGGATGCGCAGTTCGGTGGTGTAGCGCTCGCGCGGCACGAACACGATGCACGAGACGAAGCGCCCGAACGGGTCCTTGCGCATGAACAGCCGCAGCCTGCGGCGCTCCTCCAGGTGCATGATTGCGACGCTGGTCTCGAGCAGCTCTTCGTCGCTCGCCTGAATCAGTTCGTCGCGCGGGTAGGTGTCGAGGATGTGCTGCAAGGCCTTGCCGCCATGGCTGTTGGGCGGCAAGCCGGCACGCTCGATGACCGCGCGGACCTTGGTGCGCAACATCGGGATGTCGCCGGGCAGCGCGCTGTACGCGGCCGAACTGTACAGGCCCAGGAAGCGGTGTTCTCCGATCACCTCTCCTTTCCGGTCGAAACGCTTCACCCCGAGGTAATCCAGGCGTGACGGGCGGTGGACGGTGGCCAGCGCATTGGTCTTGGTCACGATCACGATGCTCGGCCCGAGCGCGAGCGCGCGCTGCTCCTCGGGAAGGGTCGCGAAGCTGCGGCACTCGCGTTCGGCCGGGTCGGCCGAGAGGATGCCAAGCCCGGACGAGGGCACCGAACACAATTGCGCGTCGCCGGTGTCGCGGACCACCTCGTAGGCGCGATAGCCGAGCAGCGTGAAATGGTCGCTCGCCACCCAGCGCAGGAACTCGCGCGTCTCGCCCAGTTCGGCCGGCGTGACCGGCGCGTGGCCGAGTTCGTCGCTCGCGGCGATCTCCGTCAGGCGCTCGCGCATCGCGAGCCAGTCGCGCACCGCGAGGCGCACGTCGCCGAGCACCGCATGCACTTCGGACTCGATCCGCGCGAGCCGCGCCGCGTCGGTCTGGCGGTCGACTTCGAAGTGCATCACCGCTTCGGCGCTGCCCCGCGCG
>JAHDXY010000044.1:11025-13421 GCA_023384005.1 Burkholderiaceae bacterium | reverse complement strand
GCCAATGGATTCGACCTGGCCGGAATCGTCGCGAACGATTCGCATCACCGGGTGGATCAGGCGGTGCACGGTGAGTCCTTGACGGTTCAGCGCGATCGTGACCGAGTCCACCAGGAACGGCATGTCGTCGACCACGATGTCGAGAACGGTGTGCGTGGACGTCCACCCGTGCTCGTCGTAGACGGGGTTGTACACGCGCACCAGCGGCTCGCCGCTCGCGCGTTCGCGAGCGAAGCTGAAATGCGCCAGGACCAGCCCGGCGAGGTTCTCGGTGTCGTCGTCGAGCAGGTCCTCGGGAGCGACGTGCGCGAAGTAGCGCCGCGCGAAGGCTGCGAGCAGGAGCCCGGTCGCACCCTCGACCCGCGCGACCAGATCCTGCGCGACGCGCTCGATCAGCTCGTTCCTGCGCGTTGCCAGCGTGCTTGCCATTTTCCAGTCCTCCCTGGGGACACGGCGGCACCGGCGCGCGACGCGTCCTTGAACAGCTCGATCGCGACCATCGCGCCGAGTCCGCGCACCTCGCCGATCCGGTCTACCTTCTTCGCCAGCGCCCCGAGGCTCGTCCTGATGCGCTCGCCCATGACGCCCGCCCTAGCGAGCAGCTTGTCGTTCTCGATCGCGTCGAGCATCGCCAGCGCCGCCGCGCACGCGATCACCGCGCTGCGCCCGGTGAAGGCGCGCGCACGATCAGCACCGAGCGATCGGCGTGGCGTGCGACCTTGGCCGCGTTCGAACCGATCAGGAAGTCGCCCAGCTCCGGGTTGTGCGACGCCATCACGATCAGGTCGGCGTCGACCTTGCGCGCGGCGGCGAGGATCTCGGCGTAGATCTTGCCCACCGCGACCAGACGCTGGGTCTGAACTCCGGCAGGCACGTTCTCGCTCGCCATCTTCTTGAGCCAGGTGCTCACCCGCTCGATCGCCTTCTTCTCGAAGTCCATCGGCAGGAAACTCGAAACGTTGCCCACGCCGAGGTCCTGAACGACCGTGAGCAGATGAAGCCGGGCGCCAAAGGCCTTGCAGTACTCGAGCGCGACCGGCAACGCCTTGCGCCACGAGTCCTCGTGGTCGTGGTCGACTGCCAACAGGATGTCCTTGTACATTCGTCTATCTCCTTGTCAGGCCGCGGCGCTCGCCGCTGCGGCGGGCGGCGCCGCAGTGCGCCGGCGACGCTGCAGCAGCACGACGATCGCGAGCAATGCGAATCCGGCGAGCCACATCAGCTGCTTGGGCGGTTGGTCGGACTCGATCCTGGCGGCGAGAATCGTCTGGTCGAACTTCAACCCTGCCTCCGCGCCCGGCCCGCCGTAGGCGACCGCGTCGATGATCAGCTTGCCGTCCTGCGCGAGAAGTTCGACCCCGAGCGCTGCGAACTTCTCCGCGCCGTCCTTGCCTTCGGGCAGCGTGACCGGAACGAAGAACTTCTTCTTCTTCCCGAACTCGTCCTCGCCGTCGATGCTCAGGCTCACCCTGGTGCCGGCGTCGGCCTTGCCGATCTCGGCCAGGACGGCCGCCGGGGCGACGTCGGTGTACGGCGGCGAGACCATGTCCATCCAGAACCCTGGCCGGAACAGGGTGAACGCGACCAGCAGCAGCGCGGCCGACTCGTAGAGCCGGCTGCGAACGATGAACCAGCCCTGCGTGGCGGCGGCGAACAGCAGCATCGCGATCGTCGCGATCACAAAGGTGCCGGTGCCGGTGATCCATCCGACGTCCACCAGCAGCAGGTCGGTGTTGTAGATAAACAGGAACGGCAGCGCGGCGGTGCGCAGGCTGTAGAAGAACGAAGTCAGGCCGGTCCTGATCGGGTCGCCGCCCGATATCGCCGCCGCGGCGAACGAGGCAAGCCCCACCGGCGGCGTGATGTCGGCCATGATCCCGAAGTAGAAGACGAACAGGTGAACCGCGATCAGCGGGACGATCAGTCCGGTCTGCGCGCCGAGTTCGACGATCACGACCGCCATCAGCGAGGACACGACGATGTAGTTTGCCGTGGTCGGCAGGCCCATCCCCAGGATCAGGCTGATCACCGCGGTCACGAACAGCGCCGCGAGCATGTTGCCCCCCGACAGCGTCGCGACCATGTCGACCATCACCGCGCCGAGCCCGGTGAGCGTGACGGTGCCGACGATGATGCCCGCGGCGGCCGTCGCGATGCCGATGCCGATCATGTTGCGCGCCCCGGTCACCAGGCCGTCGAGCAGTTCCGCGACGCCCTGCACCAGCGCCGCACCGATTTCGCCACGGCGGCGGAACATCGCGATCAGCGGGCGCTGGGTGAGCAGGATGAAGACCATGAACAGCGTGGCGTAAAACGCCGACAGCCCGGGCGAGAGCTGCTCGACCATCAGCGCCCAGACGAGCACGATCACCGGCAGCACGAAGTGCAACCCCGCC
>JAHDXY010000044.1:1061-11015 GCA_023384005.1 Burkholderiaceae bacterium | reverse complement strand
ACGGTCGGCCCGACCAGCGGCAGCTCGAGCACTTCCGAGTCCGGGTCGTCGAGCACCAGCTCCGGGTACTTCGACGCGAAGCCGATCAGGCCGGCGTAGGCCGCCATCAGGCCGACCGCGATGATCCAGTTCGACGCGGGCCCGAACGCCGGACGGATCCAGCCGATCGCGTAGTAGATGGCGCCGGCCAGCACCACCGAACCCGAGACGACCAGGCCCCAGTTGACCAGGTTCTGCGAGATCGTCCTGACTTCGCGCCTGGGCAGCGCCTTCATGTCGGCCTTCATCGCCTCGAGGTGGACGATGTACACCAGCGCGATGTAGGAAATCAGCGCCGGCAGGAATGCGTGGCGGATCACGTCGGTATAGGGGATGCCGACGAACTCCACCATCAGGAACGCCGCCGCGCCCATCACCGGCGGCATGATCTGGCCGTTAACCGACGAGCTGACCTCGACCGCACCGGCCTGCTCGGCGGTGTAGCCGACGCGCTTCATCAGCGGAATCGTGAAGGTGCCGGTGGTGACGACGTTGGCGATCGACGAGCCGGAGATCAGCCCGGTGAGTCCGGACGAGATCACCGCTGCCTTGGCCGGGCCGCCGCGCATGTGCCCGAGCAGCGCGAAGGCGACCTGGATGAAGTAGTTGCCGGCACCGGCCTTGTCGAGCAGCGCGCCGAACAGCACGAACAGGAACACGAAGCTGGTGGACACGCCGAGCGCGACGCCGAACACGCCTTCGGTGCTGACCCACTGGTGATTGATGATCGCGTTGAGCGAGTAGCCCTTGTGCGAAATCAGGTCGGGCATCGATTGCCCGAAGAAGGTGTAGGCGAGGAAGACCGCCGCGAGGATCGTCAGCGCCGGGCCGAGGCTGCGCCGGGTCGCCTCGAGCAGGAGCACGATCCCGACGGTCGCGACGATCACGTCCTGCATGATCGGGGCGCCCGGGCGCCGCGACAGCTCGGCGTTGAACAGGAACAGGTAGAGCGCGCACAGCGCGCCGACGATCGCGAACACCCAGTCGAGCAGCGGAATGTACTGTCGCGGCGAGCGCTTGAGCGCCGGATAGCCGAGGAAGGCGAGAAACAGCGCGAACGCGAGATGGACCGAGCGCGCCTCGGTGTCGTTGAACACGCCCAAGCCGAGCATGAACGGAACCGGCGAAGCGATCCACAGCTGGAACAGCGACCACACGAGCGCACCGCCGAGCAGTATTCCCTTCGCGAGTCCGGCCGGATCGCGCCCGCCGGTGTCGGCGTCTGCGATCATGTCCTGCAGCTTGTTGTCGGGCGACGCCGCGTCGCTGCGCTGTCGTGCGCTCATCGTCTTCCTCCTGCCAGTGTTTTTCTCCGGTCGGCTTCTCCCGGCCGACCACCCGCCTCGACTCGTCCGTCGGCCCCGCTCCGGGTGCCGCGCGCGCGGGGGGCACGACGACGAAAAAAGGGTTCTTCGCGGATTCCGGGGGTAGAAGCGGTTGACGGCAATTGAAAGGGTAGATTGGAGGTCGCCAAACCAACCCATTCCACCCGATCTATGCCGTCACTATGGATGCTATTGCGTGGTCCGGATTCTGGGAAGGATTCCTTGTAAAGGATTGTGCCGAGCAGGCTGACGGAAGCCTGCTGATTCGTCTGATGGCCGATCCTGCGCACAAGGTGCTGTGCGGGCGTTGCGGTCTGGAGTGCGCGCTGGTGCACGAGCGTCGGGCCCGACGGGTGCGCGAGCGCGATCTGCTCGACCGCAGGGTCTGGATGGACGTGCCGCTGCGCCGGATGCTGTGTCTGCAATGCGGCGGACGCCACACGGAGCGCTGCTCGTGGCTGGACGCGGGGGCGCGACTGACCAGACGGCTGCGCGCCTGGGTCGAAGCGCTGACCCGGTTGCTGCCGATCCGCCACGTCGCCGAGCTGACTGGTTTGGACTGGCACACGGTCAAGACGATCGACCGCGCCCGCTTGCAGGCTGAGCACGGCGTGTTCGACGCGCGCGGGGTGCGCCGACTGATCATGGACGAGTTCGCCCTGCACCGGGGACACAACTACGCCACCGTGGTCATCGATGCCGACACCCAGCGCGTGCTGTGGGTGGGCGAAGGCCGCAGCCGTGCAACCGTGCGGGCGTTCTTCGATCTGCTGGGCGAACGCTGCCGCGACATCGAGGCGGTGGCTATGGACATGAACACCGCCTACGACCTGGAGGTGCGCGCCCGCTGCCCCGGCGCGGAGGTGATCTACGACCTGTTCCACGTCATCGCTCTCTACGGACGCAAGGTCATCGACCGGGTACGGGTCGATCAGGCCAATACGCTTCGCCACGATCGGCCGGCGCGCCGAGTGATCAAGCGCGCCCGCTGGTTGCTGTTGCGAAACCGGGAGAACCTGCCCGCCGGCGACGAAGTGCGCCTGGAGGAATTGCTCGCGGCCAACCAGCCGCTGGCAACAGTCTATCTGCTCAAGACCGCGCTCAAGGAGATCTGGTACGCGCCCACC
This sequence comes from Burkholderiaceae bacterium, assembly GCA_023384005.1. Taxonomy (GTDB): domain Bacteria; phylum Pseudomonadota; class Gammaproteobacteria; order Burkholderiales; family Burkholderiaceae_E; genus Quisquiliibacterium. The sequence continues at coordinate 8,524 of JAHDXY010000044.1, read as the reverse complement.
GTACGCGAAGGGTTGCGCCGTTGGAAGACCTGGCGTCGGCAGGCGCGCGAGAGCGGCATCCCGGCGCTGCTGGCCTTCGCGCGCAACCTGCGCCTGTACATACGCGGCATCCTCGCCAGCGCGCTCTATCCGATGCACACCAGCGTCCTCGAGGGCATGAACAACAAGGTCAAGGTCATCAAGCGCATGGCCTACGGCTTCAGGGATACCTCATACTTCTTCCTGAAGGTCAAGGCCGCGTTTCCCGGGAAAACGCGATGAACCGAAAAAAGGCGGGGCCGTTCGGACCCCGCCTTTCACCGCAAGGCTTACATCCAGCCTTTCTCTTTGTAGTACTTGGCCGCTCCGTCGTGCAGCGGCGCCGAGAGGTTGTTCTTGATCATCGCCTTCGGATCGAGGTTCGCGAACGCCGGGTGCAGCTTCTTGAACCGGTCGAAGTTGTCGAACACCGCCTTGACGACCTGGTAGATCACCTCGGTGTCGGACTTGGACGACGCGACGAAGGTCGCGCCGACGCCGAAGGTGGCGACGTCCGAATCGGTGCCCTTGTACATCTTGCCGGGGATCGTCGCCTTGGCGTAGTAGGCGTTGTCGGCGACGAGCTTGTCGATCGCTGCCCCGGTCACCGGCACGATGACCGCGTCACACGAGGTGCTGGCCTCCTGGATCGAACCGTTCGGGTGCCCGACCGTGTAGATGATCGCGTCGACCTTGTTGTCGCACAGCGCCGCCGACTGCTCGGCCGGCTTGAGCTCGGAGGCGAGCTTGAAGTCGCTCATCTTCCAGCCCACCGCTTCCATCACGACCTCCATCGTGCCGCGCTGTCCCGAGCCGGGGTTGCCGATGTTCACGCGCTTGCCCTTGAGATCGGCGAAGCCCTTGATGTTGGCGTCCTTGCGCGCGACCACCGTGAACGGCTCGGCGTGCACCGAGAACACCGCCCTCAGGTCCTTGTAGGGGCCCTTTTCCTTGAACTGCGAGGTGCCGTTGTAGGCGTGGAACTGCCAGTCGGACTGCGCCACGCCCATGTCCATCTCGCCGGCGCGGATCGAGTTGATGTTGGCCACCGACCCGCCCGTGGAGGGTGCGGTGCACTTGATGCCGTGCGTCGATGTCCCGCGGTTGACCAGCGAACAGATCGACTGGCCGACGACGTAGTAGACGCCGGTCTGGCCGCCGGTGCCGATGGTGACGAACTTGTCCTTGGCCTGGGCATGCGCCGAAACCGGCGCGAGCAGCGCTGCGGTTCCGAGCGCGGCGGCGATGAGCTTGATTCTGGTGCTGATCATTCACTTCTCCTTCGCGAATTGTCGAACTGGTCGCTAGCCTCCCTGCCGAATTAGCTTTGACAGGGAATACTTTGCAGAAACTTATATTGGAGCAAATGATACACCAAAAAACACTTCGACGCAATCGAGGGGGATTTCGGAACGCGCAGCCGGCGGCGAGCCCCGGCTGCGGGGAACTCAGCTCGCGGTGCGCTGCGCCGGCGCGCCGCGCTCGCTTGCCCGGGCCGCGTCGCTCGCCGCCGGGACCTCGGCCAGCAGCCGAACGAAATCGGCCTCGACCAGGGTCTCGCGCTCGAGCAACGACTTCGCACCCTGCTCCAGCCGCTCGCGCTGGGCTTCGAGCAGCGACACCGAGCGCTCGAAGCTTCGCGCCACCAGCGCGCGCACCGCCGCATCGATCCGCCGCGCCGTGTCCTCCGAGTACTCGCGAACGCGGCCCTGCATCGCCCACGCCGCGTCACCGCCGAGAAAGGGCGGCGCCGGCGACTCGTAGGCCACCGCCCCGAGCTCCGGGTCCATGCCGAAACGCAGCACCATGCTGCGCGCGATGTCGGTGACTTTTGCGAGGTCGTCGGCCGCGCCGGTGGACAATTCGCCGAAACGCACGGTCTCGGCGGCGCGCCCGCCAAGCAGCACCGCCATCTTGTTCTCCAGCTCGCCGCGCGTCATCAGGAAGCGATCCTCGGTCGGACGCTGGATCGTGTAGCCGAGCGCCCCCACTCCGCGCGGGATGATCGACACCTTGTGCACCTTGTCCGACCCTGGCAGCGCCAGCGCCACGAGCGCGTGCCCCATCTCGTGGTAGGCGACGATCTCGCGTTCGCGCGGGTTGAGCAGGCGGTTCTTCTTCTCCAGGCCGGCGACGATCCGCTCGATCGCCAGCGTGAAGTCCTCCATCGCGACCGCTTCGGCTCCGCGCCGGGTCGCGAGCAGCGCCGCCTCGTTGACCAGATTCGCCAGATCGGCGCCCGAGAAGCCTGGCGTGAGCGCGGCGATCGCCTCGCGATCGATGTCGCCGGCGAGCTGCACGCGGCGAAGGTGCACCGCAAGGATCTGCACGCGCCCGATCTTGTCCGGCCGATCGACCAGCACTTGCCGGTCGAAACGGCCAGCACGAAGCAGCGCCGGATCGAGGATGTCGGGCCGGTTCGTCGCGGCGAGCAGCACCAGTCCGACACTTGGGTCGAAGCCGTCGAGTTCGGCCAGCAACTGGTTGAGCGTCTGCTCCTTCTCGTCGTGCCCGCCGGTCCCGAACGCCCCTCGCGCGCGACCCAGCGCGTCGATCTCGTCGATGAAGATGATCGCTGGCGCACGCTTTCGCGCCTGCTCGAACAGGTCGCGTACGCGCGCCGCGCCGACACCGACGAACATCTCGACGAACTCCGAACCGTTGATCGAGAAAAACGGCACCCCGGCTTCGCCGGCTACCGCGCGCGCGAGCAGGGTCTTGCCGGTGCCGGGCGGCCCGACCAGCAGGATCCCGCGCGGTATCCGCGCGCCGAGCCGGCCGAGTTGCGCGGGATCCTTCAGGAACGCGACGATCTCCTCGAGCTCGGCCTTGGCCTCGTCGACGCCGGCGACGTCGGCGAATCCGACCTTGATTTCGGTCTCGACATAGACGCGCGCCTTGCTCTTTCCGATCGAGAGCAGTCCGCTGCCCATGCCGCCGCGATCGGCCATGCGCCGGATGAAGAACAGCCAGATGCCGACGAACACCAGCGCGGGAACGACCCAGGACAGCAGGTCGCGAACGAAGGTGGTCTGCACGCCGCCGCTCACCTTGACGCCGAAGCGCGACAGCGTCTCGGCGAGCTCGGGGTCGACCCTCAGCGTCTCGAATCGCGAACGCCCCTCTACCGGAGACTTGAACTCCCCGGCGAGGCGATCCGGATAGACGGTGACCTCGCCGACGCTTCCGGCCTCGACCAGACGGATGAACTCGCTGTACGCGAGCGGCTCGGTGTCACGCCGCGTGCGCACGAAGTCCTGCACCAGCGTCAACGCGAGCACCGCGAGCGCGAGGATCCACAGATTCCATTGACCGGGACGTTGCATTGGGCGCAAGCATACCCGTTGCGCGTCGTTCGACGTCAAGCCAGACTCGGGGATTCGCGCGCGCCAGGCGAAATTGCACGAGCCGGGCTTTGGCGCCTCGCGCCCGACGCCTGATGCCCGACGCCTGATGCCTGATGCCTGGCCCGCGGCGCGGGCAAGATCCACCACAGCACCCGGGGGACGATGAACCGCTTCGACCCGCATTCACCTCCTCCCGCGGTCGCGGTCGCGGTCGCGTTCGCGCTCGCGGTCGCGATCGTGGTCACATTCGCGGCGGCGGCGCGCGCGGCTGCGGTCGTCGCGGTGCTCGATGGCGACACGCTGATCGCGCACCTGGCGGGCAAAGGGCAGATCGTCGTGCGCATCGCCGGAATCGACGCGCCCGAGTCGGCGCAGCGGCACGGCCGCTCCTCACGCGAACACCTCGCTGCGCTCGTGTGCGGGCGCGACGCGACGCTCGAGGGCGACAAGGTCGACCCGTTCGGAAGGCTGGTCGCCACGGTGCACGTCGATCGCGTCGACGCGGGACTGGAGCAGATCCGCGCCGGCCTCGCGTGGCATTTCACCCGCTACGCCCACGAGCAGGAACCGGCGCAAAGGCACGCCTACCGGCAAGCTGAAATGCAGGCGCGCGAGCGCGAAGCCGGACTGTGGCACGACCCCTCTCCAGAGGCGCCGTGGAGTTTTCGCGAACGCCAGCGCAGGTCGCGCGAAGCGCGCCCGCGCGATCCTCAGCCCGCCGCGCCGCGCGCGCTTCGCTCGCGCGACATGTGCTGACGCACGGTCTCGAACAGCACGACGCCGGCTGCGACCGAGACGTTCAGGCTCGCGACGCTGCCGCCCATCGGGATGCGCACCAGCATGTCGCAACGCTCGCGCGTGAGACGGCGCAAGCCCTTGCCCTCTGCGCCCAGCACCCACGCCACCGGCTGCGGGATCTCGACCGAGTAGAGCGAGGTCTCGGCATCGTCGGCCGTTCCCACCAGCCACAGGCCGGCGTCCTTGAGCTGGTCCATCGCGCGCACGAGGTTCGTCACCATCAGGTAGGGAACCGTTTCGGCCGCGCCCGACGCAGTCTGGACCGCGACTTCGGTGAGCGGGCAGGCATGGTCCTTCGGCGCAATCACCGCCCGCACGCCGGCCGCGTCGGCGACGCGCAGGCAGGCGCCGAGATTGCGCGGATCGGTCACGCCGTCGAGCAGCAGCAGGCGCGGCTTGCGCTCGCCCGCGAGCAGCTCGTCGAGGTCGACCGCGGCGAGCGCCGTTTGCGCGCTGAGCACCACCCCCTGGTGACGCCGCCCCGGACACAATTTGTCGATGCGCCCGGCGTCGACGAAGATCGCGCGCACTCCCGCCTGCTTGGCGAGCTTGACGAGTTCGCGCACGCGCGCGTCGTCGCGCCCGCCGGCGACATACAGTTCGCGCACACCCTCGCCGCCACGCTTGAGTCGGGCGGTCACCGCGTGAAATCCGTGAATCAGCATGCGATCTCCAGGCTGCGCCCCCGCTGCCGGCGTCGGCGCGGGTGGTGCGATGTCGGCGCGGGTGGTGCGATGTCGGCGCGAGCGCATCCATCAGCGCTTGCGCTTTCGTTTGGCGGCGGCCGCGCCGCGCGCCTTCCTGGCGGGCGTCTTGCGAGCCGCGAGGCGCGCGTCGCGCGCCCTGGACGCGTGTTCCGACTTGGGCGCCGCGCGTTTCCCGCGCGGTTCTTCGGCTGCGGGCGCAGCCTGCGCGGCGGCGACGACCTCCTTGTAGCCGAGCCGCGGCACCAGCCTGAACTCGATGCGCCGCGCCTCGAGGTCGACCCGCGAAACCTGCACGTGCAGTTCGTCGGTGAGGCGAAAGCGCCGGCCGGTGCGCTCGCCGCGCAACTCGTGCGCGGCCTCGTTGTACTGGAAGTACTCGTTGCCCAGTTCCGAGACGTGCACCATGCCGTCGACGTAGAGTTCGCTCAGCGTCACGAAGACCCCGAAGGGCGCGACGCCGGTCACCCGACCGGCGAACTGCTCGCCGACGCGTTCGCGCATGTACTGGCACTTGAGCCAGGCCTCGACGTCGCGAGACGCGTCGTCCGCGCGGCGTTCGTTGGCCGAGCACAGCGCGCCGTACTGCTCCCAAAGGTCGACTGCGTGCGCCACCGCGCTCGGCGCGGGCACGCCCAGCAGCACCGCCGCCGCCTGCGTCCTGCTCCGCCCGCGCCCGGTGGATTTTCCGCTGCCCTGCCCGGCCTCGGGCTTCGCCCGCGTCGCCGCCGGCGCGAGTTGCGGCGACGCGCGCGCGATCGCCTGCGGCACGTAGCGCTCGCCCGCGAGCAGCGCCTTGATGACCCGATGGGTGAGCAAATCCGGGTAGCGCCGGATCGGCGAGGTGAAGTGCGCGTAGCTCGGGTACGCGAGGCCGAAGTGGCCCGAGTTGTGGGGAGTGTAGACGGCCTGCTGCATCGATCGCAGCATCATCGACTGCAGCAGTGCCGCGTCCGGGCGCTCGCGCACCTGCTCGGCCAGTCGCGCGTAGTCTTCGGGCGCCGGATCGTCGCCGCCGCCCAGCGATAGCGCGACGGTGCGAAGGAACTCGCGCAGCAGCGCGAGGCGTTCCGGCGTCGGGCCTTCGTGCACGCGGTACAGGCCCGGATGGCGCGAGCGCTTCATGAAGTCGGCCGCACACACGTTCGCCGCGAGCATGCATTCCTCGATCAGGCGGTGCGCGTCGTTGCGCACCCTGGGTTCGATGCGCTCGATCTTGCCAGCCTCGTTGCACACGATCCTCGTCTCGACCGTGTCGAAATCCATCGCGCCGCGCGCGGCGCGCGCCTTGGCGAGAACCCGGTACAGCGCGTGCAGTTCCTGCAATCGCGACACCAGCGGCGCGCGCGCACGCGTGGCCTGCAGGTCGCGCCCGGAGAGAATTCCCCACACCTCGTCGTAGCTGAGCCTCGCGGCCGAGCGCATCACCGCTTCGTAGAACTGATAGGCGCGTACCTGCCCGCGAGCGCTCACCACCATGTCGCACACCAGCACCAGCCGGTCGACGCCGGGGTTGAGCGAGCACAGCCCGTTGGACAGGCGCTCGGGCAGCATCGGTATCACGCGGCGCGGGAAGTACACCGAGGTCGAGCGGATCGCCGCTTCGGCGTCGATCGCGTCCGCGTCGCGCACGTAGTGCGAGACGTCGGCGATCGCGACGATCAGGCGATACCCGCCGCGGCGTCCGTCGTCGATCGCTTCGCAGTACACCGCGTCGTCGAAATCGCGCGCGTCCTCGCCGTCGATCGTGACCAGTTGCACGTCGCGCAGATCGACGCGCTTGCGCAGGTCAGGGGCACGCACCTGCGCGGGCAGCTTCGCCGCGGCGGCGCGAACCGGCTCGGGGAATTCGTGCGGCACGTCGAACTTGCGCACCGCGATCTCGATTTCCATGCCCGGATCGTCGATCTCCCCGAGCACCTCGAGCACGCGGCCGATCGGCGCGGCATGCCCCGATGGTGGATCGGTGATCTCGACCGTCACTACCTGCCCCGGCTGCGCGTGGCGCGATTCTCCCGGCGGAATCAGGATGTCGTGCTTGATGCGCTGGTCTTCGGGCACGACGATCGTCACGCCACGCTCGTTGAGCAGCCGACCGACGAGCTTGCGGTTCGCACGCTCGGTGACCTCGACGATCGCGCCTTCGGGCCTGCCCCGATTGTCGAAGCCCGTGCGCTTGACCAGGACCCGGTCACCGTGCATCGCCTTTTGCATCTCGCGCGGATTGAGAAAGACATCGGGCCCGCCAGCGTCGGGCAGCAGAAAGCCGAATCCGTCGCGGTGGCCGAGCACGCGTCCGGCGATGAAATCGAGCTTGCTCGCGAGCAGCAGCACGCCCTTGCGATTGGGCAGCAGCTGGCCGTCGCGCTCCATCGCCGCCAGGCGCTTTTGCAGGATCTCGAATCCTCCCGCGGGCACCTCGAGCGCGTCGGCCAGTTCGCGCGGCGTGAGCGGCGTGTCTGCCTGGCGCAGGCATTCGAGGATTTCCTCGCGCGCAGGCGGCGCCCAGTTCTGCTGCGTCACCTGCGGCGATTCCAGGTGGTTTCGCGCCCCGTGAACAGCGGGTCGCTGATTTGACAAAGCATGTCGGTCCTTT
>JAHDXY010000044.1:0-1033 GCA_023384005.1 Burkholderiaceae bacterium | reverse complement strand
CAGGTCCTAGCGGTGGCAACACTGTGGAGGTTCGAGTCCTCTTCTGGGCACCAATCCGAAAGCCTGCGCGAGCAGGCTTTCTTCGTTTCAGGCGCCGCATCGGCACGCACCCGATGGCCGCCACGCCGAACCCAGGGCGTTCGACAGCCACCCGCACTAGCTGCCGTACCGGGCCTTCAGATCGGCCGGGCGCATGTGATCGTACTCCTCGAAGGGCTGGTGGATCCAGGGATTGCTCGGCAGGAACTCGATCCAGTAATCGGGCTCGGCCACCGACACTCCCTTGCGCCATATCACCGCCGAGCGCAGTTCGCTCACCTTCGGGTAGCGCGCGCGGATCAGCGGGACGACCTCGGTGAGCGTCGCGCCGGAGTCGACCAGGTCGTCGACCAGCAGCCATCTCGCTTCGGGCAGCGGCCCGGCGCTGGACATGTGCTCGGAGATCACGAGCTTGCTCTGCTGCGTTGCGCCTGCCTCGCGGTATGAGCTGGTGAACAGCACGCCAAGCGGCCTGTCGTACAGGCGCGAGAACACGTCGCCCACGCGCAGGCCACCGCGCGCCAGGCACACGATCGCGTCGAAGGACCAGTTCGACTCGTACACCTTGAGCACGAGCTTCTCGATCAGCCGGTTGTACTCGTCCCAGGAAACGTAGAGATCCTTCATCGCGGGCTCACTGGAAGGGGTGGCGAACGAGGATCGTCTCGTCGCGCTCCGGACCGGTCGAGACGATGTCGATCGGCGCCTCGACCAGCTCCGCGAGGCGTCGAAGGTAGGCTTGCGCGTTGGCCGGCAGGCCCTGCCAGGCGCGCACGCCGAAGGTGGTGTCGCTCCATCCCGGGAGCTCCTCGAACACCGGCTCGAGCAGGTCCACCGCGTCGGCGCCGAAGGGAAGCATGTCGATCGTCGGCGGGCCGGGGCGACCCTTCTCGCGATATCCGACGCAGACCTTGACCGCCGCCAGCCCGTCGAGCACGTCGAGCTTGGTCACGCACAGTCCGGTCACGCCGTTGAGCTGGATCGAGCGCTTGAG
>JAHDXY010000043.1 GCA_023384005.1 Burkholderiaceae bacterium | reverse complement strand
CGTTTGGACGAAAATTACCCCTCAACTGGGGTCCTCATTCCATGAAAAATCACAGTCCGCGAACGCCATCGTTGCGACGACCACTATGCCGATACCCACCGCGAATGGCGGCGCACTGATATCGCTGAATATCACCCACAACAGCACCGCGAAGCCTGTCACCGTGGCATTCAACGGGGCGGCCGCGCTGACGATCAAGACCACGACTGGTGCTGACCCGGAGCCGGGCGGTCTAGTGGCGGGGATGGTCGTCGCTGGTTACAAGGTCGGCGCTGAATTCCGGCTACTCTCGGAGCAGGCCAGCGCGTCAATCGTTGCGGCGGCAGAGGCGGCCGCCGCCCGCGCCGAAGCGGCAGCGGCATCCGTCGTGTCCCGAGTATGGTTCAAGACTACGACTGACCTCGAAAATGACAATGCCGTAATGGGCTACGAGGGTGCGGGAAAGCAATTTGAAGTCGAAGAGGGTGACATCATTGATGCTGGAGGCTTCCGCGCGGAGGTTGCAGCAGACGACGAGGCCGACCCCGACCTGACCACGCCGGCGCTGGTCAACCTCTTCGCGCGGCCGACGCAGCACGGCTTCATCAACCCGGAGCAATACGGCCTGATCGGCGCCGGCGGCAACGATCACCCGAAACTCCAGCGGGCGCTCGACAGTGGACATTCGGTCATCCTGGCTGAGAACTACTGCCTCATCACCGAGCCCCTTGTCATGCAGACCGCAGGGCAGCGGCTTTACGGCACCAACCCGAATGGATGCCTGATCTACTCTACCTCAGAGACACCGCACGACGTGTTGCAGGTGTTCGGCACTCGTTGTGAGATATCTGGGCTTTGGCTACGCGGCACTATGAGTGGCGCCACTTCCCAGGAAGAGATGACTGCGGTGGTGCGACTTGTTTGCGCTTTAGCGGACCTCCATCACCTCCGCATCGTGTCCAACACCAACCTGCAGGGCGCGGGCATCATACTGGACGATGTCGATCCACGCACCGGTGATCCGGCGGGAGATGGCCGCTACTTTCATGACATTCACCATTGCTGGATCGGAGAGCCGGGCCTCACATTCCACAGCAGCATCCAGACGTTCATGTATAATATCGGCTCCCACGGGAACGCGTTCTGGAGCAACCGCATCCTGTCTCAGGGCATTGATGGTGCTATCAACAAAGCAGCGTTCCGTTTCGGCGGAACTGCGGGACCGGGGCTCAATAGTGGTGATCGCGTCTTCAAGAACCGCATCCAATGCATCAATGGTGCGGCGGCCGGCTACGGAGTCGACGCCTCCCAGCACACGTACGATCTGCGCTTGGAGGGAAACTACTTTGAGAAATTTGCTTCTGCTATTCTGATCAGAAAGACCAATGATGGCCCGCCCTCGAATCTCATCGCGTCGATCGTGGATAACATGAATGACAACAACACAGCTTTTGTCACCAGCCTCGGCGCCAAACGATACATCGAACGTGGAACGCAACAGCTGATTGAATATCTCAACGGCTGGAACTGGCGATACAGCAACCAGTCAGAACTCGACCTACATGCCCCTAGCGGCGCTGACCCAATCTTGCGCATCAGCAGCAGCGGCGTTCTACAGCCGCAGGCCATTGGCAGCCGGGAGTCCCCTCTGCTAAACCTAACTGCCGACAATCAGGTGATTACGCCTACGAGCGGCCAGATGCGCGTGTCCGGGAACGGGGTGGTAAGAACAGGCATCACGCTTGCCAATCCTGCCACGCAAGGCAGGGAACTGACCATCTTCGCCACTTCGTGGGCCTTCACACTCGACAATGACGGTGGCGCGTCGGGAGGACAGAATATCTATTTCGAACAAAACGAGAGTAGCATTACTCTAGGCAATGGTGCTGGGCAGGTCGCCCGAATCAAGTTCAAGTGGGAGAGCAACTTTATCGGCGGAGGTGCGTGGGTTGAGGAAAGTCGAACTACGCGGCCTTAGCGAAAATGCTTTGTTCTGGCTGCCACTTCAGCGGCCAGCAGACGTGTCAATCGCGTTGCTCCGGGATGATTGAGGTGCAGTGGGTTAACGAACAGCTCGTTCGGCCAGAAATGAACTTCATCTAGAAAATGGACTCGAGAGCGGTCGTAGTTCCCGCGCTTTAGAAGCGTCCAATAGTAGTCGAGCACGTCGAGAAACCCCTCCTCCTGTCGTCGACTTTCAGGCCACGGATGCCGATAGATATAGACCTCAACACCGCGCGCGGTCAGTTCCGTTAGCATTAGGTTCAGATACTCAGAATAGACTGAGTAGCCTCGCTCCAGGCCAATGCGGTAACCATGCGGCAGAACGTCTCTCTGCTCGATGTATGAATACCCCATCGATGTGTAGCCGCGAGCGGCTTCGAATGGGACCAGTTTGCCGTGATTGTAGATGCCGCGAAGCTGATTGAGCATGGCAAGAGGCGAGGCTACCGTCTGCTTGATCATGTTGTTGGCACGAACGCGGAACATCCATGCCGGCAACCGCGTCCTAGCCCACCATCGCGCTGCATCGGCGCATGACATGAGCCGCATTACGCACGCCTGGTATACCTCACCTGCTGCTGGTCGGTAGTAGGACCAATAGATATTTTCCATCCACTGCGTACCGCCGAGAAGATAGAAGCTGAAGTTTACCACGACGACTTTCGGCGGAGTGATGGCCATATCGAGGGCCCGCTTGCTGAAATAGTACGAGAACGGCGTCTGCATCCCTGGCCTGGCGAGGTTGAACGCGCTTACATCTAGGCCCCTTTCGGCAAAGACGGCCTCGAATTCGGCCGGAACCAATCCCTGTTGGCCGCGGCTGTCACCCAGAAAGAGCACATCGCCACCCTCCAGCCAACTGTTATCGTTGATGCTGGCCATGTTGAGATAGTTCGCATCGAGATACTGCCCCGCCTGTGAGAGCGCCCAGTTGCCAGCGGCGAAGGCGATGCCGAGCGCCAGCAAAGCGGCAACCGAAACCGGAAGCCGGCGAGGATCAAAACTGGAAATAAATGAACTGGCTGACATTAGTGGCACCAAAAAGAACAGTCAGGAAAGCGCCAAATCCGAGCACCGCTCCATGAACGGAGCGTGGCTTGATGCGCATGTCGGGGACAAGCGTTCCGGCTCCGTACTGCCAGAGCGAGAACGCGATCAGCGGCGCAGCATATATGGCGAGCATGATGGCGTTGGTGGTATCCGCAGGTCGATAGAATCCGACAGCCGGCGCGAACAGGTTCTGGTAATACGCCCATGCCACCATGATGCTTTCTGCCCGGAACATCACCCAAAGCAGGACAACGACGTGCAGGGTGATGAGAATTTTGATCGTAGTTGGGAGCGTCCACGATACCGTTCGGGACGCGATCAGTTCACCGACAATCCATGCACCGTGGAGTGCGCCCCATAAAACGAAGGTCCAGTTCGCTCCATGCCACAGACCGGACAGGGCGAAAGTGATGAAGAGATTGCGGGCGTGCATGGCAAAGCCGTGACGGGAGCCGCCAAGGGGGATGTAGACGTAGTCGCGCAACCAGTAAGACAGGGTGATGTGCCAGCGGCGCCAGAAATCGTTCAGGCTGGACGCGAGGTAAGGCAGCCGGAAGTTCAGGCTGAGGTCGATCCCCATTACTTTTGCAACGCCGCGCGCCATGTCCGTGTAGCCGGAAAAGTCGCAGTAGATCTGGATCGCGAAGCAGTATGCTCCGATCAACAGCCCGAGGCTCGACGTACTACCGGGGTCGGCGAAGGCCGCGTCGGAGATCGGCGCGAGGTTGTCCGCGATGACGAGCTTCTTGAAGCAGCCGATAATGAACAGCCTGACCCCGAGATACAGGTTAGTCCACCGGAATCGATGGTCCACTTTCAACTGCGGGATGAGATCCCCGGGACGCTCGATCGGGCCTGCAACGAGCTGAGGAAAGAATGCGACATAGGTTGAGAAAAGAATGAAGTCCTTCTCCGCCTTGTAGACGCGGCGATACACGTCGATCGTGTAGGCCATTGTCTGGAATGTGTAGAATGAGATGCCCGGCGGGAGCAGGACATCGACTAGGAATCTGTCGCTCTCTTCGATGCCGAATGCGTGGACGAAGCTGTCGGCGAAGAAATTATAGTATTTGAAGAAGCCCAGGATACCGAGATTGGTTATGACGCTTACCATTAGCAGCAGGCGACGCGAGTGCTGATCCTCGGTCTGGTCCAGCCAACGCGCGATGATGAAATCCGTTAGTGTCGAAATATAAAGCAGGGACAGAAATCGATAGTCCCACCAGCCGTAGAACACGTAGCTGGCGATGAGAACCACGACGAGCCGCGTGGTTCCCCTCGTAAGAAAGTAGATCGGCAGGAACAGACAGAATGAAATGAGAAACGGGTTATCGAAGAAAAACACCTGTGCCTCATCCCCTCGGCCAGCAACGCAGGAAACTGCTTAATCCCACGCTGCATTCCATGCAAGCCAAGATCGACACAAGCCGCCGTGGCTTGATGATCTGAGCATTGACCGCGCCGACATGTCTGCGGGGAGAGAGGCTGCCGATTGGCGCGGTCATGCATAGAGGAGTCGAAATAATGCTAAGACTTTTTAAGTCTCGGGCCTTCTGGAGAGAGCTTCGTTTGGCAATGGTCAGGGATCGGTTTCGCTTCGGGTTTACTGTCGGATTGTATGTCGGAATTCTCGTTCAGGCTCTCGCGTTCGCGCCGTTCAATCACCGATAATTCCACATCACCAGAACTGGAGACAGTCATGCAGCGACCCATTCCGCATGGGGCGGCGATCCTGCTCGCCTCTATCCGTGAGATCGAGACGGGTAAGGCCGACCTGGCAGCCTATGACGTGATCTACGGCCACAAGCAGGGCCGGCTGCCCAAACCCCTCACCTCCATGACCTATGGCGAGATCATCGACGCGCAGAAGGCGTGGTCGAAAAACCATGGATCGAGCGCGGCTGGGGCCTACCAGTTCATGCGGGCGACACTCATTGACCTCGCCAAGGCCAATCCGTCCATCGGTGGGAACGACCCGTTCACCCCCCGTCTTCAGGACCGGCTCGGCTACCAGCTTGTCCTTCGGCGCGGGTACAGCGAGTTCATGGCCGGTAAGATCAGCCGCACCGAGTTCGGCAAGCGGCTTGCGCAGGAGTGGGCAAGCTTCCCGGTGCTGGCTGCGGTCAAGGGCGCGCATCGGCAGGTGGCCCGCGGCGAGACGTACTATGCCGGCGACAAACTCAACAAGGCGCTGGTCTCGCCCGAGCGAATCGAGCGGCTGCTGGATCAGGTCAGAGCGGCCACCGCAGCCCCGCCAACACCCGCGAAGCCTGCGCCGGCTCCATCTCCCGCCCCGGCGCCTGAAGTCGTTCCTGCTGCCCCTCCGGCCAGCAAGGGCGACAGCATCTCCGGCGCTCTGCTCGGCATCATCGTGCTGCTTCTGATCGCGGCCGCCACCTTCATCCTCGGAGACTGACATGAGCGCGCTTGCATCCATCCTTCTCGGCGCGGCCGGCGATCTGGCGGTCCCGATCATCAAAAAGATCCTCGGCGACAAGCTCGGCGGGGCAAGTGGCGAGATTGCCGGCAAGGTGATCGACATCATCGCCGACAAAGCGGGCGTCACGCCCGACAAGCTGCCCGGCGTCCCTGATGATGATCTACGCGATGCAATCATCGCGGCCGAGCCGGCTGCTGCCGATATCCTCGTCCAGCATGTCGAGAGCCAGCGGCTCATGAACGAGACGCTGCAAGCCGAACTCGACAAGGGCGGGCCAATCTGGACGTGGGCATGGCGACCCGGCTGGATGTGGTTGCTGGGCTTCATTTGGCTCTACACGATTGTGCTGCGCCCGCTGGTAAACGCAGCCTTCGGGGCGTCGATCGAGGCAATTGATCTCGGGACGCTGATGGTACTGACCGGCACCTTCACTACGTTCTACATGGGCGGGCATACGGCCTTGCGTGGCATCAAGGAATGGAGGGCGGGCAAGTGACCCTGCACGAAATCCTGATGGCGATGGGGATCGATCCGTCCGTGCTCTATGCCGGCGCGGGGGGCGGTGCGCTGCGTGCTTTGAGCCGAAAGAAGATCAAGTTTCGAGAGGTTTTCGTGTCGCCGGTCTGCGGCGCGCTGGCATCTGCCTACCTGACCATTCCCGCGGTCCAGTACGTCAAGATGTCCGGGTGGCCGTTCCCGCAGGACGACGCGCAAGTGGTGCTCGCGTCGGCGTTTCTGATTGGCACATGCGCGATGTGGATTGCCGATCTGGTGTTGGGCTTCATCGTGCGGCGGATGGGGTTGTCGCAGGAGCCCCCGCCTTAACTGCTCCTTCACCGTCGCCGCACATTCTGCTGCTGCGGCAGTGTTTGAGTACCGCGTCTCAGGTAACAGCCCGCTGGCTCCGGCCGGCGGGCTTTTTTCGTTTCAAAGAAGGTGATCGAGCATTTCCAAAGTGAAGCGTCCTGCCTCGCGGTCGTCCTCAAACAAGCTGATTGCGGCGTCGAGATCCGCGTACAGCGCCGCCGCCGCTGAGCGATCAGTCATTTGCATCGTAATGATGAGCGCCAACCGGCGCAGACGCGATCCATCAGGCGCAGCGTCGCTGGCAAAGATCGCGCGCAACTCGTCGAGTGCTGACATCATTCCGTATTCTTGCCGGGCGCGTCGAGGGTTCGTCAACCGCCCCCGCCGCCGAGCGGCGGCAGGGCTTTCGTTTCAGGCGTGGCGCTCTGACGCACCGGATGCCAGGCGGCTGCGGCTATTTCGGTGGCGTCTCCTCATCGTTGACTACCAGCAGAGCCATACTTAACAGATAGACGAGCATCGGATTTTTCAGCAGGCGAGCTGCAAGGTGTGCCCGGCGCAGCGCCAACTCCATTTCGTGCGCTGTTTCTCGGAAACGCGTCGACGGTTTGAGCATTGCGGCCATGTCATGCCTCTGCGCTCATCTTGACGGGTTTGGCCGCTCCGCCGGCCTTTCGGCCGTGATCCGTAGCGCGCTCCAGGCGGACTTGCGTTTGATGGTCGAATTTGGCGAGCACAGCCATGATCATCTCGTTGCCGATCCGTTGCGGACGCCCGAGTAGATCAATCATGAAGTGCGCGTCGACGAACTTCAACAGATGGAACGGGGACACCTCCACAACGACAGCGGATACCCCGTTCGCAAGCCCCCATGAAACGTAACCGAGGACAAGTTCAGCACCAGCGCGCCCGAGCCCGCCGTCTTCTCCTCGATGGTCTCGGTCGACAGCGAAGCGCGTCCATTCGTAAATCTCCGGCCCGCGCGGCAACTCCACCTCGCACAGATGCGGATGAACCTCGGAAAGAAGATGCGGTCGCGTGGTTGGTAGGAGGCGCTGGTAGCCGATCAGCTTGTTGCCTTCTCCATAAAGCAGAAAATGGACTGCTGCATCATGGTCGAACTGATCGATTTCCCTGCCATCGGCCGATCGTAAATTCTCCCAGCCCATCTCTTCCACAAAAATGCGATGACGAAGCTGGAATGCAAGATTGAGCTCGCGCATGTGTTCGGAGGCATCTCTGCCGCGGATGATTTTTAACATCTCTCCACCCTTTTGTTGCCATGGTCCCCCCAACGGCAGAGATGGTCGCAGCAAGGTGGATATTCCGGGAAGGGGGGGAAATCCCCCCCTTAAGCGAGAAGACCGAGCCGTAATGCGGTGGCGATCGCCTGGCTTGTGGTATGGGCGCCGAGTCTCGCTCGCGCGTTCTCAAGGTGCCGTTCCGCGATCTTGGTACTGATGCCCAGGATGTCGCCAATATCCGCGGCGGTCCGTCCATCGGCAGCCCATGCAAGACACTCGCGCTGCCGGGGAGACAGTTGGACGGTTCCAGACTCGGCGCCTGCACGAATCTGTAGAGCGCGGTTGACCGCATATGTCGCAAGGATGGTGTATTCGAGCATCGCTTCCGGCGAGGTGTCGATCTTGTCACCCGCGAAACTGACACCAATGCGCAAACCGTCCAGAGTGAGTTGCGGGATCGTCACCCCGTCGCGCAGGCGAAATTCCTGAGCCTCGTGCATGATCCGGGAGGCCGCTTCATCCGGCCGGGAAATATCCAGGGACGACCACAGCAACGGCTCGAAGGCCCTCGCCGCATGGCGGATCGTCGGGTCGCGGCGCACATACTGCTTCGCGAAATAACGTTCGGCCCACTCCTGCGGCCAGTGGCCGAGTACGACAAACTTTGGCTGGTCTGAGGGTTGGACGACCCTCTTTGGAATGATTCCCGCCAGCACACTGGAAATGCCGCGGTCGGCACACCTGTTCAGAAGGATGCCGTAGACGGCCTCCATCGTCATTGCGCGTGAGAACGCAAGCATCGTGTCGTAAGTGTTCGGCAATTGATTGCGCATACTCATCCTTCCCAAGCAGAAATCACTGCCATTCCCGGTCCATTATCGCCCGGGAAAAAGAACGGGCAAGCTTGCAAAAGCTCACGATCGAGCGATGGAAATCATTCGTTTGACTTCCTCAACTACCGCAGTGGCAAACCGCGTGCGTCTCGAGATGCGCTGCATTCGCTGTGCGAACTCCAGCGAACGCTGCCCGTACCGAAAAACGATGATCTGGCTGCGATCCGTGCGCCGAGTTGAGAAGGATACGTCATAATCGAAATGATCTAAAACGGCTGCATTTGGTTGCCCTATACGCATCAAAAGTTGTGTTATGATTTCGAAAGGCAGCGTTCTGATGGAGCATCAGGGTGCGGATCAATGTTCGCCGCCAAGCGTCTCGGTATCCTCGTCAAGCTCATGCCGCTGTTCCAGCATCCCGATACCAATCAGAAACTCGCGGATTGCCAGCTGCGCGGCCTCATCCAGTTCTTCGCCGGTTTCGTTGGCAAACCGGCGTAGGGCAAGGCTTTCGTCGGTGGATAGGGTGAGGGTGAGTTTCATGGCTACTCGCACCATCTCGGGCGATAGCGGGGGGCCCAGCGTACAGCATAGCCCTCACGCATCAGCACCTCGCCAGCCGTCATGCCATTGCCAAGCCTGACGACGACAAGCCGCCGTCCATAACGGTCCCGCTTGCCGCTGTCCTCGACGCGGGTCCCGCCCTGGTCCAGCAACTCTTGCATCCGGAACTTTGCTTGGTCGCCTAGCAGGCGCTCCTTGGCGCACTGTGCCTTACCGATCTCGGGCGCGTCATATCCGCTCTTGTTCGGTGAGCCCGGTCCCATGTCGCGCATTCGCTCGGTTCCGCAGCGGATCGTGTCGCCATCGATGGCGACGAGGCTGGAGCACGACAGGACGGTGGCGGCGAGAAGGTTCGCGAGCATCAGTGACAATGAACCCGACCACCATCACTGTTATCAGCGTGGCAGCACTTGCCGGGCGGTGAACTTTTGCGACAGCCGCCGCCATGTGCCCATGCAGTCGAAGTTGCCGCCATCACAATAATGGCGAGCAAGGCCACGGTATGTTTCATGAGAGCCCCCTCCCAACTAATCCCATATTACCTAAGCGCAAATCTCGAAATCTGGCAAGTTCATGCGGGACTATCATCGCATCTGTAACGAAAGGGTACTCGTCCCCAGCGCTGCAATCTATGCTATCCGTCAAGTGGCTGTGACGTCCGCTCCAGCGCTGGCCGCCAACCTCGGGTAAAACCGTAGCTCATTGCCAGCGCCGCAAACTCGATTTCACGTCGAAGGAAGGCGATGTCATCGAGTGCGGCGCAAAGAGCGGCGCGCGCGTCCCCGTCGAACCTGCTAAGGATGCTGTCGACGTCCTCCGCAACTTCGCGCGAAGATGCATCGTCGGACTTGTCTGCCTCAGCTTGCATCGTTGGTTTCCCGCGGCTCGTATTGAGGGAGGCCAGGTATCGGTCCATTTCCGATCCATGGCGGTTCTCTGCCTGTAACCTCGCGCACGGTGTCGGCGACATGCGAGCCGAGGGCATTGATGGCGGTGTAGTGGGGAGAGCCGTATTTCAGCGTGCAGCTCAGGTTCCGGATGACCGTGACGAGCGCCTGCGCTTGGCGGACAAACTCACCTGGATGCGCGATCGCGTCGTATCTTTTTTGTCTCGACATAGTTCACCTGTGGCGCGGTAAGGGTCACGCGGCGGGTTGATGGGTGGTGGATCGGCCGATGAAATCGCGCCGGTTTGTTCTTATAATGTTCCGAAGGTGGCGGGTGTCAAGTCAGGAAGGATTAAATTCCTGCAACAGCCAGAAAACTTAGGGGCGACGGGGAAACTGTGGGTTGGCTGGCAAGGGGAGGAGGTCTCTATATCCACAGATGCCGAATTTTGTGGACGGGAGAACATCGCAGCAACCCTTTCCCCCGATTTTCCCCCACTTCCCCCTGCAGGTTCCTGCATCGTTCTGCGAGATGCTGCTCGAAGCTGCAAGATTGCTTCTTGCCAAACGGGCGGAAACCCTTAGAAAGCGCTGGACGGAGAGGTGGCCGAGTGGTCGAAGGCGCTCCCCTGCTAAGGGAGTAGGCTCCAAAAGGGCCTCGTGGGTTCGAATCCCATCCTCTCCGCCACTTGCCCCCCGCGAAAGCGTTCTCCCCATCCGGCTGCGGCCGGATTTTTCCGTTGTTTTCGAGGGTTATGCGGGTCGGGCTGTGCACTGGCCCTTGCGCTAGGGCGCCCGGAAGCGGTCTCTCAGGGCCGATATTCTCTGGACCTCATGACTGCGCCGGTTTGGTGAATTCCTCACAAGGCATTGAATTTGAACGGTTTGATCTCCTACCCGCTGAACACTTCGATTTCAGGGACATTCTTTGAGAAGTAATAGAAATCGAACGTTTGGTCGAATTACGAAGTGGCTGGGCTTTCCCTTCGATCCTCGAGTGGGACTTGTATGGTGACGCCCGATCATCGAGAAACCCCTGACCGTTTTCCGGCCAAGCGGTGCTTGTCATGTTCACGCCACCGGGGAACATGCGCTGTCATCAGCGCCTTGAAGACTTTGCCATGGTTGGGAACCCGTAGATGCAGCAACTCGTGTGCGATCACGAAGTCCTGGAAGCACTTCTCCTGATCGGCCAGGTCCTCGGCAAGTGTGATGATACCGCCGGTTGAGCATGATCCCCACTTGCGCGTCATGCGCTGGATGCGAACAATGCGCGGTGTCGCCTTCAGACGCTCACACCAGTAGTCGACCCGGGCACGGAGAGAGGCGCGTCGGTCTTCAGGACTCGGCATCGTGATCGCCGTCGAGCAGGATCGCCAGCACCAGATCTACAACCCGGCCGCGATCCTCTTTGCCAAGTCCGAGAAGCGGGCGGTAGAGGGTGGCGCGCAGCTTCCGACGCTCGTCGTCATTGACTCTGGCGTTCGGGAATCGATGCATCTCGGTTTCCGCGTCGCGCGCCAGCTCCATGGCAGAAATGCCGGCGTTACGGAGAGGTTCGTCGTCCTTGAGGTTCCAGTAGACACCGAACGCTCGCGCGGAGAGGCCGCTATCCTTGGCGGCCTTGATCGCCTCATCCTTTTCCTTTGCCAGCGCAGCCAGCATGTCCATGGCAGCGAGACCAGTGGTGTTTCGATTCTCCAGATCCTTCAAGATCCGCTCGGCCCGGTCCTTCAGCGACTGCAGAACCGGCGCTGTATCCGCCTCGCCCTCGATCTCCTTTTGAAGTCCGCGCACGAGGTTGAATACCTTGCCCTCATCCGAGCCAGGCTCGACGCGCAGGCCTTCCAGCGTCTCGACGTCGAAGGTTACGGTCTTGGTCAGCTTACCTAGACCTTCCTGCGTTGCGCTCTCCTCGACCAAGCGGCGCGTCTTGTAGGCAAGGTCGGCGAGGTAGCCAACGCGGTCAGCATAGGCATTTCGCACGGCAGCATAGAGCTGCGCGAGGCGCTTGAACGTCGTGATGTGATCGCGCAGTTCGGGCGACGGCGAGAGGATTTCCCATAAGGCTTCGATTTCCTTGTAGGCCTCAAA
The DNA here is from genome assembly GCA_023384005.1 of Burkholderiaceae bacterium. Lineage (GTDB taxonomy): Bacteria > Pseudomonadota > Gammaproteobacteria > Burkholderiales > Burkholderiaceae_E > Quisquiliibacterium. Next base: position 8,927 of record JAHDXY010000043.1, on the reverse strand, counting down.
AAACGCCTTGCGCGGTTCGGGGTCAAGAAACCGGCCATACACCAGCCTCTCCAGCTTCTCGTCGGCGCTACCCTCGTCCTCGACGTCGAGAAAGTCGCCCTTCGCCTTCTCGATCCTGCCAAGAAAATCCTGGAGCAAGAGGTCCAGATCCTCGATCACGCCACTGACGTCGGAGCTGTCGAACTGCAGGGCCTTCTTCAGCTCGCGGAGCACGCCCACGAAATCGACGACGAGGCCCACCCGTTTCTGCACACCGTTGGCATCGACATAGGGGCGGTTCACTCGGGCAATAGCCTGTAGCAGCACATGGTCGCGCATCGGCTTGTCGAGATACATGCAGTAGAGCAATGGCGCATCGTAGCCGGTTAGCAGCTTGTCGGTGACGATCAGGATCTTGGGATTTTCGTTCGGCTTCTTGAAAAGCAGCCTCACATCGGCTTCGCGTTCCGGCGATAGCTGAACCTCGGCAACCAGTGGGCGGTCAACCACGTCCGCTGCATTGTCTGTGTATACTGCCTCTGACCACTCGGGCGGTAGCAGCCTGTCTAGCGCCCGCTTGTACTTGGCGCATGCTTCGCGGTTCACGCCGACGAGAAACGCCTTGTAACCGAGTGGGTGGACCTTCTCCCGAAAATGCTCGGCGACGAAGGCGGCAACCTTCTCGATGCGGTCGTCGGCGGTGAGGAAAGTGCGGAGGCCAACGGCGCGGTCGAGCACCTTGTTCAACTCGTCAATATCGGTCACGCCCTCGGCAGCGGCGAGCTCAAAGAATTCCTTGTCCAGTCGCTCGGCGGGTACGGTCATCTCGCTCGGCGCCATGGTGTGGCGAATGGGGAGCGTGGTTTCGTCCTCGATCGACTCACGGATCGAGTATTTGTCGAGATAGCCCTGCTCGTCCTCGGTGCCGAAGATCTTGAAAGTGCCTTCGCCCTGCGCCGTCTTGGCGATGGGTGTGCCGGTGAAGCCAATGATGGTCGCGTTCGGGACTGCGGCCATCATGTAGGTGCCGAGGTCCTTGGCGACTGAGCGATGTGCCTCGTCGATGAAGACGTATGTGTTCTCCCGGGTGTTGGCGTCTTTGTCGATTCCCTCGAACTTGTGGATCATCGAGATGATCAGGCCGCGTTTATCGGTCTTGAGCAGGTCCTGCACCTCGGTCTTGGAGTTGGCCCGCCAGACCGGGATATCCTGGCTCTGCATCTCGCCGAGCAGCTTCTCGACCCACCCCTTGAGCTGGCCTTCGAGCTCGGTGCGATCTACCACCAGGATGACGGTGGCGTTCTGGAAGCGCGTCTTGTCCTCAAGGATGAGGCGTGCGGCGGTAAGCAGGGTGAAGGTCTTGCCCGAGCCCTGTGTGTGCCACACGAGCCCACGTTTCTTGGCCTTGTCCTCACACCGCTCTACGATCTTGTCGACAGCGACACGCTGGTGCTGACGCAGGATGGATTTCCGCGTCTCGCCGTCCTCGACATAGAACAGGATCCAATCGCGGAGCGTGCGGAGGAAGTCGGTGGGCTCGAAGAATGCCTGAACCGCGAACTTGTAGGTCTCCTCGGGCTTCTGCTTCCAGCGCGCCATGTAGCGGCGGTTGGCGTTCCAGGTCACGCCATACCAATAGTCGAGCAGATGCGTGACGTTGAAGAGCTGCGGCGTGCCGATCAGCTCGGGCGTCTCCTTCTCGTAGCGCTTGAGCTGCGTCACACCCCGATCGATGGCGCTGCCGTCCTTGGGGTTCTTGTGCTCGACGATGCAGACCGGAACGCCATTGATGACGAACATCACATCCGCCCGGTTTCCCTTGCGCGCCGGGGGCTTCAGTTTCCATTCCCAGGTGACGTGGAAGACGTTTTCGCCCGGACGCTCGAAATCGATGAGCTGGACGTGACGGTGGCGCTTTTCACCCTCGTCGTACCATTGCCGTTCGCCGCGCAGCCAAGCGAGCATGTCGCGATTGCCCTCGATGGTGGGCGGGATTGCTTCCAGCTTTTCGATCACCTGCCGGATGGCGTCGGACGTCATCCACGGATTGAACTTGCTGAGTGCCGCTTCCAGCTCGTCACGCAGCATCATACCGGCTTCGCCGCCGCGCTTCTGTTTGGCCACCTCTGGCGCAATCGGCGTCCAGCCGATCTCGGCGGCGTGCTTCACCATCGGGAACTGGACGGTGCCAGCCTCACTGATCCGGATCTCAGACATCGCGCCGCACCATTAGCCTGCCGTTGTGTGTCACGGATGAACAGCAAGCCCGTTTGCGTGTAGCGAATGAGGTATTCGTTACACGCAAGCGCAGTTGTGTGTAGCGGATAACGCTCAAAGCACATTCCTCCCCTCGGCTATGTTCAAGAGTTCAGGGAAGGCAAGGATGGCCGGCCTGCGCCCGGAGCCTGGCCGGATCGTTCTGAGGATCGGATCGTCACCGTCTCGCAGCAGGCGGAGGAGCCGCTGTGCGGACTCTCGCGGGATGCCGGAGTTCTCGACGAACACGGGCGTCGGGAACACAGGCCTCGAAAAGATGAAATCAACTGCGAGCCCTGCGAACTGAGAGTGTGTGCGTTCGGCGACTTCGCGCTGCATCTGGGTGTTCAGCGCGATGATCTGCTGGGCGCGATCCTGGTTCTGGTGGGCCTGTTCAATGAGACCCTCGAGGAAGAACGAACACCAATCTGTCCATGCGCCGGTGCGCGACACCGCACGCATACGCTCGACATACTCTTCTCGTCGGCCTTCAAGGTAGCCGCTCATGTAGAAGCTTGGACTGGAGAGGACCCCCCGCTGCATCAGAAACAGGGGAATGATCATCCGCCCAAGTCGACCATTGCCGTCTTTGAATGGATGAAGTGCCTCGAACTCGAGGTGGATCAGGGCCAGCTGAACTAGGGGATCAGGTTGCCCGCGATCAGCAGTGTAGGCTGCCCAAGTGTCCAACCCGCTGTGAAGATGCTCTTGCGGGATGGGGACGAAGCTCGCCTGATCGATGGTGCAGCCTTGCGGTCCAATCCAGTTCTGTTCGTCGCGGAATGCTCCGGGGTTCTTGTCGCGCCCGCGCACCCCCTGCAGAAGTAAGGCATGCGCCTCGCGCAAGAGATGTGGAGAAAGGGGCCGCTCCTCGAGTGCATTCGCGGCGAAGCTCAGGGCCACGCGGTAGTTGAGCACTTCCTCGGCATCGTCGCGCTTGGGCTGGTCGACGTCGCCATCGGCTCCGGCCTCGATTTCAAGCACCTCGCCCATGGTGACGTTAGTGCCCTCGATCTTCGATGAGAGCACCGCTTCTTGGGTCGTCAGCGGAGACAGCAGCACGCTAGCATTGGGGATGGCCGCAACGAGACCGTCATAGCGGGCGAGCGCGGCATTTGCTGGACCGATCAGGGGTACAAGGCGCGGCCAGTCCAACTGCTCGGACGCAGGCGGGAACTGACCCAGATGATAATGGACCGGTCCTGTCATGTCGCACCTGTCCGGCGATGCGCCGGCATGTCGGCGACGATAATCTGTTGGGTCTGCTGGTCGAAGCAGTAATAGATCCTCAGGCAGCGTGACGGATCTCGGGTGTTACCGCCATTCTTGATGTGCCACTCGGCCAAGAACCTGCGGCTGTTCCAGTCGAAATCGAACTCGTCAGTGCCGCAGGGGGCGTTCTGGGCCCCATCGAAGATGGGGATGTTGGCAAGCGCTCCGCCGCCATTGCGGAACCGGTCGCGGCCCTCGGTGGCAAGCCACAGGAGGCTCTTCGCCGCGGTCTCGACATCCTGAAAGAGCGGCTTCCGCGTGCCACGGTGCGCGTTGGGGGTCAGGATCAGTCGACCAGCGAGATTTTCGTCACACCAACTGGCGAACTCCGACCAGTCCGCCGGCAGCTGGACCTCCTGATCGGGGTCGTCACCCTTGGACTTCAGTTGATCGGTGAGCTGCTGGATCCGGTAGGCCGATTTCTGAGCCTGCGCCTCTGCGATTTCGGCGCGTTCCCGCTCCTTGTCGAACTCCTCAATGTAATAGGTCTGCTCGGTCTTCAGATCCTCGATCTCACCCTTCAGTGCCTCGATCCGTTTCAGCGCAGCGGCCAGCTGGTCTGCGTCGCTGGCATCGGCTTCCCGCAGCGTCGATTGCTGCACTTCCAGCTGCGCCACCCGGATTGCAGAAAAGGTTAGCACATCGCCGCCGAGGCGCGTTCGCTGCAGGCCAGCCTGCGCCGCAGACTCCCGCAGCCAACGGGTTGCACGCGCAATCCCATCAACCGAAACAAGCTGCCCCGACAGAACGAGGCGATGCGCGAACGGATCGGCCGTGTCTTCGAAGCCAGGCAGATAGACCCTCGCTGCCCCGCCGAAGATGGAGAGGCGTTTGCCCAACCGCTCGGTCAGTCGCCAGGCGGCCTCCGGACGGGCCACAGCCACATGTGCCAGCCCTGTCAGAACACCGGCGAGCTTCTCGGCGTTGATGTACGGGGCGGATGCGCCGTCGGCCAAGGTCAGCACAATGGTCGGGAGCAGGCGGTCCGGATCGGTGAGGTGCTCGATCAGCGCTTCGGCGTCCTCGCCGTCGGCGTACACCGCTGGAGTTGCTGACGCGGCCTGCGAGCCAACCACCAGGCCGCACCTCTCCGCGACCTGCTGCACAAACCCCGGCACCGCAGGATCGATGGAAAAATCCTGCTCGGGCGTAGCGACCAGAAGGCGGGTGCTGAACTGAGCGGGCTTGCCCGGGACGTGGCCGAGGACAACCTCGGTCGTCCACGCGCGGCCCGGCACGGTCTTGTCGGGGTCGTGGATGCGGAAGGCCCAGAGGTCGGACGCTCCGGCGCGGAGCCGGATGGCGGAAGGGTCGCGGCCCGGGAGCGGCAGCTCGAAACTCTCGCCGTCCCAGGCCTCTTGCGGAAGGCGTTGCCCCGCCCGGCGCTGGGCCCAGCGCAGCACCTCGCCAGCAGCTTTGTGCGCAACCGCATCGGGGTCGTCGCCCGGCATCCATCCTGCGACGCGCAGCACCTCGTGTTCGCGGACGATCCGGGGCATGCGGCTCGCCAGGTGCGACAGCGCCTCGGTCATGCTGTTGCTCATGCGGCCACCTCGGGGGTCTTGCTGTCTGAGAGTGCCGGATCCGGGGAAAGTGCCGAAAGGTCGAGGTCGGACACCTGGATCTCGCCGGTCATCAGCTTGTGCAGCAGCGCCTTGAAGAGTTCGTCGAGCACGGCGCGCTTGCGGCGGTGCAGGTCGATTTTCCTGTCGATCGCGTCGAGGACTGCGGCGATCTCGCGTTGTTCATCCACCGTGGGCGGCAAGGGGAGCGGCAGGCTGTCGATGGTGCCGGTGTTGAGATTGTACTTGCCATCGGCCGCGGGCGTCGCTCGCCCAGCGACGATGCTGGTACCGAGTTCAGACCCGTAGAAGTGGGCGGCGAAATAGGGATCAACCCGGTCCAGCTTCAACTGCGCCCGGATCAGGTAAGATGCAAAGAGCGCGCCCTCGGGCTCACCCGCAAATACGGCGCAGGCCCCGAGCCGCTCAATGACGCCGTTCGTACGGATGAAGATCAGGTCGCCGTCCTTGAGCAGGTACCGCTGCGCTTCATCCTTGCGGAGCGTTCCGAATTTGATGTCAGACGCATTGACACGGCCGGGCTCGATGTTGGGGATCCGCAGCACCGGAAACTCGGTAGGATCGTAAGCGCAGCGTGTCGAAGTGCCGTACTGCAGGCGCTCCCGGACTTCGGCGAACTCCACGACATCCCAACTCTCCGGTACCGGCCCGATCTCGGTTTCCCTCTGCGCCTCGCCCCGCAGCCCCTTCGTAAACAGCGTCCTCATCGCTGCGCGCTTGAGGTCCTGAGCGACGGCCAGTCCATCTTCCTGCAGCTGGATGGCCTGACGCACGAGGTCCAGAACGTCAGCAATCTGTTTCGGCTCATCGTCTGGCGGGAGCCAGATTTCGATACGGTCGATCTTCTCCTGGTTAAGGGTATTGCCCTTCACCTGGCGATCTTGAAGTCCGTCGTAGTCAACCTGCGAAAGAAAGTAGCCAAGAAAGCGTTGGTCGATCCCGTCACGTGGATAAATTGCGATAATCGCCTCATTGTGGCAGGCATCGACCGCAAGGGTCGCGACCCTTCCGATTGTGAGTTTGAAGCTCATGATCAGCGTGCCAGCGGGAACGGTCTTTCCGCGAAAAACCGCTCGAAATGCCGCTCGACTGATCTTTTCTTTGGTGTCGGTAACGGTGCCGAACTCCGTCATGTCAGAAATTGCGACCCACGGAACGCCATCGTCGGCACCCTGCCAGTAGTCAGCGTTCGCGCGAGCTGGAGTCCGGCCTGCCTTGTAGTCGGCGAGTTTAGCAAACGGGATTGCCTGCCATCCGTCTGGGATCATTGTTGTTCTCCCAGCGGAGCCAACATCTTAGCCAGCTTGGTATCAATTTCGCGGGCGGCATCGTCCAGCTTGAACAGGTCAGCGATGATATCCACGATCGGCCGTTGGTCCTGTTGATCGACGTTGCCGACCCACCTGCTCGGGCTGAGGTTATAGTCCGCCTCCGCCGCCTGTTCGCGCGTGATGACCGCAATCTCGCCGTCCACGGGCTCGCCCTTCAGATAGGCGGAGGCCAGCGGGCGAATATCTTCCTCGGAAATAAAGTTCTTCGGGCGTCCCTTCTGCACGCGGCGCGTAGCGTTCAGAAGGACGATCTTGTCCTTCCGCGCGGCGGGCTTGCGCTTCGACAGCACGACGATCACACCCGCTGCGGTGGTATTGTAGAACAGGTTGTCCGGCAGCAGGATCACGCCGTCGATCAGGTCATGTTCGACGAACCACTTGCGGATGTTGCGCTCCTTGTCCTCGTTCTTGCTCCCCGATCCGCGGGTCACCGCACCGGTGTCGAGAACGACTGCCGCCCGCCCACGGTCGCCAAGGCAGGCCATCGTGTGCTGGAGCCAAGCCCAATCGCCCTTGCCCGTGGTCGCGCCGCCCTGCGTCCGGAACCGGTCGAACGGGTCGTCGGCGAAGATGTCCGGGTTGAACGGCTGGTTCCACATCGGGTTGGCGACGACGACGTCGTAGGTGCGGATCTTGCTGTCCGGTGTCTTGAACTTCGGATTGATCATCGTGTCGCCGCGCGCCATCTCGACGCTCATGTCGTGGATGATCGCATTCATCTGGGCGACGGCGTAGCTCTCGGCGGTCAGTTCCTGGCCGTAGAGCTTGAGGGGAACCTTGCTGGTGGGATCGAGCTCGCGCGCGACCAGCTGCAGCTTCACCAGCAGGCCGGCCGATCCGCAGGCATAGTCGTGGCATTCCTCCCCGGGACGGGGACGCATCATGTGCGCCATCAGGAAGCCGACCTCGGTCGGCGTGAAGAACTCGCCCGCGCTCTGGCCCGAGCCTTCCGCGAACTTCCGCAGCAGATACTCGTAGGCGCGGCCGAGGAAGTCGGGCTGCACGTCGGCAAGGCCCAGCCGGTAGCGCGAGTCAGAGAAGGTCTCGACCACCTCGCGCAGCTTGGCCGGATTGATGTCGCGCTCGCCGTTCCGCTCGACGGCGAAGTCCACCACGTCGATCACGCCGGAGAGCGATGGGTTCTGTCGCACAACGGCGCGCACCGCCTTGGTCAGATGCTCTCCGATGTCCTTCGGGCGCGTGGGGCGGCCCTGGTCATCGTTGGGCCACTCATAGGGCTGCCGACCGCTGATTACGGCCCATCTCGCTTCGGGCGGCAGATAGAACCGGAGGAGTTCGTGGTCGTCCTCGGCGATCTCGAGGGCGGTGTCCCGGTCGCCGTACTCCTCCGCAAGGCGCGCAATCTCGTCGTCGAACACGTCGGACAGTCGCTTCAGGAAGAGCAGCGGCAGAAGGTAGTCCTTAAACTTGGCCGCGTCCTTCTCGCCCCGGATCGAACAAGCAGCATCCCAGAGCATCTGCTCCATGGACTTCGTGGACGGTGTGGTGGAACGTGTTCCTGCCCGGCGGCGCGTCACCTTTTCGGCGGCGGCGATGTCGTCGGATCCGGCTTCAGCCATGTCCACCCCAGCCTCTTCGGCGAGAGCGGCAATGGTGGCGCGGGCCGCCTTCTGGGGCAGGTTGGCGCCGCCTTCCCAGCGGTTGACCGTGGCGAAAGATACGCCGAGCCGCTCAGCAAGCTGCTCCTGCGTAAGATCGAGCTCGGCGCGGATGGCGCGCAGCGTGGCGGCAATGGAGTGTGATTGTGTCATGTTTGTTATGTATGCTATATCGCATGATCGGTCAATCCCCCAGAATGCACCTCGCCGCAGAGTGGTTCGGAGGCAATTCAGCCTGTCGAAGCGACGAACTCTGCGCCGCCCATTCTAGCGAGAGCGGCTCCATAAGACGCACCAACGTCACCGCTGGCCCGTGCTTCCCGTCCAGTATCGCCTCGATGACATCGGGCGCGAGGAGCGTGAGGCGCAGGACGCGGGTCATGTATGAGGGCGCAATCCCCTCTCGCTCGGCCAGTTCGGCGATGGTGGCAAACTCGCCGGAATGCAGCATCCTCTTCCAGCGGAACGCGCGGGCCAGCGCCTTGACGAGGGCGCTGTCGGGACGGCGCTGGATCGGAGCGCCCTCGGGCAACTGCATTTCCTTCCGCCCGCCACGCTTCACGAGGCGGAACGGGACATGGATGGTGACGGTCTCGGGGATCGGTACGGCGCGGGTCATGCAGCAGCTCCAAGGTCGGTGGTGATCTCTCGCGCCAGCGCCGCCAACCCGTCCATGCGCAGGCGGACGTTCAACCCTGCGGTGCCGATCTCCACCCGCTCGACCAACAGCGCCACGATGCGCGCCTGCTCGGCGGGGAACAGTTCATCCCACAGCGGATCGAGCTGCTGAAGGGCCGCGCGGGCGTCGGATTCGGTGATGCCGTCCGCGTGGATGTCAATGACCGTGGAATCGGGACCCCGTATTTTCGCGCAAAAGGAACCCCGGT
>JAHDXY010000042.1:18661-21104 GCA_023384005.1 Burkholderiaceae bacterium | reverse complement strand
GAAACCATCGCCTACGACGACTTCATCGCGTGCAACGGCGAGGCCGGCGCGAAGGAAAAGGGAAAGATGCGGCTCGAGGGCAAGGAGTACCTGGTTCGCGACGGCGACGTGATGCACTTCCGGTTCAACGTCTAGAGAGGTTTGCGGATCGCGCAGGCCTACTCCGAAGGACTCCGGGACAAGAAATTACACACAAACTACGGGGTCATCGGCCAGAGAGTGCGGCGCACCGTTCCCGCTCTGTTCAACGTCGTTTCCCGAGGCGGTCTGGCCCAAAATATGTGGCCAGGTCCAGCGAATCGGCACCAGGGATACGTTTGCGCTCGTATTCACCCTGGCGATCGAATGGTCTAGTCGCATCGATCAGCAACCTTCCCCAATGGTCCTTGTGCGGATCCCGAAAGAAGCCTGGAACGTTCGGGAGGATAGTGGCGCGCTGGTCGGGCCGGGATCGCGTGAGTACCGCCCACCAGACATCGTTGAAATCGTCGATGTCGACGTCCTCATCCACGACAATGCAGGTCTTTGACCAATCGTGGTTCGCGCCGATCGCGGTTAGCAATACCTGTTGCGCGTGGCCCTCATATTGCTGGCGGATCTTCACAACGGTACCCATGACATGCGGTACACAGGCTACGTCGAGCACTCCCGGTAGCCGCGCGACGAGCGCCCGATAGATCTGGGTGGCTATTGCAACCTCGAGCAGGCGCAAGTCCTCGGACGATCCACAGACGAGGGCATGGAACCAGGCATCGTCACGCACCGTCACGCCCAGCACCTCGAAGACGTGGCTTTGAATCTGCTGCACGTAGTAGCCTTGAAACTCGCCAAACGGTGCCTCGGGGCGCAGGACATTGGGCAGAATCCGGCCTTCGACTACGATCTCGCAGTGGGTCGGTACCTCCAGATCGATTTGCCGGCACCTTCGCATTGGCACCGCATGGCCGGCGATCTTCGAGGCGAGTTCCACCTCGCTCTCCCAGGGTGCGAGCGGCGCAGCCGCAGCAAGTACATACGGCGGCGGTGCTCCAAGCAGAATCGCGCACTCGAGTGCCTCGCCTTTGGCCTCCGCCTTCGCGTGGTAGGCGGTCAAGTCGTGAGTGCGTCCGAGACGCACGCGCAGTTCGGCGTCGCTCACCATCATCGCGCGATGAAAAGACAGGTTCGGCACGCCGGTTTCCGGATCCTTCGCCAAATAGATCCCCGCCGTAAGGTATGGTCCGGCGTCCTTCTCGAAATAGGTTATTCGCGGAAGCGAAGAAAGGCTCGTCGGGCGTACCGGCACGTCTGTTGCTCGCGACGGGACGATCGTGTCAGGCGCGCAAGCCTGTCTTATCGACAACTGCTGCCAACGCGCACAGAAGCCACCTTCTTCGGCACCGATCAACTCTGTCAGGCGCCGCCGACTTCCATAGACGTTTGTCACGACTGGCATGGAAGAGCCCCGAACGCGCCTGAAGAGAACGGGGGCGTCGCTCTCCGCCTGCGAGCGAACCGTCACGGCGGCTAGTTCGAACTTCGGATCGACCTCGCGTTCGACGACGCGCACCCCGTCCCGGGCAATCAGATGTTCGAGGTATTCGCGCATGAGATGGTTCGCTCTATCGTTCGAAACAGGTTATTCGCACTCGTGGCCCTGAAACTCGCCCAGCATCGAAGGGCGCGGACGATGCAACCTGAAAGGGCTCAGGGGAATTTCCATCTGAGATGATCGAAGGAACGCTAGGGTTTCCAACGACCGGAAGACCTAAAACCTGACCACAATTCGAATCGGATCCCCTTCCTGCGTCCGAAGCCTTTCGAACCCTTGGTGGATATCTCTGAAATCCAGCGTGTGGGTCACCATCCTGCGCAGATCGATCGTTCGGTCTGACAGAAGACCGACGATTTCCTCGATCTCGCTCCGGTTGGCGACATGAGCTCCGGTGATCGTGACCTCGTCCAGCATCAATCTGAGTGGATTCACTTTCAGCGGGTCCGGATGGAATCCAGCCACCACTACACGACCACCTCGTCTTACGCTGTCGATGCAACTCTGGTAGGTCGACGGCGAACCGATGCACTCGAGCGTCGCGTCGGGCCCAAGATCTCCGGTTATTCTCTTGATCTCTGCGACCACGTCGAGCGAGTTTGCCTTGACGCAATGACGTGCTCCCAAGGATCTCGCCAACTCGAGCTTGCTCTGCGCCATGTCCACGGCGATGACTTCCGCCCCGGCCATGCTTGCGAACTGCACGGCATTCAGGCCGATGCCCCCGATCCCGAAGATCGCGACACTCTGACCCTCGCCCAAGCCGGCCCGACGCACCGCGTGATAAGCCGTAGCGACCGAGCACGGAATGATGGCTGCCTCCTCGTCGTTCAGGTGGTCCGGAATCGGCACGATGTTGGCGGCAGGCGCAACCATGTACTCGGCGAAACCGCCGTTGACTGTCCGCCCCAT
>JAHDXY010000042.1:0-18651 GCA_023384005.1 Burkholderiaceae bacterium | reverse complement strand
GCGCACTGCGGACACTCGCCGCAGACCACGCCGTAGCTGACGCAGGCGCGCCGACCAATAAGGTGCGGAGACACGCCCTGCCCGACTTGGACAACCTTCCCAGCGACTTCGTGACCCAAGACCAACGGCAGCCGCCCGATCGGCACTTTGCCATCGACGATGCCGAGATCCGTGTGGCAGATGCCCGCTGCAGCGACCTTCACGAGAACATCGCTTGGACCCACACGAGGCACCGGCATGTCTTCAATCCTGAGGCCCGCTCCAACCTCGTACAGAACAGCCGCCTTCACGTCGTTTCTCTCCTGCGCGCCCGACGAACGATCCCGAATCGACTTGTCGACCCTGCCAGCCGATGCCAGCCGAGTCGTCGATCTGTTCCTGGCGGCTGTATTGGCCAATCCACCGAGTTCTTCCCGTTCCGGCGATACATACTCAGCCCTCGAACGTTCACTGAGCCGTGCGTTCGCTGGTTGCCAGACAGCATCAGGCGTTTGCTCATCGCGATCTAGTCCGATACTGCGAAGTCTCTCGGGGCAATCGGACGCATCGTTCCCCGCTACTGTCCGGTCGGCAGACCGCTCCTGAAACCGTGTGTCGAACAAGCAGGAGGTGTGCCAGCGTGGCCGCGTCGAACGCGCGATCGCCGTTCGTATCGAGAACGCAGCGACGCAATAGGTTGAAGTCGAATGCGCGCTTGATGGGCCCGGTAGTACGTTCCACCACCGAGCCGATCACCTCGACTTGACTGTCAACGCCGGCAATGGTCTTCATCGCTACGTTCCCTGCTTGCCTTCACAGCCCGCACGACTCTATGTTCCAAAACGAGCAAGGGAACGCTTCGGCTCTCCGATCACGCCGTACCCGACCAAACGGACCCGCTGGGCAGTCGGCTGCGTCCATCCACGCTCTTGAGCAATTATATGCATTGTCATGCATATGTAAAGACAAAGAGCAACCGTAAGCGGAGAGGCGCCAGGTTTCGTCTATGTCCTGTCAGAGCAGCGGTCGGAACGCGGATCACAGGCGTCAGGCGGTTCATCATCGACGCGCCGTCTCCGTTTTCGCACCCGTACCCCGCCAGAAGTGCGGTCACGCGCGTACCGGACTTCGTATTGCATATTTGCTAACTATATGCATAATCATGCAAATGTGCAGGCATGATGCAACCACTCCGCGGGCTACGGGACTACTCCAATCCGGTTCCCGGATCGGGGCAACGCGACGCATGTCAGCGCCGCGGTGCGTGGAGTTCGATAAGTTTCTTGAGCATCGCCATCAGCGCGCGCGCATTCCCCACGCCGAGAGGTTCGAGGACGGCCGCCTCATGCTCCTTCGCGAGCGCATGGAGTCTGCGCACCAGCTGTTGACCTTTGGGGGTCAGGCTGACTCGGATACTACGGCGATCCGTTACGTCGACGTCTCGCCGAAGCAGGCCCAGCTGAGCCATCCGATCCACGTTGCGGCTAACCATTGGTTGCTTGCACATCGCGATCCTCGCGAGTTCGGTCACCGACAACGCGCCATCGCTCAAGACCGCGAGGATTCGCCATCGCATCACCGGAATGCGCTGTCGAGCGAGCATTTCGTGGAATTCGTTGGAGATCAGGAAGCTTGCCCGCGCAAGAACGTAGGCGAGATAGCTGTCGGTGAATCGCTCGGCTGGATTGTTGGGGTTTTGGGGCTCGGCCTTGGCTTTCATTCGGTTGGTGCATCAGTTTTGGTGGGGGCTTGGCTCATCTCCGATGCGCCGTCGGCGTGCTTCAAGAGTGGCAATTATATGCAGGATCAATAGTGTCCCGGCGTTGTCCAGTGAAGATCGAGCCGTACTCGCTCGGGATCTTCATCTGATTGGCACGCGACCCTTTCACGCAGCTTGTCGCGTCGGTGCTTTCTCGAACATGGTCGGGCTGAGGGTTTACAGGAGCTAGTGCAGGCTATGTGGCAACGCGGCGCGGATACTCACGTCGGCGACCGATACCCGGGTGACGTACGCGGTCCGGGTCTTCGGCGTCACTGCGTTCACGCCGGTGCCAAGAAGCGCTTCTGCTCGCAGGTGCTGCTTGCTCCGTTGGAAGCACGGTTCGACCTGAAAGCAACGAAGTGAAACCCGACGACCAAGCCGAGGCATACGGAAGAAGGCTTGTTTCAAGACGAATCATCAACCGGCCGACGTCCCCGTGGGACCGTCGGAGTACTGCCGATTCAGGGTCATCGATCCGGAGTCCGGACCCGATCGGCTCTTGAATTGAACGGCGCTAACAGGAGCAACACAAATGGCTGAATACCACGGTTACGACGTAATAATCGCCGGCGCGGGTCACAATGCCCTGACATGTGGCGCGATGCTGAGCAAGATGGGACTCAAGGTGATCCTGTTCGAGAAGAACGCCTGGATCGGCGGCGGCGCAGTGACTCGCGAGATCGCCGCGCCCGGGTTCAAGCATGACACTCACTCGTGGGGGCATGTGTGGATCCACTCGAATCCGATCTTCACGCTGCTCAAGCCCGAGCTTGAGGAGAAATGGGGACTCAAGTACATCTACTCGGATGACGCAATGGTAGGTGGCGCGTTTCCGGATGGCACTGGTCTAACGATCTCCCGAAGCGTCGACAAGACCTGCGCCGACTTCGCGAGGCTCTCGCAGAAGGACGCCAAGCGGTATCGCGAGATCTACGAGTTCTGGTCGGAAATTCGCGCCGGCTTCACCAAGCACTGGTGGAGCCCGCCCGAGAACGAAAGCATGTCGATCGCAATGCTCGAGCAGACGCCGGAAGGCCGCAGAATGCTTCGCAACCAGATGATGAGCTGCAAGGACTTCGTCGAAGAGAATTTCGAGAACCCCTATATCAAGTCGTTCCTCCTGTTCTTCTCCCTTGCACCGAACATCAAGCCCGATCAGGAGAACCTCGGGAGCATCTTTCACATAATGATTCCTCACCTGCATGACTACGGCGAGTCGATTCCGATGGGAGGTTCCGGAGAGCTCTCGCACTCGCTGGCCAGGATGGTCGAGGGATACGGCGGGCGCGTCGTGCCGAGCGCCGGGGTCAGGAAGTTCATCGTCAAGAACGGGACCGCGGTCGGAGTCGAGCTCGAGAACGGCACCGAGGTGTATGCGAACAAGGCAGTGGTGACGGCGATCGATCCGAAACATACTTACCTGGAGATGATCGACCGGTCGCTGCTGCCCGAGGATGTCGTGGAAGGCGCCGAACGCTTCAAGCCGGGGAAGATCCCCTGCTCCAACTCGTACTGGGCGCTGAACGACCACCCAGTGCTGAAGGCCGGCCCCGAAGTGACGAGCACAGCCTACTGGCGCTGCATGGGATTCGTCGAAGATCTCGTCGACCACTGGGCGGAAATCGAGCGCGGCGTGATGCCCACCGATCCGTCCATCAACGTCGCGTGTCTCAGCATGAAGGATCCTACCCGCGCCCCTCCGGGCAAGCACACAGCGATCATCTACACCTTCGCGCCCTACCAGCTACGCGACGGGACCGACTGGGATGATGTCGAAGAGGAATGGGGCAACCGCCTGCTCAAGACCTTCCGCAAGTACGCTGTCAACATGAGTGACGACAACATCATCGCGCGGTTCATCAACACGCCCAAGAGCATTGCCGCCGACAACGTCTGCATGCTCGACGGAGCAAACATGGGTGGTGAGATGGCGCGTTTCCAGATGGGGACGTTCCGACCCTTCTCAGGGTGGGCCAACTACCGTGGACCATTCAAGAACTTCTACCACGTCGGCCCGTGGAACCACCCCGGTGGAGGCGTCACCGCGATGGGGGGAATCACCGCGATCGAGATGATGAAGGACTTCGGCATCCTGGAGAAGTCGATGTGGGCCGACTGGGCTGACGACTGAGGTATGTCCTGGAGGCGATACAGATGCGTGTGCGCAGCAAACTGGCGGATGTGGAGTTTCGCTTCGGCGCGGTGGATCGACGAGGCTACGAACTGATCATTCATAGTCACCCCGATCAGCCAATGAAGAGCCGAGTGCACGTGACGCCTCAGGACGTGCTCGCCGCGGTGCGCGCGCTGCTGCTGAGCAAGGCGTTCTGGGTCTATCTCCTCGGGTTTCCCTACTTCTATTTCCGCGCGAGGAGCGAGCGTCCGCCAGGCAAGCCGTGATCGCGTCCTGCTGGTGGCACGGCCAGTCGAATCGGGCCTCGCCGCTAACGCGTCAAGACCCGATTCAGCAAGCGGAAGTCTTTCGTAAACCAACTTCGAGGGGAACCAATGGATTTGGCCAAGCCGCTGAAGTTGCTGATCGACGGCGAATGGCTCGAGCCGTCGGGCGGACAGTACTTCGTAACGGTGAATCCGGCAACCGAGGAACCGATTGCCGAGGTGGCGAAGGGCGTACCCGAAGATGTCGACCGGGCCGCCGTGGCGGCGCGCCGCGCGTTCGACTCGGGTGCGTGGGCACGTTTCGCGCCAGCGGCACGTCGCGACGTACTCGAAAGGATGGCGACGCTGATGCACGAGAAGTGCGACGAATTCGCATCACTGGAAACCGCGGACACCGGCAAGCCGATATCGCAGACCAAGGCGCGGGATCTGCCGCTGGCGTGCGAACTGCTTCGCTACTACGCGGGCTGGGCTGACAAGATCTGCGGATCCTCACTGCCCGCGAGTGCGGCGGGGCTTGGCTACACGATCAGAGAGCCGGTAGGGGTCGTCGGCATCATCACGCCATGGAACTCGCCCCTTGTACTATCGTTGATGAAGATCGCCCCGGCCCTCGCGGCGGGCAATGTCCTGATCCACAAGCCGGCCAGCCTAACGCCGCTCACCGCGTGCCGTTTCGCCGAGCTCGCGCTCCAGGCAGGGCTTCCACCGGGAGTGCTCAACGTCGTCACGGGTCCGGGGTGCTCGGTAGGCACCGCGGTCGTCACTCACCGCCTCGTCGACAAGATCTCGTTCACCGGCGAGACGGCGACCGGCAGGCAGATCATGCGCGACGGCGCGGAGTCCCTCAAGCGAGTGTCGTTCGAACTTGGGGGCAAGTCGCCTAATATCGTCTTCGCCGACGCGCCCGACCTGGAAGTTGCCGCCGAATTCGCGGCGCGGGGCTTTTGCGTCAACGCGGGGCAAGTCTGCTGGTCCGGATCGCGGCTCTTCGTCGAGGCACGTATCCACGATCAGTTCGTCGAACGACTTCTTGCGCGGGTCAGTAGCGACTGGAGGATCGGCGACCCCCTCGATCCGATGACGAGTATGGGCCCCTTGATTTCACGTTCGCATCTGCACAGCGTCGAGGGATACGTAGCAGACGCCAAGAATAGCGGGGCCCGTCTTCTGACCGGCGGCGACCGGCCCGCTGGCAAGGGTTTCTTCCTGAGGCCAACCGTCTTCACCGCAGTGAACAACCGAATGCGAATCGCGCAAGAGGAGATCTTCGGACCGGTACTCGCCGTCATCCCGTTCGACGACGTCGACGACGTGGCAGCGCAGGCGAACGACACTTGCTATGGACTTGCGGCCGGCGTGTGGACGTCGGATATCGGCAGGGCACATCAGCTAGCACGTCAACTCCGGGCCGGGAGCATTTGGGTCAATACGTACGGCCCGAACAGCGTCGCGGCGCCCTTTGGGGGATTCAAACAGAGCGGTGTAGGCCGGGAGTTGGGCCCGGAGGCCCTGAGCCTGTTCACCGAGGTGAAGTCCGTCTGGGTTCAACTTTGCTCCGATCCGCCACAGCCTTCGACGCGCGCGGCCGCGAAAAGAGCACCGCTGTGACTAGCCGTCCCCGACTCAGTCATCCCGCCATTCGTGTCGGGCGAGATACGCGTCGAGATCGCCCTTCGGGGAGACGACCCTGGTCCTGCGGAAATGCTCCCGATGCTCCAACGGGGCCGTCGCATCGACGGCAAGCTTCGACCTGTGTCGGTGATGCGGGTCCCTGGAGAATCCCAGGACGTTGCGGATTACTTCGAGATCCTCGTCCAGCTTGGCACGCGTCACGATCGCCCACAGTACGTCTCTCGCGTCGTGCAGATCAACGTCTTCGTCGACAGCGATGCAGATCTTGATGAACGGAACCTCGCCGAAGGCCGCCAGAATTGCGTTCATCGGCTCCCCCTCTCGTGCCTTCGTCAACTGGATGACGCAGACAGGGAGAAATGGATGGAGCGAGACGTCCCTGACCCCGGGCACCGCCCTCCTCGCTGCCCTCAATACGTCCGCCTCCCGTGGAATCGCCAGAAGGAGATTCTCTTCGGCCGACCCGGGAAGGATCGTCTGGTAGATCGGATTCCTGCGGCAGGTTAGCTGCTCGATCTTCAGAATGTGCCTGGCTTCGACCAGAGGGTAGTAACCGAGCCAGTCACCGATCGGGCCCTCGGGTTCCATGTCGTCCGCCAGGATCGTTCCTTCCAGGACGATCTCGGCGTAGGCCGGGACGCTGACATCGATCCTCTCGCACTTGACGAGTTTTACCGGCTCACCCCTGATGCCGCCGGCCAGCGCGAACTCGTCGAGAAGCGTGTGCGTAGCCGCCGCGATCATCTCCACTGGATGGAGACCAATCGCAACGGCCATCTCCGTCCTTAATCCGAGTCGCAGCCGCCGCTGGAAGATCTCGTATCCCTGGGTGCTCGCCAACATCCTCAGGCCGAGACGATCCGAGCCCTTGAGCTGGAGGCTGTAGTAACCCGCGTTCTGCCGGCCGCTTTCGGGGTCCAGTTGAATTCCGATTCCGCCGGTGATGTAGGGCCCCGCATCACCTTCATGCATCGTCAGGATCGGCAGCGCACGCAAGTCGACGGCTCGCGCGACGACCTCTTTCACTGGCGCGCTGGCGACGAGTTCCGGTGCGAGCACGCGAGACTGGTGCTCGCGAATCCGGGACACGAGCCCTCCCGTGCCGCAACCGAAAGATTCAGACAACCATCTTCTGGAACCGAGGGTATTTGCCACAACCCTCGTCGAACGGCCGGCGACGCTGCGGAACAGAACGATCTTCTCGCGTTCGATGCTCCTCTTGATCAACCCGGGGGCCTCGGTCGCCGGATCGACGTCACGGTCTACGAACAGCAGCTCGCCGGCTCGCGCCGCGTCTTGCAGATAGGTTCGAAGGTCTCTTTCGATCATCTCGTCCGTCCTTCGGAAGGTCTGGAAAACGTCAACGACGACGCAGGAACAGCGCCTATTGCGTCCATTCAAATTATATGCATAATCATATACTGAGGGCCTGCAATCGGGCAATACGGATCCAGTGGGGCCATGGCCGTGCGCGTGTGACGGGATTCCTCTTCAAATCGACGTATCGATCATTCAGACAGGAGGGGACATGAGCCGCAAATGGGCCGCTTCACTGCTCGCCGCGACAGGGTTCGCCGCTGTTCCGGTCGCCCACGCCGAGATCACGATCGGGGCGACATTCGGAGCCACGGGGCCGGCAGCATCTCTCGGGATTCACTACAAACAGGCGTTTCAGCTGATGCCGAAGTCGATCGGCGGAGAGCCTGTGCGGTACATCATTCTTGAGGATGGATCCGACGCAACCGCAGCCGGAAAGAACGTGCGCAAGCTCCTCACCGAGGACAAGGTCGATGCGATCATGGGGTCGACCGGAGTGCCGATCTCCATGCTCATCGCCCAGGGGGCTGCCGAAAGCAAGACGCCGTTTGTCTCCCTGAGTCCCGTCGCGGTCCCGCCGGAGAGGTACCACTGGACCTTCATCATTCCGCAAACGACCGAACTCATGATCGGTGCAGTCGCGGCTCATATGAAGGCAAACGGGGTGAAAACGGTCGGCTTCATTGGATTTTCCGACGGCTGGGGCGACCTGGTGTATAAGGCGACCGAGTTTCACGCCGCGTCGCACGGCTACAAGATCGTCACCAACGAACGCTATGCGCGCGCCGATACCAGCGTTACGGGGCAGGTACTGAAGATTCTCGTCGCCAAGCCGGACGCGGTAATCGTCGGGGGATCGGGCACGGGCGGCGCGTTGCCGCACTTGGCGCTCGTAGAGCGTGGCTACAAGGGCCAGATCTATCACACACACGGCACGGTGAACTCCGAATTCATCAAAGTCGGTGGCAAGAGCGTCGAGGGGGCCATCGCACCGACCGGGCCACTGATCGTCCCGGAAGACCTGCCGGCGAATCACCCGACCCGGAAGGTGTCGCTCGATTTCACGACGCGCTACGAAGCGACATTTGGAGCGGGCACGCGCAACGCGTTTGCCGGTTACACCCACGACGGCGTGATGTTGCTCGCGGCGGCGATCCCTGCAGCGCTCAAGAAGGCGAAGCCAGGCACCCCCGAGTTTCGCGCCGCCCTCCGCGACGAACTCGAGAACGTCAGGAGTCTCGTCGGCGCACACGGTGTGTACAACCTGACGACGACCAACCACAACGGGCTGGATGAGAACGCGCGAGTGCTGGTACGGGTCGAGAACGCCGCCTGGCGCCTGATGAAATAGCGAAGGTCACGATCCGAGCGAGGCGCGAGGGGAGCATGCGACTGCTTTCCTCGCGATTGCCGGCCGGCAGGACGTCATGAACATTGACATCGTCCTCTGGCTGATTCAAGACGGCGTGACCAACGGCGCGATCTACGCGCTGCTCGCCCTTGCGTTGCTGCTGGTATTTGCGGTGACGCGGGTAGTCTTCATCCCGCAGGGCGAACTCATCACCTTTGGCGGACTATCCTTCGCGATGTTGGATGCCGGGCGCACGCCTGGAACGCTGTACATCCTGGTCCTCGGTGGCGTCATCGCAGCTGCGATCGAGGCCTCCGCCTCGCTGCGTAGGGGCAAGTGGCAGCGCTTGCCGCTGATCACGGCAGTCTACGTCATCCTGCCCTGCGCGGTGGCGTTGCTGGTCGCTTGGGCGGCGCCACACAAGTTCGGCGCTGGCGTGCAGGTCTTGTTGGTGCTGGCGATGGTTGTACCGCTGGGACCGATCCTCTACCGAATCGCATACCAGCCCCTCGCCGACGCGTCGATACTCGTCCTGTTCATAGTCTCGATGGTCGTGCACTACATCCTGACTGGGTTGTCGCTCCTGTTCTTCGGCGGCGAGGGACTGCGCGCGCGCCCCTTCATCGATGCGAAGTTCAACCTTGGCGTCATTGAGAGCAGCGCGCAGAACCTACTCGTGATCGCAGCCAGCGGACTGCTCATCCTCCTGCTATGGCTTTTCTTCGAGCGCTCGCTATACGGAAAGGCGCTTCGCGCCACTGCCATTAACCGCGTTGGGGCAAAGCTCGTCGGAATCCCGACCGTGCTCACGGGGCACCTCAGCTTCCTGATGGCCGCGTTCATCGGCGCAGTCTCTGGCATCCTGATCGCGCCACTCACGACCCTTTATTACGACACGGGCTTCCTCATCGGCCTGAAGGGCTTTGTCGGCGCCATTCTCGGGGGAATGGCGAGCTACCCACTCGCTGCGGCCGGTTCGCTGGGGCTGGGAATGCTTGAGTCCTTCTCGTCTTTCTGGGCAAGCGCGTTCAAGGAAGTTATCGTCTTCACGCTCATCATTCCGGTGCTCGTATGGCTATCGCTGCGCTCACACCACCTGGAGGAGGACGAGGACCAGTGAACGCGTCGACACGTTCCCGCGCCGCGCTCGGCATTTCCGCAGCGTTCATCCTGTTCGCACCGTTCGTCCTGAGCGAGTTCTACGTCACGCTGATGAACTACATCGGCCTCGCGACACTCATCGCTTTGGGGCTCGTACTGCTCACGGGAGTGGCCGGACTGATGTCCTTCGGGCAACAAGCCTTTGCGGGCATCGGGGCCTACGCAACCGGCGTGCTGACCGTCGTCTACGGCGGCTCGCCATGGCTCGGGCTCGCGGCAGGGCTCGCGATCACGGGCGTCGTCGCGACCGGCCTCGGCTTGATCACAGTGCGCCTCTCGGGGTACTACCTCCCATTGAGCACGATCGCCTGGGGCATCAGCGTGTACTTCCTGTTTGGAAACCTCGAGATCCTCGGCAGGCACAATGGCCTGCACGGAGTGCCGGCACTGGAACTCGCGGGATGGACGCTGGACACGGGGCGTAGCTTCTACGTGCTCATCTGGCCGGTGACACTGACGGCTCTGTTCGCTGCCCGCAATCTTCTCGATTCGCGTGCGGGACGCGCCGTGCGTGCGCTTCGATTTCGGGCCACCATGGCGGAGAGCTTCGGTATCGACACTGCACGATTGAAGCTCCTGATCTTCCTCTACGCGGCCTTGCTCGCGTCGCTCTCGGGCTGGTTGTATGCGCATTTCCTCCGCTTCGTCAACCCGAGTTCCTTCACCGTCAATGTCGGCGTCGAGTATTTGTTCATGGCGGTAGTTGGGGGCGCCAGCCAGGTTTGGGGGGCCGTGATAGGGGCGTCGCTTCTGACGCTGCTCAAGGAGTGGCTGAAGGACATTCTGCCCAGGTTCTTCGACCAGAGCGGCAACTACGAGGTGATCGTATTCGGGCTTCTGATGCTGCCGCTGCTGCATCGTGCCAGGGACGGCCTGATGCCGATATTCGCGCGATTGACCGGCGGCGGTGAAGTTGCGGAACGGCCGGTACTCGCGCCAGCGCTCACGAAACGTATTCGGCCGGTAAAGGGTGATGCGCTGCTCGAGGTCGAGGCAGTGAGGAAGAACTTCGGCGGGCTGGCTGCCGTGCAGGGAGTTTCCTTTGAAGTGCGCGCTGGGGAGATCCTCGGACTCATCGGCCCGAACGGCGCCGGCAAGAGCACCGTCTTCAACCTGGTAACCGGAGTCCTGCCGGCCAACGGTGGCAGCATCCGCTTTCGCGGTACGCGCGTCGACACGCTCCCCGCCCGGCGCATCGCACGCCTCGGAATCGCGCGCACCTTTCAGCACGTGAATTTAGTCAGCAATATGTCGGTGCTCGAGAACGTGGCCGTAGGTGCCCATCTGCGTGGCGCGCGAGGAACCGTGTCCGCGATGCTACGGTTCGACCGGTCCGAGGAACGCAGACTGCTCCACGAAGCGGCGTCCCAGATCGAACGCGTCGGCCTCGGCGATCATCTTGCCGAACCGGCAGGGAGCCTTCCGCTTGGCAAACAGCGCATCGTCGAGATCGCCCGCGCGTTGGCTGCGGACCCTTTGCTGCTTCTACTGGACGAGCCGGCGGCCGGACTGCGCTTGCAGGAGAAGCAGGCGCTCGCCGAACTGCTGAGTCGCTTGCGAGCCGAAAGCATGAGCATATTGCTCGTCGAGCACGACATGGAGTTCGTGATGGGGCTGGTGGACCGGTTGGTGGTGATGGACTTCGGCGAGAAGATCGCTGAAGGATTGCCTGCACAGATACAGATCGACCCAGTGGTACTCGAAGCCTACCTCGGAGGTCAGTGATGTCCCAACGATGTTCAGGGGAGATCGAGCTGTCGGGGCTCGGGATCGTCACCTTCATCCGATTGGCGCGGAGCGCCTGCGGGTAGTTGTTCGACGGGGGCTGTCTCGAACATAGTCGAGCTGATGGTTTGAAGGAGTTCATACGGGCTATGAAGCGGCGTGCCACGCAACGGCGAAACGCCGTCAACGGCAGATGCGCCATGATCTGGGCGAACACGAGCCAGCGTTGATTCATTGCACACCCCGCCGGAGTATCCCGGCGATGGGTTCCACGACGCGCGCTCGAAGATCACATCGAGGCCAGCCTGCCAAAACAGCTTGCCAAGAGGAATCACCATTTTTCCGATGTTCCCGCAAGAAGGTTGGAACGCTGATGCTCAGAGGTATCGAGTGAGGCCGCTACTAGAGGTACACGACCTCAGGGCCTCCTATGGCAAGGTCGAAGCGCTGCATGGGGCCTCGCTTCGTGTTGACAATGGCACGATCGTCACCGTGATCGGCCCCAACGGGGCGGGCAAGACCACCCTGCTCGCCGCGATCATGGGGCTACTTCCCGCCACCGGCAGCGTCATCTACGCCGGAGCCGATCTCGCCGGATCCGAGGTTGAATCGCGCGTGGCTGCAGGCATATGCCTCGTACCGGAGCGCCGGGAGCTTTTCGGCAACCTCTCGGTAGAAGACAATTTGCGCCTGGGCGCGTTCCAGCGAGTGTACCGTGGCGAGCGCGGCGCCGATTCCGATCTAGGCGAGGTCTACACGCTTTTTCCAAAGTTGAAGGAGCGCCGTACGCAGGCGGCCGCGACGCTCTCGGGCGGCGAGCGCCAGATGCTGGCGCTTGGCCGCGCACTGATGGGCAAGCCCAGCTTGCTGATGCTCGACGAACCGAGCCTCGGATTGGCTCCGAGGATCGTTCGCGAAATCCTGCGTGTCGTCGCCGAACTACGCAGTACGGGGGTATCGATCCTGCTGGTGGAACAGAACGCGCGCGCAGCGCTTCAGATTGCCGACTATGGATACGTGCTGGAACTTGGAGAAATCCCGCTCGAGGGCCACTCGACAGCACTCGTGGACAACCCTCGAATCATGCAATCCTATCTGGGACTCAACCCATCGGGACCGACGCAACGAACCTTGATTGCTGAGCCGTCCGACTAAAGAGCCGACCTTCATTCGCCGACCTGAGGGTATTCGCCAGTTGCCGGAGATTGCCATCAGGGGCAAGTCCCTCGGTAGACGACCTCCTGAAGCCGCGAAGGTTTGCTGCGGAGTGAACTGCCCGCACTCCCTGCACTCCCTGCACTCCGTTGCGCGCGTCCCGTATCATCGACGACTCGGACATCGCAACGAATCGGAACGGCAATGACGACCAAGGTATTCGTCGACGGCCAGGAAGGCACGACCGGCCTGCGGATCAACGAAGTGCTCGCGACGCGCGACGACATCGAGTTGCTGCGCATCGACGCCGGGCTGCGCAAGGACGCGGCCGAGCGCGCACGGCTGCTGAACGCCGCCGACGTGGCCTTCCTGTGCCTGCCCGATTCCGCCGCGCGCGAGTCGTCGGCGCTGGTCACCAACCCGCGCACCTGCGTGATCGATGCGAGCACCGCGCACCGCACGCTGCAGGGCTGGACCTACGGCGTGCCCGAGCTCGCCCCGGGCCAGCGCGAGGCGATCCGCGCCTCGAAACGCATCGCCAACCCGGGATGCCACGCAACCAGTTTCGTGCTGCTCGTGCGCCCACTAGTGGACGCGGGCATCGTTGCGAGGTCGCTGCCGCTCGCTGCGACCTCGATCACCGGCTACTCGGGCGGCGGCAAGAAGATGATCGCGCAGTACGAGGCCGGTGAGCCCGAACTCGCAGCGCCGCGCCCCTACGCGCTCGCGCTCGCGCACAAGCACATTCCCGAGATGGTCGCGCACAGCGGCATCGCGCGTGCGCCGGTGTTCGTGCCGATCGTCGCCAACTTCTACAAGGGTCTCGCGGTGTCGGTGCCGCTGCATCTCGACCAGCTGAAATCGGGCACCACCGGCGCGACGCTGCAGCGCGTGCTCGAGGACCGCTACCGCGGCGAGCGCTTCATCCGGGTGATGCCGCTCTCGGACCCCGGCACGCTCGCCGAGGGCTTCTTCGACGTGCAGGCGTGCAACGACACGAACCGCGCCGACATCTTCGTGTTCGCCAGCGAGACGCAGGCGGTGCTGCTGTGCAGGCTGGACAACCTGGGCAAGGGTGCGAGCGGCGCAGCGGTGCAGGCGATGAACGTGCACCTGGGCGTGGACGAAGGGCTGGGCCTCTAGGTCATGCCCCCGCGGCACCGCCCGGTGCCCGTCGAGCCTGTGCGCGATCCCCGCATCGATCACGAGTGCGCGGCCGAAGGCGTCGAGTGCATCGCCGGACCCGGACAAACCGGCCCCAGCTCCCGGCCGGGGAGATCCCCCGGCGTCGCCTCCTCGAGCGAGTCGAGGTCGGCACCACGACCCGCCCGCTCAAACGTCGGCCACGACGCGGTTGCGGCCGCGCTGCTTTGCGAGGTACAGATTGCGGTCGGCCTGCGCGATCAGCTTTTGCGCGTCGTCGACGCCCTCCGACAGCGCGGCCACGCCGGCACTTACCGTGATGCCGATCGAGCGACCAGCTTCGGGCGCTCCGAACCAGCCGAAATCGTGCCCTTCCATCCGTTCGCGCACGCGCTCGGCGAGCTGCGTCGCGCCCGCGAGGTCGGTGTGCGGCGCGACCACGATGAACTCCTCGCCGCCGTAGCGGGTGAGCATGTCCGAAATGCGCAGCATTTCGGTCACGATTCCGGCGGTACCCACGAGCACCCGGTCGCCCACCTGGTGCCCGAACCGGTCGTTCACCTGCTTGAAGTGATCGATGTCGATCATGAACACCGACAGAGCGAACCCGTAGCGCCTGGCGCGCGCCACCTCCTCGCCCAGCCTGCGCTCGAGATAGCGCCGGTTGAACGCAGCGGTGAGCGGGTCGGTCAGGACCTCGCGCTCGAGCACGCTCACCCGCATCATGTCCGTGGCGGTGCGCAGCGAGAGCTGCGCGATCAGCCAGACGAAACAGCCGCCGCCAAAGAATACGAGCGGAACGATCAGGTCGGCGAGCACAGCCTGGACGCGCCAGAAGGCGATCGCGTACCCGACGTAGCCGAGCACGAACAGGACGATCAGCGCCCGCAGCGCCTGCCACCGCTGGCGCACGCTGCCAGCCGGAAGCTGGGCGACGAGCTTTCTGACCGGAACCAGTGCGGCCACCAGCAGCGCCGCCCCGATCGCGACCAGCGACAACGCAACGAGCGCGATCATTCGGCGCACCTGCGCGCATCAGGGGCCGTCATGCCTGCCATAGCGTCCAGGCGCCGATCAGGATGAATCCGACACCAGCGACCACCGTCAGCGTCTTCGGCTGGACAAGCTGCGAGAGAGCCGCGCCGGCCAGCACTCCGATCGCAGTGGATGCGACCAGCGCGAGCGAAGCGGCCACGAAGATCGCCCAAAGGCTCGAAGGTTCGCGAGACGCGAAGAGCAAAGTCGCCAGTTGCGTCTTGTCGCCCAGTTCGGCGAGAAAGACGGTGGCGAAAACGGTGAGCGGCAGCTTGTAATCCATGCGTGCCCGGCGAGTGCGCCGGTCTCCTGTTCCTGTTCATGTTCCTCGACTCTGGCGCCGGAGTCGGTCGACGAGCACGGCGAACCGGCCGGCGGCGGCGCGCAGGCAGCTCAGCCCTTCGTCGCATGGCATCGCGTCCAGTCGATCGCGTCCTCGAGCCGGTCGTCGCCCCAGAAGATCTCGCCGTCTGCGGCAACGAAGGTCGGCGACCCGAAGATGCCCAGCTCGCGTGCCCGGTCCGTCGCACGCGCGTAGCTCGCGCGCACCGGCTCCTCGTTGGCGCGCGCGACGCAGGCCTGCGGATCGCGACCCAGCGCGGAGACGATCTCGTACAACACCTGCGATTGTCCAGGATCGCGATGAGCTTCGAACCAGGCCGCGTAGGCCGCGCGCGTGAACTGCTCGCACCATCCTTCGTCCGCGGCGAGCGTCGCGACGCGATTGGCCAGCTCGTCCGCATCGATCGGATAGGGGGGCGCGCCGCGAAACGGTACGCCGAATCGCATTGCCCTGCGCTCTAGGTCGCGCCACATGTAGCGCGTCTTGGACGGCTTGCCCGCGAACGGGACGTTGTTCTGCTCGCGCATCAGCGTGCGCACGCTGAACGGGCGCCACACCAGCTCCGCGCCGCTGCGCGTCGCCAGTTCGCTGGCGCGCGAGACGGACAGATAGCTGTAGGTGCTGCCGATGAAGAAGAAGAACTCTAGCCGGCAAACAGTACCCCCACCCATCGCTTTCTGCATCGATCCTCTCCCCTACGTCGCGCCCGCAGGCGCCTAGGATGCTGCGACCGCCCCGATCGGCGCAAGCCGGGCCGGCCAGCGGCGACGCGCGGCCGTCAACCCTGTTCACGCATCTCCGAACCGAGCTTGCGCGCCATCAGCCGCTCGTAGACTCGCGGCGCGACCCTCGACACCCACCACGACATCCACGACACGCGGTCGGGCAGCAGCATGCGCTTCTCGCGGGTCGCCGCGCTGAAGATGCGCCCGGCCATCGCCTCGGGCGTCGCGCGCACGCCGACGATCGACTGCCGGTGGCGCACCGGCTTGCCGTCTCCGCCCAGCGCGTTCTTCTCGATGCCGGTCTGGATGAACGACGGGCACACCAGCATGACTTTCACGCCCCGCGGCTCGACTTCGCTGCGCAGGCTGTCGAAGAAGCCGTGCAGCGCGTGCTTGCTGGCCGCGTAGCCGGTGCGCGCGATCAGCGGCGCGAACCCGGCGACGCTCGAGATCGCGATCACCATGCCGCGACGCGCGAGGAGATCGGGCAGCGCGGCGTGCGTGCAGTGCAATGCGCCGAAGAAGTTCACCTCCATCACGCGGCGGATCACCGCCGGGTCGGTGCGCGCGAAGGCGCTGCGGTGGGTGATGCCGGCGTTGTTCACGAGCAGGTCGACGCCGCCGAAGGCTTTTCGCACCTCTGCGAGCGCGCGCTCGCACTCGGGTTGTCGCGTCACGTCGCAGGCGGCGACGATGAAGCGCGCGCCGAGCGCGCCCAGTTCCGCCGCGGTTCGCGCCAGCCCTTGCTCGTGGCGGTCGATCAGCGCGATGCGCGCGCCGGCAGCGGCGAAACGCAGCGCGAGCGCGCGGCCGAGCCCGCCCCCCGCACCGGTGATCGCTATGGTCTTGCCGGAGAAGTCACGCCGCGCCACGGTCGCGTCGCGCCTCGAGGTAGAGGTCGAAAACCTGTTCGGACGTGAGCCTGGGCACGTAGCCGAAGTCGCGCTTGAGCCTGGAGTTGTCGAGCACCGGGCGATAGCGCAGGAAGTCGAGCTGCTCGGGGCCGTACTGCGTCAGACCCAGCGCCTTGAGCACGCGCAGCGCGAATCGCAACAGGGTCGGCGGCAGAACGACACAGCGTTTGCCGAGCTTCGCCGCGATCTGGTGGATCGTGAGAACCCCGTCGCCGGCGACGTTGAAGATCCCGGTCTTCTCGCCGACGATCGCCTGGAGCAGGCAGGCGACCACGTCCTGGTCCCAGACGAAGACGAACGGGCTGTCCGAGCCGCGCAACGCGATCAGCCGCGGCTTCTCGAACAAGTCGGTGATCTGGTTGTGCACGGTCGCTCCCAGGATCGTGCCGATGCGCAGCACCACCTGCTCGAGCCGCGGGTGATCGGCGCGCCAGCGCGCAAGCATTTCCTCGACCAGCCTCTTGTGGTGCGAGTAGGCGAAGGCCTCGTTGCCGCGCAGCGGACAGTCCTCGGTCAGCCAGGCCGGATTGTCCGCGTGGTAGCCGTAGGCCGCGCCGCTCGAACTGACCACGATTCGCCTGACGCCGGCCGCCGCGCAGGCGAGCAGGACGTTCTCGGTGCCCTTCACGTCGACCGAATACTCGAACTCGCGGTCGCTCTTGCTGCCCGGCGTGACGATCGACGCCAGGTGCACGACGGTGTCGACCGCGAAGCGCTGGAACAGCGTCGCGAGTTCGGGCGAGCGGATGTCGGCCTGCACGTACTCGACGCCGGCGAGACGGCGCTCGGGCGGTGTCTCGCGCACGTCGGCCGCGACGACGCGGGTGGTTTCGATTCGGCCCGCGGCGAGCGCCGCGACGAGTTCGGTGCCGAGATAACCTCCGGCACCGGTCACGAGCACTGCGCGCGGGCCCGCCGGGTGCGCGCTGGCCGCGGGCGCGCTGGCCGCGGGCGCGCTTGCGGTGGGCGCGTCCCCGCTGTTCGCGCCCCCGGCGTCCGTGTTCACGCCGCTCGCGCTTCGCGCGGCGGGCGGCGCGACCAGATCGTGCCCACGGTGAGACCGGAGACGATATGCCAGATGCCCCACCACGCGGTGACGATCGCCATGCCGCCGAGGCCGTCGAAGAAGTTGAAGATGAGGATCAGGCCGAGCGCCGAGTTCTGGATGCCGACCTCGATCGACACCGCGCGGCGATCGGCCTCCCCGAGTCCGGCGAAGCGCGCACCGAAGTACCCGGTGGCAAGCGCGAGCGCGTTGTGCAGGAACACCGCCAGCACCACGAAACCGACGTAGTCCCGGAAATACTGCCAGTTGGCCGCGAGCGCGCCCACCACGAACAGGCCGAACACGCCGAGCGAGAAGACCTTCATCGGCTTGCGCATGCGCGCGGCGAGCCGGGGGAAGCGGTGCGCCACCGACATCCCGGCCACCAGCGGCAGTCCGAGCAGCAGGAACACGGCGAGCAGCATGTCCAGCGGGTCGAGCGCCACCACCTTGAGGATCGCGTTCGTCTGCGGATTCAGGCTGCCCCACAGCGAAAGGTTGAACGGCGTCATCACGATCGCCACCGCGGTGGACACCGCGGTCATCGAGATCGACAGCGCGGCGTTGCCCCTGGCGTAGTGCGTGAGGAAGTTCGAGATGTTGCCGCCCGGGCAGGACGCGACCAGCATCATCCCCAGCGCGATGCTCGGCGCGGGCTTGATCGCGAGCACCAGCAGGAACGTGAAAGCCGGAAGCAGTACGAACTGCCCGGTCAGCCCGATCAGCACCGGTTTCGGCGTTGCCAGCGCCGCCCTGAAGTCGGCCATCGTCAAATCGAGCGCGACGCCGAACATCACCAGCCCGATGATGAAGTTCAGCACCCACAACGACTGCGGGCTGAAGTTCAGCCGAACGAGATCGATCTCTGACATGGCTTCGCTCCGGTCGCGTCAACCCTTCGGTTCTTCGTGCATCTTCTTGAAGTGGATCAGCCCCGGCGCCCACATGTGCTTGACCGGAT
>JAHDXY010000444.1 GCA_023384005.1 Burkholderiaceae bacterium | reverse complement strand
AGCGGGCGCAGCAGCTTGCCACCGCGCGGGCTACCGGGGCCCCCGAGGTAGTGCCTTCGATCGAGGCCGGCGCGCTGCTCGCGGGCTACGGATTCGGCATGGTGAGCTCGCGCCTCGCTGCAAACGCAAGCCAGGCGGTCCAGCACGCCGAGGCACTGGGCTACCCGGTCGCGGTCAAGATCGAATCGCCGGACCTGCCGCACAAGACCGAAGTCGGGGGCGTGAGGCTTGGGCTCGCGACGCGCGACGCAGTCGCGGCGGCCGCATCCGAGGTGCTCGCATCGGCGAGGCTGCACGCGCCGGATTCGGCGATCGCCGGGGTGCTGGTCCAGAAAATGGCGCCGCCCGCCTGCGAGCTGGTTCTCGGGTTGCGGCGAGATCCTTCCTTCGGGCCAGTGCTGATGATCGGACTGGGCGGCATCTTCATCGAGGTCATGAAGGACGTGGTCTTCGCGTCCGCGCCGGTGAGCGCCGCGGATGCCGAGTCGATGCTTGGGCGCCTGCGGGGCCGGGCCATTCTCGAGGGCGTGCGCGGGCGCGCCGCGGTGGACCGGGGAGCACTTGTCAAAGCGATCTGTGCGCTGTCAGACTTCGCGTTGGCCCATCCGGAGATCGTCGAACTCGACCTCAATCCGGTGTTCTCCGGGCCCGACGGCACCGTCGCCGTCGACTGGCTGATGGTTCGGGATTCAGCCCGATGAAAATGGACGTCAAGGACGCTGCAGTACAACAATCCGGAAGCCGCAGCGAATCGATTCGCGACCGTCTGATCGACGTCGCGGAGCGGATGTTTGCCGAGCACGGCATCGAATCGGTGTCGCTCAGCCAGATAGGGAAAGCAGCGAACCAGCGCAATTCCACGGTCATCCAGTATCACTTCGGGTCCAAGACGGCATTGCTGCAGGCCATAGCCGAACGAAGGATGCAGCAGGTCAACGACCGGCGCCTCCAGCTTCTCGAGCGCGTCGATGGCCGCGACCGAATGACCGATCTTCGCAGAGTCGCGGAGGCGATGATCCTGCCCTTCGCCGAGCACTTGTCGCACGAAGGAGGCAGTTACTACATCCGCTTCGTCGCGCAGCTCTACTCCGACCCGCGGATCGAGATGTTCAGGCTCATCAAGGGCAAGCACGACAGCGGCATGCGCAAAGCCGGTCGCGTGTCCCGTTCGATTCTCGCGGAATTGCCCGCGGACGCGGTGAAGCACCGCCTGGCACTCGTCACCACGCTGATCTTCTCTGCCTTCGCCGACCGCGAAAAACTTCGCAGCGCCGGCAAGCACGTGGGCGTCGCCCGACTGCACACGGCGGACTTCGTGAACGACCTGGTCACGATGGTCGTGAGTGCCCTGAACGCCCCGTTTGGACAAAGGACTCCGGCACGCGGCGCGGCGCCGGCAGGCCCGGCGTGAGCGCGAAGATGCTGCGTTATCCGCTGTGCGAGCTCCCGGCCGGGGCGCAGGAGTTGCGTGAGGAAGTGCGTGCGTTCCTGCGCGCGGAGCTGGGCACCGACGCGCAGCGCCGGCCGGCGTATTCCTGGTTCGAGTTCGATCCGGAGTTTTCGCTCAAGGTCGGTGCGCGCGGCTGGATCGGGATGACATGGCCGCGCGAGTACGGCGGGGGCGAACGCAGCGTGCTCGAGCGCTGGGTGGTGCAGGAGGAGATGCTCGCAGCATGCGCGCCGGTCTTGTCGCATTGGACCGCGGACCGTCAATACGGGCCTTTGCTGCTGCGATTCGGCAGCGAATCCCAAAGGAAGGAGCTGCTGCCGCGCATGGCGCGCGGCGAGCTGTCATTCGCGATCGCGATGAGCGAGCCCGATGCCGGGTCCGATCTGGCCGCGGTGCGTACGCGCGCCACACGCGTGTCGGGCGGATTCGAGCTTCACGGGACCAAGATCTGGACGAGCGGCGCGCACATCGCCGACTTCGCGATGGCGCTGGTACGCACCGACTCCACCCTCGAGGGCAAACACGCAGGGCTCTCGCAGCTGATCGTCGACCTGCGCGCGCCCGGTATCACGGTGCGCCCGATTCCGGACATATCGGCCGAGTGCCACTTCAACGAAGTGCACTTCGATGGCTGCTTCGTGCCGCTGGGCAATCTGGTCGGCCGCGAAGGCGACGGCTGGAAGCAGGTGACGAGCGAACTCGCCTACGAACGCAGCGGCCCCGACCGGTATCTGTCGTCGATCGGCCTGCTGCGGGAATTCGTGCGCCGCGCCGGGGACGAACCCGCCGAGCACATCGCGGCCGCGATCGGGCGCCTCGTGGCGCGCAAGAGCGCGCTGCGCAACCTGTCGCTTTCAGTGGCCTCGATCCTGCAGGACGGAGGAGATCCCGCGCTCGAAGCCGCCCTGGTGAAGGATGTCGGTACCCACTACGAACAATCGACCCCGGAACGCGTGCACGAGGTGATGGCCGTCGAGCCGCGCATCGGCGCCGGCAGCGAACTCGAGCGCGCGCATGCGTGGACCATC
>JAHDXY010000443.1 GCA_023384005.1 Burkholderiaceae bacterium | reverse complement strand
GAGGCGTTGGGCGTCGCGAACACCTCTTCGACGCACTCGAGCACGATCGAACCCTGCGCGCACTCGTAGCTGTTGCGGCCGATTTCGGGGAACTCGTGCTGGACGCGCATCTGCGCCAGCCGGTTCTCGGCGTTCCACTGCGCGAGCGTGCGCGCCCGCAACTCGACGCTGCCCTGGGTGAGAACGCCCACCGCGCGCAACGACGCCATGAGGGCGACCGACACGATCGTGAGCGCGACCAGCACTTCGACCAGAGTGAACCCGCGCGCGCGCATCGTCGTCAACGCACTTCGAAGAAACCCAGACCGTTGGCGACGATCGTCGCGCTGGCATCGTCGCGCGCGAGCACGATCGTGAACGGCACGTCGACCGCGTCGCGGCCGAACTCGACCTCGCGACCGCCGTCTGGACGCTTCACCTCGAGAACGGTCGGCGCGTCCCAGGTTCGCGCGCGCAGTTGTTCGTCACCGACGAGCGCGATCCAGCGTCGCTCGGAGAGCAGCACGAAACGGTATCCCTGGCGATCGGCCGTGAGCCGGATCGGACGGCCGCGAACCTGCGCTTCCTCGCGCGCGAGCGCCAGCAGTTGCGCCAGTCGATCGGCCTCGAAACGCAGCCCGCGCTGCGAGCCCGGCCAGCCGTTGACCGCGACGGTCGCGATCGCGATCGCGGCGATCACGAGCGCCACGAGCAGTTCGATCAGCGTGAAGCCGCGCGGGCGCGCGGCACGGGCTCGTGCCCTCAGAGGCTCCACGACCCGATGTCCGAGTCCACGCCCGTGCCACCGGGCTTGCCGTCGGCGCCGAAACTGAACACGTCGATCTCGCCCTTGATCCCCGGGTTGAGGTACTGGTACGGCTTGCCCCAGGGATCGTTCGGCAGCTTGTCCAGGTAGGCTTTCCAGTTGTCCGCCGCCGCTCCGGCGGTGGGCCGCACGACGAGCGCCTGCAGGCCCTGCTCGGTGCTCGGGTAGCGCTGGTTGTCCAGCCGGTACAGCTTGAGCGCCTGCATGATCGACGCGACGTCCTGCTTGGCGGCGACGACGCGCGCCTCGTCCGGGCGGTTCATCACCCGCGGCACGACCAGCGCCGCGAGCATGCCCAGGATCACGATCACGACCATGATCTCGATCAGCGTGAAACCAGGGTGACGCCGACGCGCGAGCGGGTCGGATCGTCTGCGCATCGCCATTCGTCGTCTCCGGAATTCACTCGTGTAGCGCTCGGGCTATCATACCAGCGGCCCCGCCCCCGATTTCGCCGCCCGTCACCCAGGACCGACACCCGATTCATGCGCTCCCGCCCCCTGTCCGCGCTTCGTGCGCTCGGCTGGCCGAGCTGGCTCGTGACGCTGACGCTGCTCGCACTGCTGTGCGCGATTCTCGTCTACTGGTCGATGATCCTGCTGGTGCCGCGTTCGCCGATCGCGCCGGCCAGCTCGCACGCCGGGCGTGAAGCGCTGCCCGAACTGCAGCTCGCCTCGCAGTTGTTCGGCGCGAGCCCGGGGGCGGCCGCCACGGCCGCCGCGAGCAACATCCAGGTGCTCGGGATCGTCGCTGCGGGCCGGCGTGGCAGCGCGATCCTCGCGGTCGACGGCAAGGCGCCCAGGCCGTTCGCGGTGGGCGAGGCGCTCTCGCCCACGCAGCGCCTCGCGGAGGTGCGCAGCAACGCGGTCATCGTCTCCGGTGCAGGAGAAGCGCTCGAACTGCCGGCCCCGGAATCGCCGTCGATCGCCGTCCTCACCAGCGGCGCCGACCAGCCGCAGCGGGCACCGCGCGAGAGCCCTCCGGCACAGATCCACGGGTCTTCAATAGCACCACGCTTTGCGCCAGGCGGCCCGCCGCCGGCAGTATTCGCCAAACCGGAGGCGGCGTCGGACGGACGTCCCGGTCCCGCGGTCGGGCCCGGCACGCCGGGCCCGAGCGTCCTCCCGAACGGGCCGTCCATCGTCCACGGCATCGTCCCGGTGCAGCCCGCGACCACCGCCCCCCGCCAGTAGGAACGCACGGCATGCAGCAGTACCAGCAGCTTCTCGCGTTGCTCCTCGAGCGCGGCGTCGAGCGTCCCGATCGCACCGGCACCGGCACGCTCGCGGTGTTCGGACACCAGATGCGCTTCGACCTGTCGCAAGGCTTCCCGCTCGTCACGACCAAGAAACTGCACCTTCGATCGATCATCTACGAGCTGTTGTGGTTCCTCAAGGGCGACACGAACGTCGCCTACCTCAAGCGCAACCGCGTCAGCATCTGGGACGAATGGGCCGACGAGAACGGCGACCTCGGACCGGTCTACGGCAAGCAGTGGCGCGACTGGCTCACCCCCGACGGCCGGCACGTGGACCAGATCGCCGAACTCGTGCGCCTGATCCGCGAAGACCCCTACTCTCGCCGCCAGATCGTGAACGCGTGGAACGTGGCCGACCTGCCTCGGATGAGGCTCGCACCGTGCCATTGCCTGTTCCAGACCGCGGTGATGGACGGCAAGCTCCACCTGCAGCTGTAC
>JAHDXY010000041.1 GCA_023384005.1 Burkholderiaceae bacterium | reverse complement strand
GGCTTGTTCGTCGTCGTCTATCTTGTGTGCATCGTGCTCGTCGCGGTTCCAATCATGATCGCCGAGATCCTGCTCGGTCGCGAAACACGCAAAGCGCCGGTCGGGGCGTTTCGGGACGCCCCGGGCGGTTCGCGGGGCTGGAGCGGCATCGGCTGGATGGGCGTGATCGCCGGGGCGATCATCCTCTCGTACTACAGCGTGGTCGCGGGCTGGACGCTGCACTACGCCTGGCTCGGCGCGAGCGGCGCGCTGCGCGAAGTGGCGCCGGGCGCGATGGCGTCGCTGTTCGAGCAGGTGCACGCGGACGCGTCAGTCAACCTCTTCTGGCACGCGGTGTTCATGGGGATCGTCACCGTTGCGGTGCTCGGCGGAGTGCGCAAGGGCGTCGAGCGCTGGAACCGGCTCCTGATGCCGACGCTGCTGCTGCTGATGTGCGTGCTGATCGCGCGCGCCACCGCGCTCGACGGATTCGGCCAGGCGCTGGAGTTCGTCTTCGGCCTGCACGCCCGGGACCTGAGCGCGCGCGGCGTGCTCGAGGCGCTCGGGCACGCGTTCTTCACGCTCAGCCTCGGCATGGGGGCGATGATCACCTACGGCAGCTATGTTTCGCGCGACGAGGACATCGTGTCCTCTGCGGTCGTGATCAGCGGGCTGGACACCGTGATCTCGCTGATGGCTTGCCTGGTCGTGTTCCCGGTCATCTTCAGTTTCGCCCTCGCCCCGGGCGCCGGTCCGGGCCTGATGTTCGTGAGCCTGCCGATCGCCCTGGCGAGGCTCCCGGGCGGCGCGCTCTGGGCGGTCACGTTCTTTGTTCTGCTCGCGATCGCCGCGCTCGCTTCGGCGATCTCGGTGCTCGAGGTCGTCGTCGCGCACGCGATCGACGAGATCGGATGGTCGCGGCGCAGGGCGACCGTCATGCTCGCGGGCGCGATCGCCTTGCTGGGTGTTCCGTCGGCGCTTGCAGGGGGAAGCGGGATGTTCGGCGCCGGATTCGCCGATCTCACTGCCGCGATCTTCGGCGAGGGCCAGGGCAAGAGCTGGTTCGACTTCTGGGACTGGATCAGCGCAAACCTGCTGCTTCCGGCGGGCGGATTCGGCCTCGCGATCTTCGTCGCCTGGCGAATGGGCGGGGCCGCCCGCGAGCGCGCATTCGGGCAGGGCTCGCGCTACATGCGCTGGTACTGGCTGTGGCTGTGGCTGCTTCGGTGGCTGGTGCCGCTGGCGATCGCGGCGATCTTCCTGAACGCGATCGGGCTGGCCTGAACGGCGCGAGGCGCAGGCCGCGACGCACGTGGACCCGGGTCCGGCACGGCGGGGCGCGCTGAGGCCGCTCGCGCGGGGCCGAACCGGTACAATTGCGCCTTTGCCCGCGACGCGCGGCACTCCGCGCGGCCTTGCGCACGAAGATGCGGGATTCCGACACGAAGATCCGACCTTGAGCACCGCAGATCTCGAGCGCGATGTCGCGCGCCGTCGAACCTTCGCGATCATCTCCCACCCCGACGCGGGCAAGACGACGCTGACCGAAAAGCTGCTGCTGTTCGGCGGCGCGATCCTGCTCGCCGGCACCGTCAAGGCGCGAAAGAGCGCGCGCCACGCCACCTCGGACTGGATGGAGGTGGAAAAGCAGCGCGGAATCTCGGTGACGAGCTCGGTCATGCAGTTCGACTACGACGGCCACACGATCAACCTGCTCGACACGCCGGGCCACGAAGACTTCTCGGAGGACACGTACCGCGTGCTCACCGCGGTCGACGCGGCGGTCATGGTGATCGACGCGGCCAAGGGCGTGGAGGCGCAGACGATCAAGCTGCTCGAGGTCTGCCGGCTGCGCGCCACACCGATCATCACCTTCGTCAACAAGCTCGACCGGGAGGTGCGCTCGCCGTTCGAGCTGCTCGAGGAGATCGAGTCGGTGCTCGGCATCGATTGCGCTCCTGTGACCTGGCCGGTCGGGATGGGCAAGCGGTTTCGCGGCGTGTTTCACCTCGAGCAGGACCGCCTGATGCGGTTCGGCGCGGGCGGCGAGCGCCTCGGCGGCGAGTCCGAGCTGATCGAGGGAATCAGCAACGCGCGTCTGGATGCGCTCTTTCCCGACGAGGTCGGCGAGTTGCGCGAGGGCGTCGAGCTGATCCGCGGCGCGAGCCATCCCTTCGAGATCGAGCGCTTCCTTGGGGGCACGCAGAGCCCGGTGTTCTTCGGGTCGGCGATCAACAACTTCGGCGTGCAGGAGATCCTCCAGGCGCTGGTGCGCTGGGCGCCGCCGCCGCAGCCGCGCGCCGCCGGCGAGCGCCTCGTGCAGCCCACCGAGCCGGACTTCACCGGTTTCGTGTTCAAGATCCAGGCCAACATGGACCCCAGGCATCGTGACCGGATCGCGTTCCTGCGCGTGTGCTCGGGGCGCTACGCGTCGGGAATGAAGGTGCGCCATCTGCGCCTGGCGCGCGAGATTAAGCTTGCCAATGCGCTGACCTTCATGGCCAACGAGCGCGTCGCGAGCGAGGGCGCCGTCGCTGGCGACATCATCGGCATCCATAACCACGGCCAGCTTCAGATCGGCGATACCCTCACCGAGGGCGAAGTGCTTTCGTTCAAGGGCATTCCGTATTTCGCGCCCGAGATGTTCCGCTACGCGCGGTCGCGCGATCCGCTCAAGGCCAAGCAGCTGCAAAAGGGCCTGCAGCAGCTGGGCGAGGAGGGCGCGATCCAGGTGATGGAAACGGCGACCGGGCGGCTGCTGCTGGGCGCGGTAGGCGTGCTGCAGTTCGAGATCGTCGCGCACCGGTTGCAGACCGAGTATCAGGTGGACGCGCTGTACGACGCCGCGGACATCCACACCGCCCGCTGGGTGGTCTTCCCGGACGACGCGACGCGCAAGCGCTTCGAACGCGACCAGGCAGTTCGCATGGGCACCGACGTCGATGGCAACCCGGTCTTCCTCGCGACCAGCAAGTACAACCTGCAGGTCACGATGGAAGACTGGAAGCAGGTGAAGTTCGTCGCGACGCGCGAGCACGGGCAGCGGCTGGACGAGAGCTGACGCGACAGCTCGTGGCAGGCGCCGCGGCGACGAGTCCGCAGCGCTGAGATGTCGCGCTGAAACGCCGCAGCCCCCGGGTCGCTCGCGCGATCCGGGGGCTGCGTCAGGGAAGCGCTCAGCCCAGATACAGGCGCTCGAGCTGCTCGCGGCTCAAGCCGGCGGCGGCCGGGCCGGCGGTGGGCGCGCTGCGGTTCGCGACGCCGGCATAGGCCTCGCCGCCGGTGTTCACCCGTTCGCCCAGCGCGGTTTCGCTCGAGTTCGACACTGCCGCGACGACCGTATTGCCCTTGTAGGATTCGCCGCCGGTGCCGACCATGTCGGCCGCTTGTGCGCCAAAGGCGAACAGGGCGAGGGTGGCAGGGGCGAGGATCTTGCTGATCGTGTTCATCTGGTGGACTCCTTGAGTTCTGGTGGTTTGTCGACGCCGCGTTTGTTGCGTCGATGGAGTCATTGTGGGATCACGAGATCGCGGCTTCGTGGAGCGCTCGTCACGATCGCCTGTCGTGTTGGTCCCGAATCGATAACGAACGGCGCTCAGCCGCTTGGCGTGCAACACGCGCTGAGTTCGCCAACGACCCCGTCGCGGCTGCGCAGCGGGATCGACCCGCTCGACCTGATCCCCGCGACGCGCGAGATGCCGGACCGGCTTGGTCGTGGGATCGTTCAGATAATCGCCGCTGTGCTGGGAGGCGCCGAGCACGAACGCCCGAACCGCAGGGGGTGCGGTGCTTGCCAACGCCGCGGGATCGGTCGACGCCGCGAGAGGCGACACCTTCAGCGACACCCCGAAATAGGAGCCCTCGCCAAGCGCCGTCACGACGCGAAGTTCGCCCTCGGACGGCTCGAACAGCCTGATCAGCACGATCGCAGTGCGTGGTCTGCGCCTCGTTGTTCGGTGGCTGACAGGCCAGCCTACTCCCCACCCGGAGCGATCACTTCGCGGTGGCGCGATCGGCTAGGATGCGCGTCAACCCGCATCGCACAGATGAGCCTCTTTCTCGCCAAACGATTCGCCACGCTGGTCGCCACGCTGATCGGCGCGTCGCTGGTCATTTTCATCGTGCTCGAGATCCTGCCCGGCAACGCTGCCGAAATGCTGATGGGAGCGGACGCCTCGCCCGAGGCGGTCGAGGCGCTCGCGCGCAAGCTCGGCCTGGATCGGTCCGCGAGCGAACGCTATTTCGGCTGGGTCGGCGGAATGCTGGTGGGCGAGCTGGGCAACAGCTACGCCTACCAGTCGCCGGTAGCGCCGCTGATCGCCGAACGCCTCGCGCTCACCGTGCCGCTCGCGGTGATCGCGATGCTGCTCACCGCGGCGATGGCGCTGGTGGTGGGTGTGTACGCCGCGTCGCGCCACAACCGGCTGGGCGACGTGGGAATGATGAGCCTCACGCAGATCGGGATCGCGATTCCGAACTTCTGGTTCGCGATCCTGCTGATCCTGCTGTTCGCGGTGAATCTGCGCTGGGTCGGCGCCGGCGGGTTTCCGGGGTGGGGCGAGGGGATAGGCCCGGCGTTCAAGGCGCTGGTGTTGCCCGCGGTGTCGCTCGCCGTGGTGCAGGCGGCGATCCTCGCGCGCATCACGCGATCGGCGGTGGGGTCGGTGGGGCGTGAACACTCCGCGCGCCCCGCGCGCGCCACGGGCCTCCCGCAACGCGCAGCACTGTGGCGCCACGTGCTGCGCAACGCGATGATCCCGGTGCTCACCGTGATGGGGCTGCAGTTCGCGAACCTGCTCGCCGGGACGATCGTCGTCGAGAGCGTGTTCTACCTGCCGGGGCTCGGGCGCCTGATCTTCCAGTCGATCTCCAATCGCGACCTGATCGTGGTGCGCAACTGCGTGATGCTGCTCGCGGCGATGGTGGTGATCGTGAACTTCATCGTCGACGTGCTCTACGCGGCGATCGACCCGAGGATCAAGGCGGCCGACGTATGAGCGCGCTCGCCGGCGCGCCCGACGCGGGTTTCCTGCCTTTCATGCGCAGGGCGTTGCGACATCGCAGTTTCGTCGTCGGCGGGGTGCTCACGCTCGCGCTCATCGCCGCGGCGCTGCTCTCGCTCGCGTGGACTCCGTTCTCGCCCTACGAGATCGACATACCGAACAAGCTCAGGCCGCCGACGGCGACGCACTGGCTCGGGACCGACCCGCTGGGCCGCGACGTGGTCTCGCTGCTGCTCGTCGGCGCGCGCAACTCGATCCTGGTGGGCGTGATCGCGGTGGGAATCGGCCTGACGGCCGGCGCGCTGCTCGGGCTGCTCGCCGCGGCGCGCCGCGGCTGGATCGAGGAAGCGATCATGCGCTTGTCGGACTTCACTTTCGCGTTTCCGGCGATCCTCTCGGCGATCATGCTCACCGCGGTGATCGGACCGGGCATCGTCAACTCGATCGTGGCGATCGGCATCTTCAACATCCCGGTGTTCGCGCGAATCACCCGCGCCTCGGCCAAGGCGATCTGGGCGCGCGAGTTCGTGCTCGCCTCGCGCGCGGCCGGCAAGGGCATGGCGAGGATCACCTTCGAGCACGTGCTGCCCAACATCCTGTCGATCCTGATCGTGCAGGCGACGATCCAGTTCGCGCTCGCGATCCTCGCCGAGGCCGCGTTGTCATACCTGGGACTGGGAACGCAGCCGCCGCAACCCTCGTGGGGCCGCATGCTCAACGAGGCACAGACGCTGATGTTCACCGATCCTCGCCTGGCGATCTTTCCCGGGGTGGCGATCGCGCTGTCGGTGCTTGGGCTGAACCTGCTGGGCGACGGGCTTCGCGACCTGATCGACCCGCGGCTGGCGAGAAAGCGATGAGGACGCCGTGAGCGCACCGAACGCGCGTACCGCCGGGGCTGCCGCTGCGGGAGTCGCCGCGCGCGACGCGCCGCTGCTCGAGGTGCGCGACCTGACCGTGCATCTGAACACCGCACGCGGCCAGGCTGTCGCAGTGCGCGAGGCGAGCTTCACCCTCGAGCGCGGGCAGACGCTCGGGCTGATCGGCGAATCGGGCTGCGGCAAGTCGATCACCGCGCTCGCGCTGATGGGTCTTCTGCCCGAGGGCGCGCAGCTCGAGGGCAGCATCCGCTACGCCGGGCGCGAGATGATCGGGCTGGAGGACGACGAGCTGTGCCGGATCCGCGGCGATCGCATCGCGATGATCTTCCAGGAGCCGATGACCGCGCTCAACCCGGTGCACACGGTGGGGCGCCAGGTGGGCGAACCGCTGGTGCTGCATCGCGGGGTCGGGGCCGGCGAGGCGCGCGCGCAGGCAATCGCGCTTCTGGACCGCGTCGGCCTGCCAGATGCGCGGCGCCGCGTCGACGCGTTTCCGCACCAGCTCTCGGGCGGGCAGCGACAGCGCGTCGGGATCGCGATGGCGCTGGCCTGCGACCCCGACCTGCTGATCGCCGACGAGCCGACCACCGCGCTCGACGTCACGATCCAGGGACAGATCCTCGACCTGATCGCCGACCTGGTCGCCGAACGCGGCATGGGCCTGATCCTGATC
The DNA here is from genome assembly GCA_023384005.1 of Burkholderiaceae bacterium. GTDB lineage: Bacteria > Pseudomonadota > Gammaproteobacteria > Burkholderiales > Burkholderiaceae_E > Quisquiliibacterium. The sequence goes on along the minus strand of JAHDXY010000041.1, from coordinate 14,956 downwards.
ACGCACGACCTCGGCGTGATCGCCGAGAACGTGCAGCGCATGATGGTGATGTACGGAGGAATGGTGGTCGAGGCGGGATCCACCGAGGCCGTGTTCGAGCGCATGGCGCACCCCTACACTCAGGGGCTGTTCGCCGCGCGCCCGCAACTGGGAGCGGTTCGCGGCCAGCGGCTGGCGACGATTCCGGGCACCGTGCCCGAGCTGGCCGACCTGCCTGCCGGGTGCCCGTTCGCAGAGCGCTGCGCGCACGTGATCGAGGCCTGCCGCGCGGCGCGACCCGCGCGAGCCGTGGTCGGCCCGGGGCACGTCGCCCGGTGCTTGCGGGTCGAGGAAGTGGTCGCCGCGCCATGAAGCGCCGGTTCTGCCTGCTGCGCCCGTTCCGCCGGGTGCGCCGGAGTTACCGGACGCACCGGGCGCGCCCGGGCGCGGCGAAGTCGTGAGCGCGGCCGGCGCGGCTCCGGGCGTTTCCGCCAGCGCGGCCGGCGCGGCTCCGGACGTTCCCGCCGGCGCGGCCCGGGCTGTTCCCGCCGGCGCGGCCGGCGAACGGCTGGTCGTGGTCGACGACGTGGTTCAGCGCTACCGGCTTCCGCGCGAACGCCTGTTCGGGCCGGCGCCCGAACTCACCGCGGTCGACGGCGTGAGCCTGCAGGTGATGGCTGGCCGAAGCCTTGGAGTGGTCGGCGAGTCGGGTTCCGGCAAATCCACGCTGGCGCGCCTGGTCATGGCGCTCGAGCGGCCCACCCGCGGGAGCGTGCGCTTCCTGGGACGCGACCTGAACGCGCTGCCCGCCGAAGAGCTGCGTCGCGCTCGGCGCGACTTCCAGATGGTGTTCCAGGACCCCTACGGCTCGCTCGACCCGCGCCAGACCGTCGCGCGCATCGTGGTCGAACCGCTGACCGCGATCGGCCGGGTCGACGCAGGTGACGCGCGCGAGCGCGCCGCGCACGCCCTGGCCTCGGTGGGCCTGCGCGCGGCCGATCTCGACAAGTACCCGCACGAGTTCTCGGGCGGACAGCGCCAGCGCATCGCGATCGCCCGCGCGCTGGTCACGCGGCCCAAGCTGATCGTCGCCGACGAGCCGGTGAGCGCGCTGGACGTCTCGGTGCAGGCACAGGTGCTCAACCTGCTGCAGGACCTGCAGGACGAGTTCGGCGTCACCTATCTGCTGATCAGCCACGACCTCGCGGTGGTCGACCACGTCTGCGACGAAGTCGCGGTGATGTATCGCGGGAAGTTCGTCGAACAGGGCACGCCGCAGACGCTGTTTCGGGCGGCGGCGCATCCGTACACGCGCGCGCTGCTCGACGCGGTGCCGCGTGCGCGTCCCCAGACGCGCGCGGGCGCGCGCAGGCGCAGCGCGCCGGCGCCGCGGCACGATTTCGCGGTCGACCCCTCGCGCGGATGCGCGTTCGCAGCACGTTGCCCGCATGCGGTCGCGCGTTGCGTCGACCAGGCGCCGGAGCTGCGCGCGATCGCGCCGGGCCATGAGGTGTCCTGCCATCTCGCGTTCGGCGGCGGGGCCTGAGCCGCCGCGCCGGGCACGTGTTGGACGTTGACGCATCGGCGGCGCGATGGGAAGCTTGCCCGATGAGCCGGGCACTGCGCATCGATCTCGCGCGCGACGCGTTGATCGCGATCGACGTGCAGAACGATTTCTGTCCCGGTGGCGCGCTGGCGGTGAACGACGACGACGCAGTGGTCGCGCCGATCAACGCGGCGATGCGATTCTTCTCCTGCGTCGTGCTGACCCAGGACTGGCACCCGCCCCGCCACGGTTCGTTCGCGAGCACCCACGCCGGTCGCGCGGCCTACGAGTCGATCGAACTCGGCTACGGCCCGCAGACCCTGTGGCCCGATCACTGTGTCCAGGGCACGCACGGAGCGGCGTTTCAGTCCGCGCTCGATACCGCGCCGGCGCAACTCGTGGTGCGCAAGGGGTTTCGACGCGCGATCGATTCGTACTCGGCGTTCTTCGAGAACGATCGCGAGACCCCGACCGGGTTGTCCGGCTACCTGCGCGAGCGCGGCGTCACGCGCGTGGTGCTGTGTGGCCTGGCGACCGACTTCTGCGTTGCCTACTCGGCGATCGACGCGCGTCGTGAAGGCTTCGAGGCAGTGGTGCTTCTCGACGCCTGCCGCGCGATCGACCTCGGCGGGTCGCTCGCCGCGGCGACGCGGCGCCTGGCAGAGGCAGGCGTTGATTGCGCGCGCGATATAGTGTTGCAGCATTGAACCGGCGCGCGCCGCCAACGGGGCCGACGCCGAACCCGCAACGACCTGTCAGGAGAGAGAAGGTGAAAGCAAGGATTCCAGTGTTGCTCGGGCTGGTGGCGGCGGCGATTTCGCTCGCTGGCCCGGCGCAAGTCTCGGCCCAGCCGCGCAAGGACTCGGTCGTTCTCGCGATGACGCTCGAGCCGCCCGGGCTCGATCCGACCTCGGGCGCGGCGGCGGCGATCGCCGAGATCACGCTGTACAACATCTTCGAGACGCTCACCAAGGTAAACGAGGACGGCAACGTGTCGCCGTTGCTCGCCGAGAGCTGGACCATCTCGCAAGACCTGAAGACCTACACCTTCAAGCTGCGCCAGGGCCTCAGGTTCCAGAACGGCGAGCCGTTTTCGTCGGCCAGCGTGAAGTACTCGTTCGAGCGGGCGGCAGCGGAGAAGAGCACGAACAAGGACAAGCGCACCTTCTCCGGAATGACGAAGATCGATACGCCCGACGCGAACACGGTCGCGATCACGCTCAAGCAGACCAATCCCGATTTCCTGTTCGTGCTAGGCCAGGCGACGTCGATCATCGTCGAGCCCAAGAGCGCGGAGACGAACGCGACGCAGCCGGTGGGCACGGGGCCGTACCGGCTCGCGAGCTGGGCCAAGGGCTCGTCGGTCACTCTGCAGAAATGGGACGGTTTTCGCGACCCCGCGTCGATCCGGATCCCGCGTGCGAGCTTTCGCTTCATCAGCGATCCGGCCGCGCAGGTCGCGTCGCTGCTCTCGGGCGACGTCGACGCGTTCCCGCGCGTGTCGGCGGCTCGCAGCCTTGCGCAGTTCCGCAGCGATCCGCGCTTCCAGGTGCTGGTCGGAGGGTCGCGCGCCAAGACGATCGTCGCGATCAACAACAAGAAGAAGCCGCTCGACGACGTGCGCGTGCGTCGCGCGATCGCCGCGGCGATCGACCGCAAGGCGGTGATCGAGGGCGCGGCCGACGGATTCGGCGTGCCGATCGGAAGCCACTACGTTCCCGGCGCTTTCGGCTACGTCGACCTCACCGGCGTGAACGCCTTCAATCCGGACAGGGCGAAGGCGCTTCTAAAGGAAGCGGGAATCACCGGTCCGCTCGAGCTTTCGCTGGTCTTGCCGCCCACGCCGTACGCGCGCCAGGGCGGCGAGGTGGTCGCCGCGCAGCTCGCGAAGGTAGGCATCGTCGCGAAGATCCAGAACGTCGAGTGGGCGCAGTGGCTCTCCGGGGTCTACAAGAACATGGCCTACGACCTGTCGATCATCTCGCACGTGGAACCCTTCGACCTCGGCAACTACGCGAGGAAGGGCTACTACTGGGGCTACGAATCGGCCAGATTCAACGAGATCTTCGACAAGATCAATTCCACCGGGAACGACGCCGATCGCGCCAGGCTGATCGGCGACGCGCAGCGCCTGATCGCCGAAGACTCGCCCAACGTGTTTCTCTACCAGCCGCAGTGGATCACGGTGGCCAGCGCGAAGTTGAAGGGGCTGTGGAAGGACGTTCCGTTGTTCGCCAACGACCTGTCGGCCTTGCGCTGGGAGTGATCAGGGGGTGAGCGACGCGCGACCGCCCGTACTGCGGGCGGTCGACCCCTTCGGCAACGCGGTGAGCATCGCCGACCCGCGGGCACGCTCCGCGCTGTCGGATTGCGTGGAAGGCTTTCTGTCGCGCGAAACGCGCGTGTGCCGCCGATCCCGAGACTGCACGAGATCGGCGGCAGCCACGCGCAACCTTCGCTGTTCGCGCTGATCTGCGCCGATGCCGCCCGGCGCTGACGCGGGTCGCACCGGCGCTTCTCGAGCACCGCCCGGCGCGCAACGAACCGCGGCGGCATCAACCTGATCGAGGGACGACAAGATATGATTAAGGTCCACCACCTGAACAACTCGCGCTCGCAGCGTGTCCTGTGGCTTCTCGAGGAGCTCGGGCTCGAATACGAGATCGTCGGCTACCAGCGCGACCCGAAGACGATGCGCGCGCCGGTGTCGCTGCGCGCGGTGCACCCACTGGGCAAGTCGCCGGTGATCACCGACGGCGAGCTCGCTGTGGCCGAGTCGGGCGCGATCGTCGAGTATCTGCTCGAGCGTCACGGCGCGGGGCGGCTGGCGCCCGCGCCGGGCACGCCCGAGCGGCTTCGCTACACCTACTGGCTGCACTTCGCCGAGGGTTCGGCGATGCCGCCGCTGCTGCTCAGGCTGATCTTCGCGCGCATTCCCCGCGAGCCGATGCCGTTCTTCGTCAGGCCGATCGCGCGCAAGATCAGCGAGCGCGTCCTCAAGGCCTTCGTCGAGCCGCAGATCAAGGCGCATCTCGAGTTCATGGAGGCCGAGTTGCGCGACAAGGGCCCGTGGTTCGCCGGCGCCGAGTTCAGCGCGGCCGACGTGCAGATGAGCTTCGCGCTCGAGGGCGCCGCGGCGCGCGGCGGACTCGACGCACGCTACGAGACACTGAGCGACTGGCTGTCGCGAATTCACGCGCGCCCCGCATACGAGCGCGCGCTCGAGCGCGGTGGGCCCTACGATCTGCTGCGCTGAGGGGCGGCGCGCGGCCTGCGATGCCGCTGCCTCGGGGCCGCGCCGCGCCGCGCGAGGTGCACGAGCCCGATTCCAAGGTGAACGAGCCCGATTCGACAGCCAGTCAGGCAGCGCTTTGCAGCAAACGCCTGAGTCGCTCCGTTCCCGGAACGAGCGCGCCGAAGTAACGCTCGAGGATCGCGGCGTGCTCCGGCGCCGAATCGTCGTCGACGCGGGCGATCATCGCCGAGAACGCGTCCAGCCGTGCGCTCGCCAGCCATTGACGCAGCTGGGCCGACTTCGACCAGAGGTAGTTGTTGCGTGCGTCGCTCAGCTGCATGCGCAGCCAGTCGATCGGCTCGTCGGGGATCGGACTCGGTGTGCACAGCGCGTTCTTTTCCTCGTCGCTGCCGAAGGTGGCCTCTATATGCGCGACCATCGCGGCGCTGAAGGTCGGCGAGCATCGGCGCACGTACTGCGGCACGATGCGCCCATTCTGAAAAATCGGCTGTTGTGGCTTGCGCGGGATGCCGTCCGCGCTGCAGTGAACGTGGATGTGCCCCGGCGAAGTCGGGACCACGCCGTGCTCGAGCACGATACGTTCTGATTCGATCGCCGCGACGTGACCGAGCCTCACGACGTTGCTGATCCTCCGCATCTGCTGCAGTTCGGCATCGCTGACGATCGCGCAGCGATACATGCTCGGCGTGACGGTGGGGTCGATCCTGCGCAGCACGCCCGCGCGCTCCAGGCGCATGAAGAGGTCGTCGACCGAAGACGCGTCGCGTGCGGCCTCCATCTCGGCAGCCAGCGCGCCGAAGGTGTCGGCGAAGAACTCGTAGCTCGGCTGCTGGGTGGCGCGATTGAGCAGCCAGGCATCGCGTGGCCTGATCCAGCAGATCGTATCCGGGTCGACGCCTTGCTCGAGCAGCCACACCGCGGCGTCCATCGCGGTCTTTCCCGCACCGATGACGACGAAACCGGCGCCCGGTGCATCCAGCTTGGCCAGCTCGTTCGGCGCAACGCATCGCACACCCGGGGCAATCGGGAACTTCGGTGGGTCCGTCGCCGGCACCCGCGTGTCGGCGATCGTCGTATCGACGATCTTCTTCTTCGCGCGCAGCTGCGTGCGCACACCGGTCATGCGCGAACTCGCCACGTTGTCCGCGCCGAAGTCGCTCAGCGGGAGGTACTGGACGCGCCCGCTGGGGAGCAGACGCTGGCGCATCAACTGGTCGAAGTAGGCGCAGATCTCGGCGCCGGTCGCCAGCTCGAGCAGTCCGGCATTCAGGCCGATCTCGTCGATCCGGCCGGAATCGAGCGCTCGCGAGTTCACCCCGTAGACCACCGATGGCCCGTGCAGCCGAACGAAGGGATAGGCGTCGTTCCAGTGACCGCCGGGCCTGTGCCGGCGATCCACCACGATCATCGTCGCGTCGCTGTCGGTGAGCAGCGTGTCGGCGAAGGCCATGCCCACCGCGCCGGCGCCGACGATGACGTAGTCTGCATCCAGAGTTCGGTCTGTCATTCGCGTCCCCTGTGTTCGGCACGGTTTGCTTGCGACCGGCTTGTTCACCGGCTGGGTCAGTTGCATCGGGTCGACGCTCAACCAGGGAAATCAAGCTGCTCAAGTGCGCGTCCAGTTGGCCTCATTCGAGCGCTTCGATCAGCACCTCGAGCGCGCGCTGCGCGAACATGCACATGTTCGTGTGGCGCAGCGTGCGTCCGGTCTCGAGCGTGATCACGCGCTCGATCGGCCCGGCGATCGCGATGCAGCTGTGCCCTGCGGCATCGCCGTAGCGGTTGCCGGTGGGGCCGGTCGCGCCGGTTTCGGCCAGTCCCCAGGTCGCCTCGAAACGCGTGCGCGAGCGCGCGGCGAGCAACTGCGCGTAGGGCTCGCTCGCCGGGCGCATCCCGGTCATGTCCTCGTCGCCGATCTGCACGAGCTGGTTGCGCGCGACGCGCGTGTACACGACCGCGCCGCCCAGGAAGTAGCTGGAGGCGCCCGGCACCGACAGCAGCGCGGCGCTGATCAGCCCGCCGGTCGATGATTCGGACACGGCGATCGTCTCGCCTCGGGCTTTCAGACGCGCGCCCGCTTTGGTCGCGAGCGGCAGCAGGTCTTCGAATCGCATCGGTGCGTCCCCCGTCAAGCGCCGAACAGGTCGGCGGAATAGTCGAATCCGATGGCCTGGCCGACCATGTCGAACACTTCGCGCTGCTCGTTCGACCCGTAGATCACGAAGTGCGCGATCGCGCCGTTGCTGCGGCTGTTCAGGAAGTCGGCGACGTGCGCGTCGACGTAGGCGGCGACATCCGGATTCTCGGCCAGATACCGGTTGCCGTCGAAGGCGTCGAACTTCGGCCCGGCGGCGCGCCCCTCCCAGACCCCGAACAGGTTGTAGTGCAGGAACAGGGTGGCAGCGTCCAGGTCGAGCGACTGGAGGTCGGCCCACTTGTTCGCATAGTAGTCGGCGTCGAACCAGCTGTTCGGTGCCTTGCCCTGCGCCGCGCCGGTTTGCAGGTAATGCCCGGCAGCGGTGGCCAGGTTGAACGCGGGAACCAGTTCGGCGTTGTCGAGCAGGTAGTACACCGCGTCGAACAGGAAGCTGCCGGTCTTGCCGTAGGTCGGCGCCTCGGTGCGCGGCAGGTTCACGAGGTCGAACAGCTTGTCGGCGAACTGCAGCTGTTCGACGTTGATCATCGCGTCGGTGCCGTTCGCGCCGGACTTGTCGGTCACCACCCAGACGCCTCCCAGCTTGTCGACCCGCGCCTGCCCGCTGGGGCTGTCGTAGACCGCCACGTCGAAGCCGGCGCCGCCGTCGAGTGCATCGAAGCCGGCGTTGCCTGTCAGCCGGTTGTCGGCCGCATTGCCGGTGATCTCGTCGTCACCGGCGCCACCCGCCGCGTTCTCGATCGTCACCGTGTCGTAGATGAACAGCGTCTGGGGATTGCTCGCGGGGTCCTGTTCGCCGGGGTTCGGATTTCTCAACGAGTAGAGCAGCGGTGCACCGATTTCGCTCCAGCTGCCCGGGGTCAGATCGATCCTGCTCGCGCCCGGGCCGGACACCGCGATGGTGTCGTTGCCGCCGCCGTCCCAGATGGTCTGGTGCACTTGCTGATCGCTGAGAAAGGAATAAACGGTATCGCCCGCGTTGAAGTCCATGTTCGGGCCGTAGATGTACTGCAGCGCCTGGATGTCGAATCGCATCAGGGTGGTCGGCGCGAACTGCACCACCCCGATCTCGTCCCTGCCGCGCAGGTCGTTGTAGGCCATCACCGTATCGCTGCTGCTGAACCCGGTGAGCGTGTCGCTGCCGGTGAAGGGCAGCGTGGTGTCGTTGCGGGGCCAACCGACAGGAGAGCCGAAGGTGGCAGTCTCGAAGGGATGCTTCAGGCCGAGCGCGTGACCGAGCTCGTGGGTCAGCGTGAGAAAATTCTGCGTGCCCGGCGCGAATCCGCCCGACAGGTAGGTCGCGTTGAAAAAGGTATCGGCCGACTCCGCAGTGTCCATCGGAAGGACCGAATACGCGGCTGTATCGGCCTCCATCGCAGGCCCATCGGTGAAGTTGAAGCGCAGCGTGCCGCCGCCAGCCTCGGCCGCGACCAGCGTGAAGCCGAGGTTGGCCACGTTCGCAAAGGCCGCCAGCGCCAGCGCGGTGGCGGCCTGCTGATCGGCGTCGAAGGCGGCGAAGCCCGGTGCGGTGAGTGCCCCCGCCGAACCCGTACTCGTTCCGTACGCGCCCCAGACGTCCGACAGGTCGAACTGGCTGGCGAGGGTCGGGAACGAATAGCTCAGCATCGCGCCGGTGCCTGGCGCGCCGCCCCATTTCGACATGCCGAGCAGCGAGTCGGCCCCGGCCGAACCGGTCAGCGTCGTGTAAAGGCTCGTCAGGTTGCCGGTGACCTGCTGCGCGGTGGGCTCGATGATCGCCATGGTCACACTGCCCTTGTTCGCTCGTCGATCGGACGAGTAGAACAGCCTGCCCGGGTTCGCGCAACCGGGTGCGTTCCTGTCAGGGCGCCCCGTCCGCCTGGATGTCGGGCGGGGCGAGGGTCGACAACTCCACCGCGGCCACGGCACCGAGAAACGCGATCACACTGGCCGCCCCGCGGCGCCCCCGACGCGCCCGAGCGGGACGCGCATTTCCGTATCCACGTACAGCGACTCCGCGTCGACGCCGCGCCAAGCGGCGCGCTCCCGGCGCGACGCTCAGGCCTCGCCGAAGCCCGCGATCGCCTTGGCCTCGAGATACTCCTCGAGCCCGAACCTGCCCCATTCGCGGCCGTTGCCCGATTGCTTGTAACCGCCGAAAGGCGCCAAGCGTTCGTTGGGAACGCCGTTGAGGTTGACGTTGCCCGCGCGGATCCTTCGCGCGACGCTGCCGGCGCGTTCGATCGAGCCCGCCGACACGTAGGCGGCGAGACCATAGGGCGTGTCGTTGGCGATCCTCACCGCCTCGTCCTCGTTGTCGTAGCCGATGATCGCGAGCACCGGGCCGAAGATCTCTTCGCGCGCGATCGTCATGTCGTTGCCCACGTTCGCGAACACCGTCGGGCGCACGAAGTAGCCCTTGTCGATGCCCTCGGGGCGTCCCGGGCCGCCGGCGACCAGCGTCGCCCCTTCCTCGATGCCCTTGGCGATCAGCGCCTGGATCTTCTCGAACTGGATCGACGAGACCACCGGGCCGATCCTGGTGTCTTCCGCGCGCGGGTCGCCGGCCTTGGTCTTCTCGGCGACCCCCTTCGCGATCGCGATCACCTCGTCCATCTTCGACCGGGGCACCAGCATGCGCGTGGGCGCGTTGCACGACTGCCCCGAGTTGCCGAACACCTGCGCGACGCCGCCCGCGACCGCCTTTTGCAGGTCGGCGTCCTCGAGGATGAGGTTGGGCGACTTGCCCCCGAGCTCCTGGCTCACGCGCTTGACGGTGGGCGCCGCGCGCTGCGCGACGTCGATGCCGGCGCGGGTCGACCCGGTGAACGAGATCATGTCGATACCCGGGTGCGCGCTCATCGCCGCGCCCACCTCCTCGCCCAGTCCCATGACGAGGTTGAACACGCCCTTGGGAACGCCGGCCTCGTGCAGGATCTCCGCGAAGATCAGCGCCGAGGAGGGCGTGAATTCGGAGGGTTTGAGGATCATCGTGCAGCCGGCCGCGAGCGCGGGCGCGACCTTGCAGGTGATCTGGTTGAGCGGCCAGTTCCACGGTGTAATCATCCCGACCACGCCGACGGGTTCGCGCACGACCATTGCCGAGCCGACGCGCTCCTCGAAGTCGTAGCTCTTGAGCACTTCCAGCGTCGAAAGGATGTGCCCCAGGCCGGCGCCGGCCTGGAACTTCTCGGCAAAGCGCAGCGGCGCGCCCATCTCGTCGGAGATCGCTGCGCCGATGTCTTTCGTGCGCGACTTGTAGACCTCGACGATGCGCGTTAGCAGCGCGACGCGCTCGTCGCGCGACGTCTGCGAGTAGGTCTCAAAGGCCTTGCGCGCCGCGGCAATCGCCCTGTCGACGTCGGCCGCGGATCCCAGCGCGATCTCGTACATCGGCTCTTCGGTAGCGGGATTGACGACGGGTCTGGACTTGGGAGCGACCGGGTCGACCCATGCGCCGTCGATGTAGAACTTCATTCGTTGAACCATTCGGTACCTTTCGTTCGTTCGGTTCGGCCCGCGACTATTCGCTCAGGGGCCGAGGGTGGGCTCGATGTCGGGTAATCGGGCATTGTGCACGAACGCCGCGCGCGGCGAAGGCTCAGGGCGGCCCGTCGCTCTGGATGTCGGGCGGGGCGAGCGAGGCGAGGTCCACCGGCGCGACCGCGCCGAGGTCGGCGACGTGGCCGTCGTCGGCCCAGCGCAGGATCTTGATGCGCCCCTCGGCGACGCGCAGCGTGTTCAGCCCCGCGTTGGGAATCGCGCAGGTGCGAGGCCCCGAGAGCGGGAGCCCCATCGCGGTGCGAAACACCATGTCGAGCGCGCCACCGTGCGTGACCAGTGCGAGGCGGCGCAACGGGTGGCGCGCGGCGATCGCGAAGATCGCGTCGACGACCCGCGCGTGAAAGTCGCGCACGTTCTCGCCGCCGGGCAGCGCGTACTCGGGATCGTGCCGGCACCAGTTGGCCCATTCGGTGGGGTAGCGCTCGAGGATCTCGGGCAGCGCGAGGCCCTCGAGCACGCCGAACGCCTGCTCGCGCAGGCCGCAGTCGTGTTCGGCTTCGAGGCCCAGCGCGAATGCCGCGGGCGACGCGGTCTGCCGCGCACGCATCAGGTCGCTGCACACGATCGCGTCGATCGGCTCGTTGCGCATCCGTTCGCCGAGGCGCGCCGCCTGCGCGAGGCCGCGCGCGTTGAGCGGTACGTCGATTTGCCCCTGGAAGCGGTGCTGCAGGTTCCAGTCGGTCTCGCCGTGACGGATCAGGATCAGTTCGGTCATCGGTAGGTGCTCGAAATCACGGTAGATGCCTCAGGCTGCGTGACCGAAATCGATCGGAACGGCGTCGGGAACTCGTGCGGGTATTATCCGACGAGACCCGCGAACGACGAAAGGAAGGCGATGAGCGCGCTCGTGATCGGCTTGGTGATTTTCCTCGGTGTGCACTCGGTACGCGTGTTCGCCGACGACTGGCGCAGCGCACAGATCGCGCGCCGCGGCGAGAACGCGTACAAGGGACTGTACGCGCTCGCCTCGGCGATCGGGCTCGTGCTGATCGTCTGGGGCTACGGACTCGCGCGCGGCGCGCCGGTCGAGTTGTGGAGTCCGCCCGCGTGGACCCGGCACGCAGCGTCGCTGCTCACGCTGATTTCCTTCGTGCTCATCGCCGCCGCCTACGTGCCGCGCAACCGGATCCGCGCGGCGGTCGGGCACCCGATGGTCGCCGGGGTGAAGGTCTGGGCCTTCGCGCACCTGATCGCCAACGGCACGCTCGCCGACCTGATGCTGTTCGGCGCCTTTCTCGTGTGGGCGGTGCTCGACTTTCGCAGTGCGCGCCGGCGCGATCGCCTGGCCTCGCGCGTGATCCCGGCCGGGACGATGTCGGGCGACGCGATCACGGTCGTGGCAGGCGTCGGCGCCTGGTTCGTGTTCGCGCTGTATCTGCACGCCTGGCTGATCGGCGCGCGCCCCTTCGCGTGAGCGGCGTCGGCGAGCGGGCGGGCGCGGCGCAATCGGACACCGGGGCACGGGACGCCGGGGCAACGCACGCCAGGGCACCGCTGCCGCTCGTGGGGGTGCGCGTCGTCGAGTTCTGCCAGGTGGCGGCCGGGCCGTTTTGCGGCATGTTGCTGGCGGACTTCGGCGCCGAGGTGCTAAAGGTCGAGCCGCGCGAGGGAGATGCGCTGCGCCATTGGCCACCGATCAGCAACGGCTTCTCGGAAAATTTCGCTTCGATCAATCGCGCCAAGCGATCGATCGTCCTCGACTTGAAGGACGCTGCCGATCGCGACCTCGCGCGCTCGCTGGTGCTCGAGTCCGACGTGCTGGTCGAGAACAACCGGCCCGGGGCGATGCAACGCCTGGGGCTTGGCTGGGACTGGTTCGGCGAGCGCAAGCCCTCGCTGGTGTACTGCTCGATCTCGGCCTTCGGGCAGAGCGGGCCGCGAGCGTCCGAGGGCGGGTTCGACCTCACCGTCCAGGCTGCCGCCGGGGTGATGAGCGTAACCGGTGATCCCGACGGCGCGCCGGCCAAGTGCGGAGTGCCGGTGTCCGACTTCGCCGCCGGGCTGTACGCGGCGTACTCGATCGCCGCGCTGCTCGCGCGGGTTCGCGCCGGCGGGCCGGGCGGGAGTATCGACGTGCCGATGTTCGCGACCACGCTCGCGATCGGCGCGCTGCAGACCAGTGAATACTTCGGCACCGGTCGTGATCCGCGCAGGCTGGGTTCGGCCCACCCCAGGAACGCGCCGTACCAGGCGTTTCGTGCCAGCGACGGGTTCTTCGCGATCGCGGCGGGCAACGACCGGCTGTGGCGCGCGGTGGTGGAGGTGGTCGCGATGCCCGAGCTGCTCGACGACGAGCGCTTCGCGTCGACGACGCTGCGCGCGTCCAACCAGGACGCGCTTCGTGAGCTGCTCGAGGCGCGATTCGCGGCTGCCGCCGCCACCGACTGGCTCGCCCGCTTCGCCGCCGCGGGCGTACCCGGCGCGCCGATCAACAGCTACTCGCAGGCGCTCGCCGATCCGCAGGCCCAACACCTGGAGCTGGTGCAGCCGATGACGCTGCCGGGCGGCGTTCGCACGCGCACCGTGGGCTGCCCGGTGCGGCTCGACGGCGGGGCGGTGCCCGTCGACGCGCGCCCGCCGGCGCTCGGCGAGCACGGCGAGTCGCTGCGCGGCGCGCGGGCGAGCGGCGGCGGCGGCGTCGCGGCGGCGAACACCGATTGACACGGCGCGGCGGCAGGGAAACGACCTGGACGGAGGTTCGGCGCGATGAGCTTGCGGATCGATCGCGGCTTCGCGCTGCTCACCATCGAGCGGCCCGGGCGCGGCAACGCGCCGTCGGCCGAACTGGCGCTGTCGGCCGAACTGGGAAAGTGCGTCCGGCGCTCGCGCGCGAGCCGCTGCGTCAGGAGCCGATCTTCTTTGCCAGGAACGCGATGGTCCGTTCGCGGGCCAGTTTCGCGCTCTCCTCGTGGTATGACCCGCGCAGGTCGCAGTTGAACCCGTGGCCTGCAGGGTAGAAGTGAGCAGTCACGGACTTATGCTTGGCCACGGCCGCACGCGCTGCGTCGGGCGCAGGCGAAGTGTCCTTGTCGCCGAAGTGACACAATACCGGGCAGCGCGGCGCCTCGGCGGCGTATTCTGGGATGCCGCCGCCGTAGTAGGGTACCGCGCAGGCGATGCCGTCGATCCGTGTCGCGGCCAGCCACGCGACCGTGCCGCCCCAGCAGTAGCCGACCACCGCGACCTCTCCGCCGGCGCGTGCGAACTCGACCGCCGCGCTCACGTCGCGCACCGAGTCGTCGAGTCGCGTGCCGTCTTTCAGCGCGCGACCGGCCGCGATGTCCTCAGGCTCGTAGCCGGTCTCGTAATCGCGCTGTATCCGGTCGAAGAGCGCCGGCGCCACTGCAAGGTAGCCGTCGGCGGCGAAGCCGTCGGTCACGGCGCGGATGTGGCGATTCACACCGAAGATCTCCTGTACCACCACCACCGCACCGCGCGGCGTGCCCTTGGGCCGCGCGACATAGGCCGCGAGACGGTGCCCGTCCGCGGCCCTCAGTTCGACTTTCTCTCCCATTTCCGTTTCCTCCCCTTCGTTGTAGGTGCTGCGCCGCGGCGCAGCCTGACGCCCGGCCCGATCGCCTGATCGTGCCTGAGCCCGCGCGACAGCAGTTCGAGCCCCGCTACTGCTGCGGCAACGACCCCAGCAGCCGCGCGTAGCCGGCAGCGTCGATGTTGCCGCCGCTCACGATCACCCCCACCCGCTTGCCCGGCAGGCGGATCACGCCTTCGAGCAGCGCGGCGGCGGCCAGGCAGCCGGTGGGTTCCACCACCAGTTTCATCCGCTCGGCGAAAAAGCGCATCGTGCGCACCAGCTGCGCGTCGCTCGTGGTGACGATTTCCGCGACCAGCGCCTGCACGATCGGGAAGCTCAGTTCGCCCACCTGCTGGGTCTGCGCGCCGTCGGCGATCGTGTTCGGCACCGCAATCTTCACCCGCTCGCCGCGAGCGAGCGAGAGCTGCACGTCGTTGCCCGCCTCGGGCTCGACGCCGATCACCCGGCACGCAGGGGCCAGCGCCTTCGCCGCGATCGCGCAGCCCGCGATCAGCCCGGCGCCGCCGACGCACACCGCCAGCGCGTCCAGCGGCCCGGTGTCCTCGATCAGCTCCAGCGCCGCGGTGCCCTGGCCGGCGATCACGTCGGCGTGGTCGAAGGGCGGGATCAGCGTCGCGCCGCGCTCTTGGGCGAGGCGCGCGCCGATCGCCTCGCGGTCTTCGCGGCGACGGTCGTAGAGGATCACCTCGGCGCCGTAGCCGCGCGTGGCGGCGATCTTCAGCGGCGGCGCGTCGGTGGGCATCACGATCGCCGCCGGCATGCAGAGGATTTTCGCCGCCAGCGCGACGCCCTGCGCGTGGTTGCCCGACGAGAACGCAATCACGCCGCGCGGGCGCGCCTCGGGCGCGAGCTTCGCCAGCGCGTTGTACGCGCCGCGGAACTTGAACGCGCCCATCCGTTGCAGGTTCTCGCACTTGAAGAACA
>JAHDXY010000442.1 GCA_023384005.1 Burkholderiaceae bacterium | reverse complement strand
GCCACCTCCAGATACAGGTCGCCCGGAGGTCCATTGTCCAAGCTCGCCGAGCCCTGGCCGGTCAGGCGGATCTGCTGCCCGGCACGGATGCCCTTCGGGATCGCCACCTGAAGCGTGCGTTCGTGCAGCGCCACCTGGCCCGCGTCGTCGATTGCCGGCCGGTGCAAGGTGATCGAGCGCGTCGCGCCGTGAAACGCGTCGTGCAGCGGTATGACGATCCTCGCGTGGTGGTCCTGCCCGCGTCGGGCGCGTGGCTGCCTTGCGCCGCCACCTCTTTGCTCCCATGCCGCACGGCGCTGCGCGGCGCCGAACAGGGCTTCGAAGAAAGCGCTGTGATCGCCCTCGTCGACCGAGTCACCGGGCGCAGCGCTGAACTCGAACCCACTGTTCCAGCCCGGCGGCGGCTCGAACGGCTGGCCGCCCTGCGCTCCCTGGCTCACGTGGTCGTAAGCGGCGCGCCTTTCATCGTCGCGCAGGACCTCGTAGGCCTCGTTGAGCTCCTGCATGCGCGCCGCCGAATCGGGCGACGGGTTGATGTCCGGATGGTGCTTGCGAGCGAGGCGACGAAAGGCCTTCTTGATTGCGTCGGCACTCGCCGATCGTTCGACGCCGAGCAGCTTGTAGTAGTCTTTGAATTCCATGATCCGATCTGCCCGGCCGCCGCTCAGGCGCGCCCGCCGGTGCGGAAGTCAGTGTCCGTCATCCGTGCGGCATCGTTTGGGGCGTCATCGCGTCGAACCCGGCGACGACGTCGAACAGCTCTTCATCGATGCCGCTCTGGCGAAGCCGGTGGAACTTCGCACCAAGATCGGTGAGCAGCTCGCCGATGTTGCGATCGGCGCGCTGCATGGCGGCAAGACGACTCGCGTTTTCGCTGGCCAGGGACTCGGCGCTGGCGCGAAACAGCGAGACGAACAGGTGCTCGCGGATGAAGGCCCGCAACGCCTGCGCTCCCGTGCCCAGCACTTCGGGCAACTGGGCCGTGGGCCAGGGACGACGGGCCAGTGCGCGATGCCAACGCTCGTCCAGCGGCAGCAGGCGCTGGCTCACCGGTACGTGGCCGGAGCCGGTCGGCCGGTTGTAAAAAAGCATCAGCGTTGCACTCTGGGGTTCGCCCACCGATGAGCTGTCCGGCGCCAAGACCTTCAGCAGGATCTGCCCGACGAGTCGCGTGATCAACTCCACCGATCCCGGTACCGGGAACGAACCAACGGGCCGCACGCCCGCATCGAGAAGGCGCGCATGCACACGCTCGCCGACCGCCCAAACCTGCGCTTTCGCAGGCAACGGCTCCAAGTGTAGCATCGCATGCTCGACCACCGCCGCGTTGAACCGGCCCACAAGCCCCTGGTCGGAGCCGAACACCACGGCCTGAACCGCGGCGTCGTCGGAGTGCCTCGGGGGGGCATCCGCGTGCGCGGCGTCCGGATTGGATGAGCGCAGGCACACGCTGAGCCCGAGTTCGACCGTGCGCGCGTAGTCGGCAAGTGCGGCCACCGATCTTTCGTATTGCCCGATGGCCGATGCCGCCGAGGCCTTCATCGCGCGCACCACGGACTTGAGGTCAGCCGCGCTATCGATCTTGCGGCGCAACGCGATCGTGGTCGTGGTCATCAGCGCAGCGCGGGTTCGGTTCCGAACGAGGGCGGGCGAGTGGGCTTCATGGCGCTTCCTTCGGTTCTGTCTCTGGCCCGGCGGCGGGCGGGGCCAGGTTCGACTGCTCCTGGACCAGGAACGTTGCGAGTGCCTGGCGGGCGGCAGCGGTGACCTGCTCGCGATCGGCGTCGGTCAGCGGTTCGACGCCGGCCAGTCGCCCGCCCACGCCGTCGGGCAGCGAGTCGGTAGCGTCCTCCACGGCTCGCTGGGCTGCGGCCATGCGCTCCAGCGGCACGGGGTCGAACAGTCCCGCGTTCAGCGCCAGAAGGATGGCGATCTGCGCCGGCACCGATACCGGCGACAGCTCTGCCTGGCCAAGGCAGGCTCGGATGCGCCTGCCGTGCGCGATCGACTGCCGTGTGCCCTCGTCCAGCCGGGCGCCGAAGCGCGCGAAGGTCTCGAGTTCCTCGAACTGCGCGTAGGCCAGCTTGAGATCGCCCGCGACCGCGCGGTAGGCCGCGCGCTGCGCCTTGCCGCCCACGCGCGAGACCGACTGGCCAACGTCGATGGCCGGCAGCACACCCAGTTCGAACAACGACGGCGACAGCACGATCTGCCCGTCGGTGATGGAGATCAGGTTGGTCGGAATGTAGGCCGAGATGTTCTGCGCCTCGGTCTCGATGATGGGCAGGGCGGTCATCGAGCCGCCGCCGCGCTCGTCGCTCAGATGGGTGGCGCGCTCCAGCATGCGCGAGTGGATGTAGAAGATGTCGCCCGGAAAGGCCTCACGCCCCGGCGGGCGACGCAGCAGCAGCGACAGTTCGCGGTAGGCGCGCGCGTGACGGGTGAGATCGTCGTAGACGATCAGCACGTCGCGGCCCGACTCCATGAAGTGCTCGGCAATGCTGGTTGCGGCATA